>CAZURA010000015.1:0-58305 GCA_964622985.1 uncultured Bacteroides sp. | reverse complement strand
GAAAAGATCTATCCCTGGAATTCACTACCGTCAGACTTACTCCATTCACTGAGACCGATCCCTTTTCCACGGTAATATGTTCCTCACCCTGAGGATCATATTCAAAGGTATAATACCAGCTGCCATCAGCCTCCTTCACATCGGTGCATGTGGCAGTAAGATCCACATGGCCCTGGACCATATGTCCATCCAACCGGGCATCCAGCCGGGTGCTTCTCTCCAGGTTTACTTTATCGCCTATCGCAAGTAATCCCAGGTTTGACTTCATCAGGGTCTCCTTAATGGCGGTTACCGTATAGTGATCCTCATGAATATCTACTACTGTGAGGCATACCCCATTATGAGAGATACTCTGGTCTATTTTTAGTTCATGGGTAAATGAACATTGCATGGTAATGTGCAGGTTTTCCTGATCCTTTTCCAATCGGATAACCTTTGCTGCCTCTTCTACAATCCCTGAAAACATCTTAGTTTGAAAGTTACAAGTTTAAAGTTAGAAAGAGCCTTGTTAAAAAGTGGATAAGTACTATCTGTGCCCTGAGCACTTGGCACTAAGAAAGCTTGAATTCTTTCTTGAATGTATCCACTAAGTCCAGTTTCTCCCAGGTGAAGAGCTCCACTTCCATGGTACGGTCTTCCCAGTACTGCGATGAAAAGGTTTTAGTAACCGTTTCAGGAGTTCGTCCCATATGTCCGTACGAAGCTGTTTCCCGGTAGATGGGATTTCGAAGTTTCAATTGCTGCTCGATGGCGGCAGGCCTGAGGTCGTAGATCGATTCAATCTTACTGGCGATTTCACTATCGTTCAGGTCCACGTGGGATGTCCCAAATGTGTTAACGAATATCCCAACAGGTTCTACTACTCCAATGGCATAGGAAAGCTGCACCAGTACTTCATCAGCAACTCCTGCAGCCACGATATTTTTAGCGATGTGCCTGGCAGCGTAAGCTGCTGAACGGTCCACCTTCGAGGGATCTTTTCCTGAAAAAGCTCCTCCTCCGTGTGCTCCTTTGCCTCCGTAGGTATCGACAATGATCTTTCGGCCGGTAAGTCCTGTATCTCCGTGCGGACCTCCTATCACAAATTTGCCGGTGGGATTCACATGAAGAATAATCTCATGATTGAACAGAGATTTCAACCTTGCGGGGAGTTGATCCACTACACGCGGGATAAGGATATCCTTCACATCTTGCCGGATCTTTTCTAACATCATTTCATCATCGTCATCAAACTCATCGTGTTGGGTCGACAGCACAATAGTATGTACGCGATGGGGTTTATGATCATCACCATATTCGATGGTGACCTGCGATTTGGAGTCGGGTCGAAGGTAAGTCATTACTGCTTTCTCCCTCCGAATGGCAGCTAACTCTATCAGCAGCCTGTGGCTCAATTCCAGAGGAAGGGGCATGTAATCATCTGTTTCGTTTGTGGCATAACCAAACATCATTCCCTGATCGCCTGCACCCTGCGCCATGGGGTCATTCCGGTCAACTCCCCTGTTGATATCAGGCGATTGCTCATGAATCAGGGTCATCACTCCACATGAGTTGCACTCAAACTGGTAGGCACTTTCAGTATACCCGATTTTACAAATCACATCCCTGGCCACCTTTTGTACATCGATATAGGTGGTAGTATGCACTTCCCCGGCCAACACCACCTGTCCGGTGGTTACCAAAGTCTCACATGCCACTTTAGATTGAGGATCAAATGCAAGAAATTCATCCAGAAGCGCATCGGAGATCTGATCGGCCACTTTGTCGGGGTGACCTTCTGATACCGATTCTGAAGTAAATAGATAGGACATAATTATTTTGTTTTTTCTGTTGTAACTATTAGGTCGGGGGAAGTTGACTGATCGTCGAAGAAAATCCTGGTTTAGCATTTTTTTCCGTGGTTGCAATCAGTCAAATCTATCCACAGTGACCGCACAAAGGAAGCAAATTTCGTGCATGTGACAAAAAAAAGCAGCGTATTTCACGCTGCTTTCAGATATGTTCTTGAGGATGAAATTAATTACATCCGGTTAAATTTGCCATCTTCTTTTCAGCCCTGCTCATGAAAGGTTCTTCCACTACCTTTTTAAAGGCTTCACAGGCTTTCTCATACTCCACTGAATTCTGATAGGCACTACCCAGCTCAAAATTGATGGCAGAGATCCAGACAGGTTCAGTTTCGTGCTGAAGAGCCTGCATGGCATAGTCGATGGCTGCATCGTATTGGATCTGTTTGTTCTTCACAAGAGCGAGGTGATAAAGTGCTCTTGGATTATCCGGATTTGCACCCAGAGCATTCTCGCATGCTTCAACCACATAGGAGTAATCGTTATCCTCGGGATCTACCATTTCCATCTCTTCGGTGATAAACTTATTGTAGTAAGCATCAATCCTTCCGTTTATCTGGCCAACGGTCTTGGCATCCCCTTTAGCGAGGGCTCCTTCTTTGGCCAGGTTAAACTCTTCCAGCATCATATCGGTCTCATCCTGATCGAGGAATATCATCCCTTTTCCCAGATGTGCCTGATAGAGGTTCCCATTCATGGCAAGGGCCTTGTCGTAATAGTTTACAGCCTCCTCAAGAGACTTGTTCTTATAGTTACGTTGTCCTTCCCTCATATAGGATTGAAGAAGGTACTTGCTTGCCTTTTGATTGGATTCCTCATTATTTGCATACAACTCGGAATACTCAATGGTCTTCTCAAGGTAAGGAATGGCATTGTCAAACTGCTTTCGCTTCAAATACAGGGTAGCCTGTCTGTAATAGGCCGAAGGAATCTGTTGTTCTGCTTTTGTCTTCATATCATCTGCTTCATCACCAACGGATTCGGCCAGCGCCAAAACCTGATTAAAGTGTTCAACAGAAAGTTCATACTCCTGGTTGTTGAGCTTTTCAACACCCGTATTGAACTCGTTGATCACGTCTGTAAGGGTTTGAGCAGACAATGAACATGTCAGCAGAATGCCTGATAAAACTGCTAATACTCTTAATTTCATAGGGTAATCATTTGGTTAACAAAATTGAGTCGGTAAATATATAAATTATGTAAACAAATACAATGCCATTTTGTTTTTGTCACATCTAAATAATAATCAGGGAATTAGTGCTGGGTGATCTCCCGGAACACCTCTTCCAGGCTTTTTTCTTTAAGGGAGAGTGAAAGTATAGTAAGACCTTGATTAACAGCAAAGTTGAAAATATCCCCACGTACATCACGTGATTCCTGTGTTTCCAGAAGAAACTGGTTACCTTCCAGGCTTTTGACATGATCAATAAAAGGGAGGCTTTTCCAGGCTTGTGGATTCACCGCTCCTTCCAGCTCAATATGTATGGTTTGGATTTGATTTTCGCCCTTCTCTTTTAAGATTCTCGAACGATCATCTGCCACAATGGTACCCTTGTTGATGATGATCACTCTGTCGCATATCGCTTCAACCTCCTGAAGTATGTGGGTGGATAGTAACACGGTCTTCTCCTTACCAATGTGAGAGATCAGATTACGGATCTCCACCAGCTGATTGGGATCCAAACCAGAAGTGGGCTCATCCAGGATCAGGATTTCAGGATCGTGGATCAGGGCCTGAGCCAGTCCCACCCTCTGACGGAATCCTTTGGAGAGATTCCCGATCTTTTTGTGTACCTCAATGGAGAGACCGGTCATTTCAATGACACTTTCGATCTGCTTCCTGGCCTCTGATCCCTTAATATGATAGAGACCGGCCACATACTTAAGGTACTCACGAATGTACATCTCCAGATAGAGAGGGTTGTGTTCTGGCAGGTAACCCATTTTCTTCCGGATCTCTCGCTGGTGTGCCATGGCAGACATCCCCATAATCATCACTTCACCCTGATCAGGAGGCAGGGTTCCGGTAATGATTTTCATGGTGGTGGTTTTACCAGCGCCATTGGGACCAATAAAACCCACAATCTCACCTGTCCGAATGTCAAATGAAACGTCATTAACCGCCATCTGAGAGCCATAGCGTTTTGCTATATGCTTGACTGCAATGGACATATTATCCATACATGAACTGGCCTACCTTGGCGAAGTTGGATTTTGGATTTACGCACATCACGGGGATCCTCTCATTGTTAGAGAGCAGGTATTGCTCCTTGGCACCGAAAATATAGTCAATCTTCGTGATGTGTTTGGTAGTGGTGATCAGGATCAGGTCAGCCGCTATCCGCTTGGAAAAGGAGAGTATCTCCTTTTGAAAATTACCAGTACCCGTCTTAGTTGCTGTATGTATCTCGTAGTCAATATTGTTTTGAATCAGAAAACGGATCGCAAAGTTTAGATTTACATTCACTTTTTTCTGCAGATTCTTGTCAGCCACCGGGGCTTTGTACAGATGGATCTTGGAGTTGAGGTATTTCCCCAGGAATATGGCCCACTGTAATTTCTCTTTGTTTTCCGATTTGAAATCAATGGGGAACACGATATCGGTATACCGGTCTTTGTCAGTGGGTTCATCCTGTACTACTATAAAAGGAACAGATGAACCTGCAACGACTTTTAATGCCCAGCTTCCGAACAGCTTCTGACCTCCTTTCATGCCATGGGTTCCCATGACCACAAAATTGACATTGTTTTCTTCAATGGAGGCATAATCAGCAATTTCTTTAAATATCTTTCCATGGTGCAGAAAGTAACTGACCTCCTCTCCTAAGTCGTTTTTAATCTCAACAACTGCGCTATCCATCTTCTCTTTGGCGGATTCTTCCTCTGCAGCATCTTTTACAATGTGAAAGAGAACAATATCATTTTTCACAATGTGAGCCAGTTTTATGGCATGCTTCAATGCATGGTAGGATACAGCAGAAAAATCCCAGGTAACCATGATGGATTTCTTCTCTTGCTCCATGGTCTGAGTTTTTGGTATTCAGGTAAAAATAATTGATTCTTTTAGATAATAAAAGTTAACGATTGGAAAATGATAAAATTGTATTTTTGTAGCTTGATAAAGAAAAAGGATATGAAGAGATCAACAGTAAAAGAGTTGCTTACGGCATCAGAGATCAATCAAGAAGTAGTATTGAAAGGATGGGTGAGGACGAGAAGAGGAAATAACCAGGTGGCGTTTATCGCAGTGAATGACGGCACTATCATACATAACATTCAGGTAGTGGCCGATTTGAGCTCTTTTCCGGAAGAGGTGATGAAAAGGGTAACCACAGGTTCAAGCATCAGGGTTTCCGGGAAGCTGGTAGAATCAATGGGTAAGGGACAGAGTGTGGAGATCCAGGCAGCAGAAGTAGATATCCTTGGAGATTCTGATCCTGAGGTATACCCTTTACAGAAGAAAGGGCACTCTTTTGAATTCCTGAGAGAAATTGCTCATTTGCGGTTCAGAACCAATACATTCGGTGCGGTTTTCAGGATCAGGCATGCGCTGGCATATGCCATCCATAAATACTACAACGACAAAGGTTTCTATTATCTGCACACACCTATTATTACAGCTTCGGATGCAGAAGGCGCCGGAGCGATGTTTAAGGTGACTACGCTCGATCTGGACCAGGTCCCAAAAAATGAGGAGGGGGATATCGATTTTGCGAGTGACTTTTTCGGAAGAGCTACCAACCTTACCGTATCAGGTCAGCTGGAAGGGGAACTTGGAGCGTTGGCTCTCTCTTCCATATATACTTTTGGCCCGACTTTTCGTGCCGAAAACTCTAACACTCCCAGGCATGTGGCTGAGTTCTGGATGATAGAACCCGAAATGGCCTTTTACGATATCCACGATAACATGGACCTGGCTGAAGATTTCTTGAAATACCTGATTCGCTATACGCTGGATCATTGTAAAGATGATCTGGAGTTCCTGAACAACATGGTAGACAAAGGATTGCTGGAGAGACTAAGGTTTGTACTGGAACATCCTTTTGAAAGAAAGAGTTATACTGAGGCCGTTGAGATCCTGTTAAAGGCGGATAAGAAGTTTGAATTCCCGGTAGCCTGGGGTCTTGATCTACAGGCGGAACATGAACGATATCTGGTGGAGGCCCATTTCAAACGACCGGTTATTCTTACCGATTACCCCAGGGATATTAAAGCCTTCTATATGAAGCAGAACGATGATGGAAAAACAGTAAGGGCCATGGATGTGCTCTTCCCAATGATAGGGGAGATTATTGGGGGTTCTCAAAGGGAGGAGATTCTGGAAAAGCTCCAAAAAAGGATGAGGGAGATGAATATTCCGGAAGATGAATTGTGGTGGTACCTGGAAACTCGTAAATTTGGAACGGTAGAACACAGTGGTTTTGGATTGGGATTTGAACGGTTACTCATGTTTATTACCGGAATGAATAACATAAGGGATGTGATCCCATTTCCCAGAACTCCCAAAAGTGCAGAATTTTAAACTCTAATCGATGCTTAAACAGAGGCTCCAACAGAAATTACTTCAAAAGCTGTCCCCACAGCAGATCCAGATGATCAAGCTGTTGGAGATCCCTGCCATTCAGCTGGAACAGCGTATCAAGAAGGAGCTTGAAGAAAACCCTGTCCTGGAAGAGGGAAGCGAAGAGAATCCATATAGCGAACAGGAGGAGGTAAAGGATGAGCAGCAGACGGAACAACAGGATGAGTTTTCCCTGGAGGACTACATTCAGGATGATGATATTCCCAGTTACCGGTTAAATGCACAGAATTATTCGGCCAACGAAAAAAGGGAAGAGATTCCCTTTAGCCTGGGAAGCACGTTCAGGGAGCAGCTGAAAAGCCAGCTGGGATTGAGGAAGCTTACAGAAGATCAGGAATTGCTGGCAGAATATATCCTTGGGAATATTGATGATGACGGTTATCTGAGACGGGAATTGGAGGCCATTGCTGATGATCTCGCTTTTTCTGTGGGACTGGAAGCCACCTATGAGGAACTTCATGAGGTGCTGATGATTATTCAGGAATTTGATCCAGCTGGCATAGGAGCCCGTAATCTTCAGGAGTGTCTTCTGCTGCAGGTTGAGAGAAAAAATCTGGATAATAGGGTAACTCAATTGGCCCACACCATCCTGAAGAACCACTTCGAAGAGTTTACCAATAAGCATTATGATAAGATTTTACAGAGGGTAGCTATTTCAGAAGAGGAATTGAAAGAGGCTTTAGAAGAGATCTTAAGGCTCAACCCGAAACCCGGGGGCGCCATGGGGGATTCTCAGGCAAAATCCTTTCATCACATCGTTCCCGATTTTATCTTGGAAGAGAATGAAGGAGAGCTGCAACTCTATCTCAATTCAAACAATGTGCCTGAACTGAGGGTGAGTAAAACCTATTCAGAAATGTTTGAAAGCTACAGTGCCAATAAGGCTTCGGCCAGCAAGGATGAAAAGGACGCAATCACTTTTGTGAAACAGAAACTCGATTCGGCCAAGTGGTTTATTGATGCCATAAGGCAGAGGCAGAATACCATGTTATTGACCATGAACGCTATCCTGGATTACCAGGAGGAGTATTTCTATGAGGGCGATGAGATCCGGATGCGTCCCATGATCCTGAAAAATATTGCCGACATGACCCATCTGGATATCTCTACCATTTCAAGGGTGGTGAATAGCAAGTATATACAGACCCACTTTGGGATCTACCCGTTGAAGTATTTTTTCTCAGAGGGGATGCAAACCGAAAGCGGGGAGGAGGTTTCCACCAGGGAGATCAAGAAGATTCTGCAAGATTGCATTGACAATGAGGATAAAAGGAAGCCATTAACAGACGACAAGCTCTCCGCCATTCTTAATGAAAAAGGATACCAGATCGCCAGAAGGACCGTGGCCAAATACAGAGAGCAACTGGGTTTGCCGGTTGCCCGATTGAGGAAGGAGCTATAAAGTATTGAAAATGAAGAAAGCAGCTCTGGTAATTTCATACATCTTCCATCCTTTGCTCATGCCTACACTGGGTCTGTTGCTCATGCTGAATTCAGGAACCTATCTCTCCCTCCTCGATCCTGCGGCCAAGAGAGCTATCCTGTTTGTAATGGCTTTGGGAACACTCATCTTCCCACTAATGATCATTCCGATCCTATATATTCGAAATCAGGCTTCCAATACACAACAAACCTCCAGGGAAGAGCAGTGGATCCCCCAGTTGATCATTCTGATCCTCTATATCATCACATTCGTCTATTTTCTCCGTCTTCCCCTGAACAGAGTGATTCATGCTTATGTATTATCTGTGGCTATCACCCTTTTTGTGATGGTCGTGCTGAACCTGAAATTCAAGATTTGCTATCATACAGCAGCACTTGGGGGAATAACAGGGCTTATCATCGCTTTGATCTTTCTTTATGAAACCCCATTACAGGGTGTGCTCATACTCTCACTACTTGCAGCAGGACTCACCGGGAGCGCAAGAATCGCTATGGGATTGCAGCAGTCTGGAGGGATCTTTTCAGGATATGTTGTGGGGTTTGGAATCGTTCTGTCTACTCTGCTAATCTATTAACATCTTCTTCCTGATCAATTTCATCCAGCATCACATTGAGTTGGATCAACACTTCATTATACACCTCGTCCAGTAATGCAGGATATCGGCTGTAAACGGCCAGGGTGGTATCAAACATCTCCTTGGTAACACCATATTTTTCGAAAATGGGCTGTGACATGTTAATGCTGTCTGCATCATAACGGCGATGAAACCTCCGGTCATTGGTAATACCGTCCACCAGATGTATATCCACCAGGACATTTATCAGTACTTCACGATCGATAAATTCCTTACCGGAGATTTGCTTTTTATTGATGCAGCTACTGGAAAGAATGACAGAAGAGATCAGAAATATACTCAGAAACCGGAAAATCATAGATGTCATTTGATATCATTAAAACGGTAGCCGATCATGATTTCATGTGTCCCTGTATTATATTTTCTGAGGGCAGAGATTCCAATATCGTAGGCATATCCAAAGAAAAGCATCTGTTCGTAGCTGTATCCCAGGAGTACTCCAATGGACTCATGATACCTGTAAGCTAATGCACCCCAGACCATCTTCCTCCATTCTCCCCTGGCCGTAACATCAAAACTCAACTCCTTGGGTGCAGTTCCCTTGATCATCACCGATGGTTCCACCATCCACTCGTCATTAATATGGTATTGGTAAGCACCGGTAAGATTGATGTGGGTCTTTAACCGATTCAGTCCTTCCTGGTTATCAAATAGCTTGATCTTATTGTTCAAAAGCTGAGCGGCTGACAGCCCTACATAAAAATCCTCCGCATAGAGGTAAACACCTAATCCCGCATCGGGAAGATAAGAGGTACTTACCATTTGCAAAAGAGCGGGATCGGATACTTCCCTGGGATTTAGCTGAGTGCCGTCGATGCGAAATTGCATCATACTTGCAGAGATACCCATGGAGAGCCTCATATCTCCGGTTAACGCTATGTTATAAGCATATGAGCCTGTAATTCCCGTTCGACTGGTGGGCCCTGTTACATCGTTATATACATAGCCTCCATACCCCATATCCAGATTTGCATGGGGACCATAGAAAGCGATGGAGTTGGTCAGCGGAGGATCTACCAGGCCCACCCACTGAAACCTGTGATTGGTCCTGATCTGGTAAAAATTGTGTACCCCTGCAATGGCCGGATTGATTACAAAATCATTAAACATGTACTGGGTATACTGGGGCAATTGCTGACCTTGAACTCCGGCAGCACCAGCAACTAATATGAACAATATGATGTATGTAACTTTTCTCATGTTACCTGATTATCGTGACGTTCCCTGTAATGGGTTTTGCTCCACTGTAGGGGATGATTATATAGTAATATGTGCCAATGGGGACATCCTTTCCACGAGTTGTTCCATCCCACCGGCTTCCACTGTCATAGCCGACGGTGGAAAAGAGCAAATCGCCCCAGCGGGCCCATACCTCAACCTGCATATTGGGAAAGCTCTCCGCATTATCAATCTCAAAATAGTCATTGATCCCGTCGCCATTGGGGGAGAAGACGTTATAGACCTGTAAGTCCTCAATCACATCAACAAAAACGGAGTCCATCTCTTCACATCCGCTTGGATTGGTCCCATATACATAATACCTGATGGACTCAGGTGGCGTGGCAATCGGATTGGGGAGAGTACTGTTATCAAGCCAGGAAACCGGTTCCCATCTGTACTGGCTGAACGGACCTCCGGCAGCTTCCAGTTGTAAGGAGGTTCCTGCTATAATCAGTGTATCATCTGTTGCATCTATTCCCAACTGGGGAAAGAGCGAAACCGTGATGGAATCCACGTCACGACATCCAAATGGACTGGTCTCTTCGGTAATGGTAAATACAAATATGGTCGATTCTGTGATTCCGAGGGTGACCGGATTGGCTATGGAGGTATCCACAAGGAATGGCGACGTTTCCCAAGCAGGTATATGTCCTCCCAATCCATCCAACTGAATGGATTCACCGTAACAGATGGTGGTATCCTCACCGGCATCAGCCACTACAATGACTTGACTGTTAACCAGGATGGTATCGATCCTGTAACAATCGTCAGCATCTGATGTGAGCAGCGTATATTCTCCTGCAACGATATTATTCCGGTCCTCTTCCGTGCTTCCATCTGACCAAAGGAAAGAGAAGCCTCCCGAACCTCCGGATACTGTGATATCAATGGCTCCGGTTTCACTGAGTGCACTGCATACAGCCGGAGTAACACTGAATGAAAGCACAATCTCTGGCGGTTCTGTAATAAATATGGAATCGGTGAACACTTTCCCGGTGTCATCTATAGCCACCAGGTAATAGGTCATATTTCCCTGAAGGTTTTCAAACAGAGGATCCGGGACAAAATTGTTCCCACTATCTATGGAGTATTGCACAGCTCCCACAGCATCCTGGGGGATAAACTCAATGGATCCGTCGTTGGCACCAAAGCAACTCACATCAAATGTGTTGACCACCACATCCAGGGGCGGCACATCCAATATATCGACCATCTCCTCATAGGTACATCCACTCGCATCTCTTACGATTACATGATAAGTGGCGGCCTCTAAATCTATATATGAGGTATCGCTGGAGAAAGTGCCCGTATCACTCTCGATAGAATACTGGTAGGGAGAAGTCCCTCCGGAAGTACCCGAAATGGTGATGGAACCCAGGTTTCCATAGGTGGCATCCGTTTTGATTATGGTGGCCACCACAGGGGCAGGCTCGTTGATGGTGGCTGCCTGTGTGAAGGTACAACCTCCATCATCCCTCAGGTACACGGTATAGGAATCTGCCGGCAGATTACTGAATGTACCTGAACTTTGGAATAACAGACCATCCAATGAATAGACCAGGCTTCCGGTCCCGCCGCTGCCCACAGCCTCTATGATACCTGTGGTATCTCCTGAACAGGTGGTAATATCTGTTGTAGTAATTGAGAGGGAAAGTTGAGCTGGATCAGACATCGTATATGATCCACCATAGACGGTACAGAGATTTGCATCCCTGATAAACACTTCATAAGTGGCCGGAGTAAGGCCGTTGAAAAGGCTGTCGGGTGACCATGATCCCTGGTTGTCAATGGAGTATTCATAAGGAGTCACTCCACCAGAGACATAGATGGTGATGTTGCCATCATCGGCCCCGAAACAGCTGATATTATTGTCGATGAGAGAATCGATCAGAAGAAGCGGAGGATCGGAAAGGGATAACGGAGAGGAATTGACTGGGCCACAACCCTGGGCGTCATCCACCGAAATGGTATAAATCCCCGGGGATAGTCCGTTAAACAAGCCGGTTCCGTTAGATACAGCACCTGGATTTAGTGTATAACTCAAGGGTACCGTACCCCCTGAAGCATTGATCTGGATGATGCCATCACTTGCACCCGCACAGGAAATGGGAGTGACCACTTCTGTCAGAATGGTTAAGGGTGCAGGCTCGTTTACGGTAATCACCGTATCCCTGGTACAATTATTATCATCTCTTAGAGTTACTGTGTGGTTACCTGCCAGAAGTCCGGTAAAATTACCGGTACCCTGATAGGCTCCTCCATCCAGTGAATAGTTGAGAGTTCCTGTTCCCCCTGATCCGGTCACCGACACTGCTCCTGTGGCATCTCCGTTGCAGCCCGGCACATCAGTAATGGAAACATTATCCACTACTATTGCAGGAGGTGTTAATATAACCACCGAGGTGTCGAAGGTACAATTGTTCTCATCCTCCATCTGCACCTGGTGGAGTCCTCCAGGTAAATTCTGGAAGTCACCGGAAAGACCGGGAATACCCCCATTCAGGGAATAAGTGATAACTCCGTTTCCACCTGTACCTACAATGACTATGCGGCCTTCAAGGGCATCAAAGCAGGTAGTGATATCCTCCTGGAAATAGGAATCAATCAGTAGCTGAGAGGGCTGAGTGATCACATTCAGATTTCCTGATGAAGTGCACCCACTGGCATCTCTGACCACAGTCTGGTAACTGCCCGCCGGGAGATTAGTAAAGAGGCTGGTTGCATAAAAGTCCACGCCTCCGTTGATGGAATAGCTATAAGGTAGTACACCCCCCGTAACCAAATCAATGGATATCTGTCCGGAAGAGTCGCCATAACAGAGGTTCTGCCCACTTTTGGTCTCCCCTAAAATTTGAATCTCGGAGGGTTCAGTGAGGGTGATCGTATCAGTGATTACACAGAGATTTGCATCCCTGGTCCATATGGTATAGAATCCTGGTCCAAGCGATGTAAACACGTTGCCGGACTGATAGGTAGGTCCAATATCACCTATCCTGGAATACTCGTAGGGTGGAGTACCTCCTGACGGAGTCACCGTAATGGTGCCATTGGCATCCCCATAACAGCTAATATCTGTTCCTGACAGTGTACTGGCCAGTACGGGAGGTTCGGTGATAATAACCAGGTCGGGATAAGAGACTCCGCATCCTCTGAAATCGGTAATATCAAGAGAATAGGTCTCTGCAGACAGTCCGGTCGGATCCTCTACGATCGATTGGGTGGAACCTGAGCTGTTGGTCCAGTCGAATGTATAGGGAGCAGTACCTCCCGTCACATCGATGAGGATGGATCCGTCGGTCCCCCCGTTGCAATTTACATTTTGATGAGAAACATAGGTGGCAACAATCAAAGAGGGTTCTATAATGGTTTCAATGGCCGGGAAGCTGACCACGCAGCTGTTCCCATCGGTAATAGTCAGATCGTAACTGCCTGCCGCCAGTCCGGAAATGTCCTCCGAGGTGGAGCTAAATCCACCGGGACCACTCCATGCAAAGGAATAGGGCAGGGTTCCACCTGTCACCGTAATATCGATAGATCCATCGGTCAGTCCGCCACACGATATGTCAGATTTTACCGACGAAACCTGAATCTCTGCAGGTTCAGTAATGGTGGCCAGATTAGTGAACAGGATAGAACAGCTATTCCCGTCGGTAATAGTGACGCTATATGAGCCGGCATCCAGACCCGAGATATCTTCGGTAGTAGCAGTGAATCCACCAGGACCCGTCCATGCAAATGTATATGGGGGGGTTCCCCCTGCAGGTGAAAGATCGACAGAACCATTACCGGCACCGAAGCAATCTATGTTCACCTGGGTGGATGTGGCCGATATGATAGGAGGTTGTGAGAGAACCTGGCTGGCCATCACCTGTACACACCCCAGATCATCTGTCACGGTAAGCTGGTAGGATCCAGGAAGCAATCCCGAGATATCTTCAGTGGAAGCAGTGAATCCGCCCGGTCCGGTCCATGCATATACATAATTGGGAGTGCCTCCGACAACAGAAGCATTGATGGCACCATCAGATCCTCCGTTGCATGAGATATCTGTAAGAATAAATGAGGCTGAGATAGCCGTGTTTTCACTAACGGTGGCCAGGTTGACGAAACTCTCAGAGCAACCGTTATCATCACTCAGGACAAGACTGTAATCGCCTGCCGCCAGGTTGGTCAGATCCTCAGTCGATGCAGTAAATCCACCGGGACCTGTCCATGCAAAGGTATAGGAGGGCGTACCTCCTGAAGGAGTAATATCAATGGATCCGGTTGCATCCCCGTTACAGTCCACATGAGTAATCAGATCCACAATTACGGCTAATGCCGCAGGTTCACCAATGGTCACCAGATCATTGAAGCTCTGAATACAACCGTTGTCATCGGTTATTTCCAGGTCATATGTATCGGCCACCAGGTCAATCGGATCTTCCATTCCTGAAGAGTGACTTGTTACATCCCCGGTCCAGTTGAAACTATAGGGAGTTGTTCCACCTGAAGCTGTGATGGTTGCAGTGCCGTCATTCCCTCCATTACAGGAAACATCGGTGGTGCCGTTTACTACGACGGAAATCGGAGCGGGTTCAGTAATGGTCAGGAGTGAAGGGTAAGACTGGATACAACCGTGCGAATCTGAGATGGTAAGAGAATAGTCGTCAGCCGGCATGTTAACAGGATCTTCATCCGTGGAGGAGTATCCGGAAACTGCACCGGTCCAGGCAAAGGTATAAGGGGGAGTACCACCGGAGGGAGTAATGGTAGCCGTACCATCGGAGCCTCCTGAACAGGACACATCAGTAGTGCCATCCAGAGCAATACTGAAAGGTGCCGGTTCAGATATGGTGGCAAATGAGGTAAATGTCCTGGAGCAACCATTCCCATCAAAAACAGTCAGGTCATAGGTATCGGCGACCAGGATGACAGGATCTTCATCCGTGGAGATGAGTCCGCTGACCTGCCCGTCCCATGAGTAGGTATATCCTCCCACACCTCCGCTGGCAGTGATCTGTGCAGCTCCGTCATTCCCCCCGTTACAGGTAACATCAGTAGTTCCATCAAGAACCACAGTAATCTCCGCCGGCTGGCTGATAGTAATGGGACCGGCATTGGTACTGCACATATTCCCATCAAAGACCGTTACAAAATAGTCACCCGCTTCCAGGTTAGTAATATCTTCATCGGTGGAGGTAAAACCTCCCGGACCTGTCCAGCTGTAGGTATAACCACTTCCCATTCCGGAAGGAGTACCTCCCGACGGGGTAATGGTGATGGAACCTGTGTTGTCTCCATAACAATCCACATCTGTCACATTATCCACTGCAATGGTAATCACATTGGGATTATTGATAGTCAGCACAGGTGTCACATCGGTGGAGGGGCATCCATCCTTATCGCTTACAGTAACTATGTAATCTCCCTGCGGCAGTCCAGTAAATAATCCGGTCTCATTGGTCTGGTTTACCGGACCACTCAGGTCGAAAATGAAATTACCTCCTTCGCCGGTAGCTGCTACCGTAATGGTCCCATCATTGGCCCCATTACACGTAATATCGGTAGGTATGGCCGTAGTAATAGAGATGGGCTCGGGACCATCGATGGTGGCAAAGGAGAATCCGTCGGCATTGCTGGGATTCTGGTCAGATACAATAACAATATAATTGGTGAACTTACCATGCCCTGTGAAGGTGTAGCTCGTAGATGCCATGGGACCTGCATTCTCTACAGGTACCCCTGCCTTCACCAGCAGATAGGTATAGATACCATCTCCTCCGCTAATAGTCACTGAGATGGTACCATCGGTACCCCCGCCACAGGTTACAGGAGTGGTGATTACACTGGTTATGATGACATCTCCCTGTGCCTGTAAGGATATCACTGATGTGAGCAGGACAGAGATCGCAACTATTACATTCTTGAGTATTTTCATAGAGACTGCTTCATGTTTATCAAACCTGTCACCCCGATACCAGCTATCTACAATACAGTTATACCCTGCAATTGGTTGCAGAGCAGGGTCAAATTTATATTCTGATCCTTATAAAATTATAGGATCTATAAATAGGTGATGTGCAAAGTTTTAAACAATCCCTTCTTTTTCAATGGTTTTCAGGTATTTCCGCGAGATCTGTTTCACAGGGTACCATGCAGCAATTAATCCTATAAATAGAACGGTAAGCCAGATTAATACAATGTCAACGATCTCTATTTGAACGGGATAGGCGTCAATTACAAATGTCCCGCTGCCCGAAAGCTTGATCAATCCGAATTGCTGCTGTATCCAGCTAATGGCAGTACCCAGAAAGAGCCCGGTTAGACTACCCACCACTGAGATCAGCCATCCTTCCACCAGAAAGATCCTCTCGATAAGCCGGTTATTGGCACCCAGATTACGCAGAGTCACAATGTCGCTCTTTTTGTCGATGATCAGCATGCTGAGTGAGCCGATGATATTAAAGGAAGCGATAATCAGGATAAAGGTCAGTATGAGATAGATAGCCCACTTCTCCGATTTCATGACCCGGTAGAAGAGCTCATTTTGCTGCTGCCTGTTCTTTACATGATACCCCTGACCCATCAATTCAATGATCTCCTCTTGTACCCGGTCGGCCGGAAAGCGTGGGTCCAGCTTGACCTCCAGGAAGGAGACCTCAGTCTCGTAGGAGAGCAGTTTCCTTACGAATTCGATGGGTGCGATGATGTACCTGGAATCAAAATCCTGTTCAATGGAAAAAATGCCTTCAGGATAGAGGAAATCGCGTCGAATGGACTCCTCGGGCTGAGCCATATTGATCCGGGCCTTCCGGTCGATGGTATAGACAAACAGCGGATCCACAAAACTGAGTCCGATCCTCAGGCTGTATGCGATTCCCTGACCCACCACTGCATAGGACCTGTTCCGGTCCCTGATCTTCATGGTCCCCTCATAGATCATGGAATCTATCCCTGTGACTTCTTCAAAGGCTTCATCCACACCCTTGATGGTGGCAATGTGTTGTTTATCCCCATACATCAGCAGCACATTTTCTTCAAGCACCTCAGAGAGGGCCAACACTCCGGGAAGTGATTGTATCGATTGAGTAGCCTCGTCATCCGGGACGAAAGTCTTTCCCTGCACAGCAGAGATCTTAATATCGGGATCAAAAGAGTTGAACAGAGATTTTACCACGTGATCGAAACCGTTAAATACTGAAAGTACAATCACAAGCGCCATGGTTCCGGTGGCTACACCGATCACAGATATGGCCGAAATAATGTTGATGGCATTCTGGGATTTTTTTCCCAGCAGATAACGCCTGGCTATGTATAATGAAAGGTTCACTTCCTGCACCTTACGATCAAACCTGTACCTGTAGGATGCTCTCGCCTGATATCCATTCTGTTCAACAGAAAGCAGAGTGGGTAGGTCACCAGGTAGTACACGGGCAACAATACCAGAAACAACTTGCTGGTGTTGACAAGCCATATAGGATATTTCATGGATAATTTCCAGGAGAGTTTACCCGGCTTACCGTAGGAGTATTTCACATGGATATCAGAAAATCCACCATCAAGGAGCTTCTCTTCCATCTCCTCGATCCCATATCCATCCCTCACATGCTCGTCAATAAATGATTCTTCGTGTTCGTGATGCACATCCGATCCTCCCTGATCAGACGGAGTGGAGATCAGCAAAACCCCACCAGGTTTCAATCCTTTGTAAAACCTTTCAAATACCGTACGGTCATCTTCAATGTGTTCCATCACATCCACACAGAGGATCATATCATACATGTCATTGACATCCAGTTGGGTCAGGTCGGCATATTTGAATTGAACTCTTTGCCGGAGTCCAATACGGGAGAAGAATGAGTTGCAATCATCCACCTGCTCCTGTTTGATATCCAAACCGGTGATAAAAGCGGATGTAAACTTCTTGGAAAGGTAATAGACATATTGTCCGAAACCCGATCCGGCATCTGCGATATGACCTGGCTGAAAGCCTCCCTTCCGTAGCATCTTTACCTCCCTGCGAATGTGCCATGAACGAAGCAGAAGCAGATCCAGAAGCCGGTAAAACAGGATCCTGAAAGAAGGAGTAAAGTTAAAAAAGCGACCAAGTGAACGTTTGATGGGATCGTACTGCATGATCAATCATTTAAGAGGTTGTCGATCCGGTCTATATAATCGAGCGAATCGTCCAGGTAGAACACAAACTCGGGAATATGCCTCAGTTGGTTCCTCAACCTTTTTCCCATCTCACTCCGGATGAGCCCCGATTTGTCAGTTATAGCCTGAAGAGTCTCTTCGTGTCCTTCACCCGGGAAAATACTCAGGTACACTTTGGTCACGCCCAGGTCAGGGCTGATACGTACTACCGTAACAGTGATCATCTTTCCTTTGGCGATATCTGATCCCTGTTTCTGGAAATAATCACCCAGTTCTTTTTGCAACAGCCGGGATACTTTATGTTGACGGGTGGTAGTCATCGGGGCAAAAGTACGTTTTTTCAAGAACATTTTATAGTTTTGCAGTTGCGTTAAAAGCGGAGCATTAGCTATGGATACAGTATTAAGCGGGATCAGGTCAACAGGGAACCTTCACCTGGGTAACTATTTTGGAGCGGTGAAGAATTTTGTAAGGATGCAGCAAGAGAACAGGTGTTTCTTTTTCGTGGCTGATTACCATTCTCTCACCACCCATCCCACACCGGAAGATCTCCATAACAATATACGCACTGTGTTATCAGAGTACCTGGCCGCAGGTCTGGATCCGGAGGTAGCCACTTTATATATACAGAGTGATGTACCGGAGATACCCGAACTCTATCTCTTGCTGAATATGAATGCCTACGTGGGTGAACTGGAACGAACCACTACCTTCAAGGAGAAGATCCGAAAGCAGCCTGAGAACATTAACGCTGGGCTGCTCACCTACCCGGTATTGATGTGCGCCGACATCATCATTCACAATGCAGATTAGGTTCCGGTAGGGAAAGACCAGGAGCAGAACCTGGAGATGGCGCGTAAATTTGCCAAGCGTTTCAACCATATGTACGGTGTGGAATATTTTACATTGCCGGAACCCTACAATTTTGGTGAAGAACTGGTGAAGGTGCCGGGATTGGATGGTACCGGAAAGATGGGCAAAAGTGAAGGCAATGGCATCTATCTTTCAGATGATCCTGGTGCGATCCGGAAAAAGGTGATGCGTGCGGTTACCGACGCGGGTCCCCAGGAATCCAACTCACCCATGAGTGAACCGGTAGCCAACCTATTCTACCTGTTGGAGCTGCTCTCCACTCCTGACATCGTGGAACAATTCAGGTCCAGCTATAATGACTGTACCATCCGCTACGGCGATCTGAAAAAGCAGCTGGCCGAAGATATGATCACATTTACCACGCCCATTAGAGAGCGTATCCAGGAGATCTACAACGATACAGATTACCTTCGGAAAGTGATGAAGATGGGAGCGGAGAAAGCCCGGGAAAGTGCCTCGAAGACCGTTCGGGATGTGCGCGAAATCATTGGATATAAATCTTTTTAGAATATATCTTTCTTTCACAGTGAATTCTGCAGGCAGGGACTCTGAGCCTGTTCCTCGTCATAGTTGACTCATCGTGATATAGGTAGTATATTGCATGTCAAACTAAACCTCCACCACATGAACACTAAGCTGAATCCCCTGACCCGTTTCATCCGCCACATGAAAAAGCATAGATGGATCTTAATATCCTCATTATTCTGGCTCTCTCTTACCACCACCGGCTGTTTTCGTTCAACCCTTCAGCTGGTCAGAAATGGGACTAGCAATTATGATATTGTTATCCCTTTAGATGCCGATACTACGATTCAAAGGGCCGCACAGGAGCTTAGCCGGTATCTGGAGCAAATTTCCGGTGCGGATATCCCGGTAACTACAGTTGACATTAGGGATGCAGGGCGAAATGCTATTATGGTGGGATGGGAGTCTGGAGAGGAAGCTAGCTCCACTCACACCATTGGTTACCATGCTGTCGACGAGGATCTCTTTATCTATGGAGGGGACTCGAAAAGTACGTTGTACGCTGTGTATCGATTCCTTGAACAGGAACTGGACTGTATGTGGCTGGACCCCGAAGCTGAAAGGATCCCTGAATCAAAGAACATCACTGTCAAGCAGGGGATCAACTATACCTATACTCCTGAAATTGAAACGCGGACCGTGCATTCCAGGCTCTTTTATGAAAACCACACATTTGCCGACAAACTGGGGACTACTTACGAAGCTTTCCCGAAATATGTGCCTGGTGCAGGGGTTCATACCTTTCACCGTTTCATGCCTGAAGGCACTTTCTATAAGGCTCACCCGGAGTTTTATGCATGGCGTAACGGAAAGCGGCTTACTACTCAGTTATGCCTTTCCAATGAGGAAGTACTGCAGATTGTGATCGACTCGGTAAGAGCCCATTTCAGGCGAAATCCCGATGCGGGTATCATTTCTGTAAGTCAGGATGACAACACCCAGTATTGCCAGTGCGAGCATTGTGCAGCCATTGATGAAGAGGAGGGCTCACCCAGTGGTTCCATGATCCGGTTCGTAAATCGTGTGGCGGAGCACTTCCCCCATAAGATGATTTCCACGCTGGCCTACCAGTACACCCGGAAACCCTGCTTAACCAGACCGGCCCCTAATGTGTTGATCACCCTCTGTTCCATTGAGTGCGACCGAAGCAAATCCATCGAAGAAGGCTGTTCCGATTTCGCCAACGATCTTAAGGGATGGAAATTACTCACAGAGAATATCAGGATCTGGGATTACACCACCCAGTTTACCAACTTTCTGGCTCCTTTTCCGAACCTGCATACATTGAAACCCAACATGGAACTGTTCAGGAACAGCCATGCCAAATGGATCTTTGAGCAACACAGCCACCAACCCAGCGAATTGTTTGAGCTGAGATCCTACCTGACCGCGCAGCTATTGTGGAATCCGGATCAGGATCCCTGGCTTATCATGGAAAGCTTTTGTGATACCTATTACCAGGAAGCGGCACCTTTTATTCTGGAATACATCACTACTATTCATGAAGAGATACAGAAGGTCCCCGAGTTCTTCCTTTTTCTGTATGGAGATCCGTCACAGGGTTTTGATTCTTTCCTGCGATCCGGATTACTGGATACCTATGATACACTCTTCAGTAATGCTGAGGATGCGGTCTCCCACAAACCTGACGTACTTGAAAGGGTGCGGAAAGCAAGGCTCAGTACCCATTACGCCATACTGGAGGCTTCCAGAAAGGGTATTTCCGGGGAATACCGGTTGTCTCCTGATACCCGGTCCAGACTCGAGCAATTTCAAACGATCTGCGAATCCGGAGAGATTACCATGATGAACGAAATGAGGTTTTCTGTGGCAGAGTATATTCAATCTTATGAGAAGGCCATCGATAGGGCCTCGTTGCCAAATATAGCTGCAGATAGGCCTGTGACGCTTTTTACTCAACCTAAAAAATATGCCGATGAAGATCCCCTGGTGCTGACCGACGGGAGCCTGGGAGGAAACAGCTTTTACGCTAACTGGCTGGGATTCGAGGGGAATGATATGGAAGCGGTCATTGACCTGGGTCAAACGGAGGAACTAAGCCATGTTCATACGGCCTTTCTGAAAGTCACCAACCATGTGGTATTCTTTCCGGAACAGGTAGAGATCTCTTATTCCACAGATAATAAGACCTTTCATAAGATAGCGGAGAGAAAAACAGAACATCCTTTAAAAAAGGGAGATAAAGTCAACGACGTTGAGTATTATTCCTTTCAGTTCGATCCTGTCCAGGCCAGGTACATCAAACTGTATGCACAAAATATGAATGTAGCACCACCTTGGCACCACGCTTCAGGACTGCCTTCCTGGATCTTTTGCGACGAGGTGATTATCTACTAATCCCTCCCCAATTCTATCCCCTCCTTCACAGATATACCAGATATATCGTCATAAATCCGGAGCAGATATTATGTTAGCTGCCTTATTTTGTCATTGACAAAATTCAGCAGCGTTATAATATCTGTGTAGGATAAATTAGTATAATATGGATGTTAGCTGTGAAGGAGGGGGTAGAAAAATAAAAGTCCGCCTTGTGAGAGACGGACCTGGCCCCGAGGTTGTCAGGGAATATGATTGGATGAACTGTCGCCTATCATAAAACAAATTGCGTGCCAAAGTTGTTACAGTGTCCAATCAATGGGATCTTTTCCCTGTTTTTCCAGGAAGCTATTGGTCCTGGAGAAATGCTTGCAACCAAAGAATCCATTATATGCTGAGAATGGGGAAGGATGTGCTGCTTTCAAAATCAGGTGCTTTTGTCCGTCAATCAGGTTCTCCTTAGCTTGTGCATACCGCCCCCACAATATAAATACTACTCCATCGCTCTTTTGAGAGATCCTCTCTATCACCCGGTTTGTAAACGTTTCCCATCCACGGTTCTGGTGTGAGCCGGCTTGACTGGCGCGAACGGTAAGAGTGGCGTTGAGCAACAGTACTCCCTGATCGGCCCATTTTTCCAGGTTACCGTGTTTCGGGAGAGGGATGCCCAGATCTGTCTGTAATTCTTTAAAGATATTGACCAGGGAGGGAGGTTGCGGAATACCTGGCGGAACCGAAAAACATAATCCATGTGCCTGACCCATGCCATGATAGGGATCCTGTCCCAGGATGACCACTTTAACCTGATCAAATGGAGTGTGTTGGAATGCATTAAAGATGAGGTTTCCTGGAGGATAGATTGTGAGTTGTCTCTTCTCCTCCACCAGAAACTCTCTCAGTTCTTTGAAATAAGAGGATTGAAACTCTTCCCAGAGTAACTTTTTCCATCCCTCCTCTATAACTGGATTTATTTCCTGCATATGCAGTGGGAAAGATACCAAAAGTGCACCACCTCCACAACATCTTTCAGCGGGTGAAGCAGGTAGTAAGGATCGAGATTGTTTTACAGGGTAAACCGGGCCGTGAGGATAACATTTCTTCCCGGAGCACTGATCCCAGAGGCAAAAGGCTTGTAGAATTGATCGAATATATTCTCAATGGCTAACATGAAATTGAAATGATCACCCAGCTGCAATCCGGTTTTCAAATTGGCGGTCCACCAGGAAGGGAATCCATACGCCATAGCCTCACCCTCATTATCCTCCCCGAAAGGAGAAAAATCCTCCATATTCTTCCAGCCCTGGTATACCACATAGGTATTTACAAAGAATTTGCTCTTCCTGTAGGTTAGTGATGTCCTGCCAAAAATAGGAGGGATATGACCCAATGGTACGTCATCTGTGAGGTTGTGTCCTTTGGTATAATTCAGAGTTCCTTTCAGGATAATGCTCTTGTTCAGATTGGAGGTGAAATTCATAGAAGCTCCGTAAATATAAGCCTGTCCCGCATTATGATTGGTTGTGATGCGATAATGATCTCCATCATAGTAAAGAGAGTCTTCACCATTGATCTGGTAACCGGTCCTTACAATGGCATCTAAAAGGTAGGTTGCGAAGCCCACCAGCTCAATTTTCATATACCCTTCCACGGTTCGGCTGATCCCCACTTCTGCGTTGTAAGAGTATTCAGGACGGAGCTCCTCATTGGGTACCGTAACATAGTTATCCTTGGCCCTTATTTTACCGTAATCATCCACATTGGGATTTCGGAAACCAGAGGATAATATGGTATTCAGTTGCCAGCTTTCCGATGGAGTATATACCAAGCCCAGGCTCCCTGTCAATGCCCCATGAGAAAAAGCGATATGGTCGTATGGCAGGAGGGGATTTTCAAATCCGGATGAAAGATGGCCCCAGTTATACCTGGTCCCCACATTCAGTACCAGGCGATTTTCCAATATCCATTTGTAACTGGCATAAGAAGAGGCGCTCCAGGTCTGACTCCCACCTTTCGGGTAGCGGGTTATTGCAGTATGTTGTGCTCCTGTATGAATATTCTCGTACCAGGCCTGTGAGGTAACATCATTGTGGTTGAATTCGGCCCCGTAATTAAGCTTATGGCGGGAACTCCAGACCTTGAGCAGATCCAGGTTCAGGCTCAAAACCTCCACATCTTCCTGTTGTGATAACAGCTCTGAACTCCTGAACTTTCTGGAGTTCCGATCCTCATCAATGTGCTGATAGGCAGCTATGGTGGTCATATTGGTGAAAAAAGTATTATCCTTCTTCCATACGTTCTTTAAGCTGATCAGCAGCCTGTTCTGGGGACCATAATAATAGGAGGCGTATTTTAAATTATCACCACTGTAATCATTCAACTTGTCCAGTCGGTCTATATCCGACGAAGTGGAGTATTGCATATTTAGAATCCAGTCTGCATACCGCGAGGGTGAGTATCTGAACTTCTGCAGCAGATCAAGCTGACGATATCCTGTGTTTTTCTGAATAAGCAATTGGTCATTGGTCAGGGTCGAGTCGATCCCGCCTACCTGGTCCACATAGTGCATCACCTGACCCCAATCACCCAGGTATGGGCTTCTTCTTGCCCCTATTCGGAAATCGCCCAGATCCTTATAGGTAATACTGGTAAGCGAACCCAGTTGTCTCCCGCCCAGGGAGAGATCGAAATGACCTGTCACGCCCTGACTGGCAGACGCATATTGTGTGTAGGCCTGAACTTTCACACGGGTAAACTCATCCTCGGAAAGCACAGGATCTTTTGTATAGTAATGAATGACTCCTCCCAATGCATCGCTTCCATACATAATGGAGGTAGGTCCGAATATTACCTCTGTTCTTTCCAGAATGGAGTGGTCTATGGTGATTGAGTTTTGAAGATGCCCGCTGCGATATATGGCGTTGTTCATCCTTACACCATCAACCACCAGGAGAATCTTGTTGGCTTCCAGTCCCCGTAAAATGGGACTTCCACCTCCGCCCTGGCTTTTCTGAATGGCAATATTGCCTGTTCCCTCCAGGATCTCAGCAGCAGTGAGACCTGTCGTTTCCCTGAGGGTATGCTCTTCCAGGACGTTCACCATGTTCGGGATAATCAGTTTACTCTCCCTCGATTTCGAGGCAGAAATTACATATTCATCAATCAGGATCCGTTTCCTGTGAAGTACAATAACCGATTGCTTTGATATCTGATCAAGATTGTAATAAGCTGTAATGTAGGAAGGATGCCGGAAGATTAAGGTATCTGTATCTGGGTAGAAAGAGAGATCGATCATTCCCAGGGAATCAGTAATGGCGGCCCGTTCCATGGAGCTGTTAAATACCGCAACATGCTCGATGGGAGACCGGTCAGAGGCACTGATCACCTGGAGACGTTGACACATTACCTGGTCTGCAAAAAATAATGTGCAACATATGAATAGAGTACGATAGAACATGAAATTGAAAAATCCGCAGAAAAATAGCAAAAATTGTACCAATAGCATACCATACCCTGGACTTTAGCCAGAACAGGAATTACAGTGTTGGTAATTTTCCCGTTAACCTGCTTGTAATATTCATATTTTTGGTCTAAACAGCCCGGGAATGTTGAAAAGATATATATATGGGGGGCTCTTTGCCGTTGTGTGTGCGGGACTGCTGCTGGTGATCCTGTTAAACCGTTTTGACAAAATTACACCCATAGAGGTGCTGCAAGTCATACCTGAGGATGCTCTTCTGTTTTTAGAAGATATCGATTATGAGTACCTGTCAGAATCAATCATCCCGGGAAGCAGAGTCTGGATTGATTTTGTGAATACTGCGGGCAGGTCTGATCTGGATTCAATGACCAGGATGATTCTCTCTCAGGTAAACTCCAGTGAGGCTCTGCTGGATCTGCTCTACGAAGAAGGATTGAATCTCTCTTTACACCTGGTGGGGAAAGATCAGGTTTTGCCGCTTTTGTATGTGAAATATTCGGGATCGGTTACTGATCACGATTTTGAACAGCTCATACTTGAACTACTTGACGGAGAGGCCATGGTCAACGGTCGGAAATACGAGGCAGAAGTCATGTATGATGTATCCGGAAGGCCCGGGTTTTTCCCGGAAAGATTTTCGTTTGCCTGCATAAACGGAATAGGCCTGTTCAGTCCCTCCTCCATGTTGGTGGAAAGCTCCATCAGGACCATGCATTCTGAAGCTGATCTTTCCACCGATGAAGGGTTAAAGATGATAAGAGGTACTGCGGGTAAGTATGTACACGCAAACATCTATATCAACTATGCGAATTTACATCACCTATTCTATCCTTTTGTTGAGCAATCCAGCTGGAACAAGATAGAGCTGTTTTCCAAACTGGCCTCCTGGGGGGAGCTGGACCTGGATGTGAAAGAGGATGCAATTATGCTCAACGGAATGTCCTATGCCAGTACAGAATTACCTCTTTTCCTGAATGCCTTCAAAGAGCAATCCCCTGTAAAAATGGAAGTGCACGAAATGATGCCATCAGGAACCTCCTATTTTCTTCATCTGGGGATCAGTGATCCCATAAAATTCAGGGCTCAGGTGACCGACTATTGTGCAGGTCAGGGCTTGCAGGAAGGGATAGAAACGGAAAAATCAAGAGTAGAAGAGATCTATGGATTTGACCCATTGGAGGATCTGGTAAACACAGTGGATGATGAGATAGCCTGGTTTTCAATAGAGGGGGAGACCATGAGGCCTGAAGAGGAGGTGGTGGTTATTGAGACCAGGAGCCGTAGCGAAACCAGGGAAATGGTGAGTCACTGGATACAACAATACCTGCAGGTCCATGCTTTTGACATGCAGTCTTTGAGGCAAGTCTATCAGCTGGATAATCAAACCAGTTTTGAAATCTATCACCTTCCTGACCATTTTTTCAAAGGACTGCTGCCAGGTCGTCTATTTAACAGCTACTTTACGGTATATGAAAATTACCTCATTTTTGGCCCGTCGGTAGAAGTGTTGTCGAGGGTAATCTATCAGAATGTACTGCATAAAACTTTCATTAGCGATCCGGTCTTCAAGGAGATGTCAGATTACCTGTCCAATCGCAGCAATATTTCACTCTTTTTCAGACCCTATGCGTATATGGATTATAAGCGCGATCTGCTACATGAAAGAGTAAGTGGCCTGCTGGAATCCATGGAGATCTTTTTACGCCGCATACCTGGAGTAGTGCTTCAGTATAGCACAGAAGGAGATGTATGGTATCAGAGTATCAGTAGCAAGTATACATCCCAGATCAAGGAAAAGGCACTTACGGTATGGGAGAGCCTGTTGGATTCTGCAGCAATGATGAAACCTGCATTGGTAAAAAACCATAATACTTCGGAAAAAGAGATCTTCATACAGGATGCGGGTCATTGGATTTACCTGATTAACAGTACTGGCAGGATTCTATGGAAACAGCGTCTCGAAGGTCCTATCCTGGGGGAGATTAATCAGGTGGATTTTTATAAGAATGGGAAGCTTCAGTATCTGTTTAACACTGCGGAGAAGATCCACTTGATCGACCGAAATGGGAATTATGTGGAGCGTTATCCCATATCTCTCCGGTCAGATGCAACCAATCCGTTGGCACTCTTTGACTATGATAAGAACAAAGACTATAGATTATTTGTGGCGGGAGAGGACAGGAAAATATATGCCTACGATATCGAAGGGAACATCGTAACCGGCTGGAAATTCGGGAAGACCGAATCTCAGGTATATGGGATCATACAACACTTCAGGATAGGTGACAAAGACTATATCGTGGCTTCGGATAAGAACCGGGCCTATTTTTTGGATCGGCGTGGCCGGGATCGGATCAAAGTCAAGGAGCGGGTAGTGATATCACCTCAAAATCCTTTTACCCTGGACATGAACATCAGAGAGGATAAACCGAGATGGGTATCCACCGATACGGCTGGTAATGTGATCGGTATCTATTTGGATGGAGCAACCTCCACACTGTTAAGTCAAAAAGTTTCCAGGGAACATTATTTCCAGATGCAGGATATGGACAAAGATGGAATCTCTGAGTTCATTTTCGCAGACGGGAATGAATTGAATGTTTTGCGCCAGGATGGATCAAGGCTCTTTGGATACAGGGTCAGGGAGGAGATCAAAGATATGCCCGACATCTATAAATTCTCAGCTTCTGATATAAAGATCGGTATTACTGACCGACCCAGAAACAGGATCTACCTGATCAATTCAGATGGATCCCTCTATGAAGGATTTCCCCTTGAGGGTTCCACCCAATTTAGCATTGGCTATTTCGCCGGATCTGACAGCAGATTTAACCTGATTGTGGGAAGTGCAAATAACTTTTTATACAATTATTCAATCAAATAGGCCATGACACGACATTTTTTACACGGTATCATTTTCCTTTTGGCCGGCGGACTTCTGCTCACCACCTGTCACAAAGAGTATTTTGAATGGGATCGCCTGTCAGACGAGATTGAGTTTGAACCTAAACTGGTGGCCCCTCTTATCCATGGGTCTGTGAATCTGAAAGATATTGTGGAGCTATTCGATACGACAGGTTATATACACGAATTTGACGATGGTCTCATCTATCTGGCCTATTCTGATACAGCCTTTTCGGTGATGGCAGATACCATGATCTCGGTACCGGATAAGTTGGTGACAGAGTATTATATTGACTCTGATATTGATATCCCCATCTGGATTGGCAGTAGTGTGGGTGATACGGTACCGTTTGTTAAGCAAGAACAATTCAGCTTTCAGCTGGATGGGAACGACAGAGTGGACAGCATTCTGGTCAAAGGGGGACAAATTGTGATGGATATCAATAGCACCTTTGAACATGCCGGTTTACTGACCATAAGCAGTCCCCATATTCTGAATGTGAACAGGGATACCTTTTCTACAGTGATCGAGATCAGTGATGCTGGCGGATCCTTCATGGATCAGCAGACCTTTCAACTAGACGGATATCTTCTGCAAACCACCGAAGTCAACGATACCAGTTTTATCCACATCAATTTCAAGCTCGATCTCATCAATTCGGGCAATCCCGTAAATCCGGACGATTTCTGTTCCATACAGGCTAACTTCACGAATTTGGGTTTCTACAGTGTATTTGGTTACATTGATTCCAGAGATCTTATAACCGAGGGCGGATCATTCGAGATTTCCATATTTGAGGAGAATCCTGATCTGGCTTCGATCATTTTCAATGATCCCAGGATCAACATATTTACCTCCAGTTCCGTGGGTATACCGCTGGAGGTTGAATTAAGCAATGTGATTGCCACCTCTTCGAGAGATGGCTCCACGGTAGAACTCGTTTTTACTGAAGGGCATCCGTTTCAGTTGAGTGCTCCGGACATAGCACAAATGGGAGAACGGGTCGAATCAGAGATTAATATCAATAAGAATACCTGCAATATTGATGAATTATTGGCTTCGGCCCCATCAGATATCACCTTTTCCATCATAGGAAGAACAGCTGCCGGAAGCGGAGAAGATCAACATTTTATTCTGGATACCAGCAAAATTGACCTGGCTTTGGAGATCCTGCTGCCCCTCGATTTCAAATCCACTGGTTTTGCCTTTGAAGACACCATGGAATTTGATGTGGGCGAGGAAGGTATCGATACAAGCATGATCAAACTGGCACAGGTTTCAGTAACCACCCTGAATGAACTTCCCATCGAGCTGGCACTTCAGGTATACCTGCTGGATGAATTCCACGAAATGGTCGATTCCATTTTTGATCAGGATGTTGTAATACTGGGGGCCTCGGAGGTAGATGTGGATGGAAAACTGGTGCAGGCGACTGAAGAGAGCAACCAGGTGAACTTCCCGGCCGAGAAGCTGGGCAAACTGGGGGAGGTACGATACATGCAGGTAGAAGCTCGATTGATCACCTCAGAGTTGGGTGACAGGTTTGTGAAACTCTATTCAGACTATACCCTGGATTTCGAAATATCGATGTTAGCAAATATCAGAATCAATACGCGAGAATTATGAACAGATTCAGCCGATTGACCATCAGCCTGGGAGTGATCATATTGCTTTCCGCACCCATGGAAGGACAGATCAATAATACCCTCTATTTTATGCATGGGGTACCCCAATCCAACCGGATCAATCCTGCTCATCAACCCAAGTGCGGTTTCTACATGGGGATTCCTCTGCTGGCTCCGCTGCGGGTACAGGTATCATCCAGTTCTTTGGCATACGGAGATATCATCTATCCCCACCCCACCGAAGATTCACTGATTACCTTCCTGCATCCCCTGGGAGATAAGGAGGCTTTCTTAAACCTTCTGGAGCCAGTCAATTTTGTAGTGTCTGATCTGGGAACCTCGCTGTTATCTCTGGGATTCAGGACAGGAATAGGTTTTTTCTCTCTGGATCTTACTACCCGAGTAGACGGGAGCATCTATTACCCGGGCGATCTGGCCCGTTTAGCGATCCACGGGACTGATGATGGAGAAACCTACCAGCTGGATGGAATGGGTGTGGATCTTTCGGCTTTCGAGGAGATTTCCCTGGGATGGTCGGGTAATTTGGGTGAAAACCTGACCCTGGGTGCCAGGGCAAAAGTGTTTTTTGGGATGGCCAATCTTTCCACAACCAGTTCAGCACTTTCGGTAACCACATCACAGGAGGCGTGGAACATTGAAACTGATATGATGTTTAACGCTTCAATTCCTTTTGGAGAGGTGATGTATGATACAGAGGGAATGGTCGACAGTGTGGCGATAAATGAGGACCTGGATCCCCTTGATCCTTTCGCTATTCCCGGGTATGTATTTAATAAGAATAACCTGGGTCTGGGTATCGATTTGGGGATCAATTACAGGCCTATTGATCAGTTATTGTTGAGTGCAAGTGTATTGGATCTGGGATATATCAATTGGAAGGATGGAGTAAATGATGTGAGTTACCAGATGGAGTATGAGTATACAGGTCTGGAAATCAATCCTCTGGGATTTTCGGATGATTTTACATTTGACGATTACCTGGACAGCACCCTCACAGAGTTAACCGATAGCCTTATGGGGGGATTGAATTTCAGCGCCGGCCAGGCTTACAGTAAGCGGCTGAACACAAAACTATTTTTGGGAGCCTCCTACTATGTGACCCCTAAAATCAATTTTGGGGTTCTCTCCAGGACAGATTTTTTGAACGGAAAGATCACGGAGCAGGTGACTGCTTCAGCTAACTTTACTACGGGCAGGTTCATAAACCTAACCCTGAGTTATTCGTATATGAACGCCTATTACAAAAATATGGGAGCGGGTCTGTCGTTTAATGCGGGCCCACTTAATTTGTACCTGATCTCGGATAATGCCCTGAATGTGGTCTTCTGGCCCCAGGAAGCACGAGCCGTAAACCTTTGGTTCGGGATGAATATGGTATTTGGATACAGGCAATTCAAACAGAAAAAAGCTGCCGATAAGCCGCTGATCTACACACAATAGCTGATCCTATTTCTGCTTGATCTGTTTAGCCATGTTAGTGGCAAAAACAAAGTTATTCAGGGCTTCGTTGTCTGTATGAAGGACTTCCTCACGTGTTCCCTCCCAACATTTACACCCCTGGTAGATAAATACCACAAAGTCGCCTATCTCCAGCACCGAATTCATATCGTGTGAATTCACAATGGTAGTCATATTGAACTCTTCAGTTAGCTCCTTGATCAGATTATCGATCACAATTCCCGTTTCAGGATCGAGTCCCGAGTTAGGCTCATCACAGAGCAGGTACTTCGGATTTAATGCAATAGCCCTGGCTATGGCCACACGTTTTTTCATTCCCCCGCTTAACTCGGAAGGATAAAGTGTATTGGAGCCGGATACCCTGACCCTATCCAGACAGAAATTGATCCTGTCCAGTTTTTCTGTTTTGGTCTTGGAGGTAAGCATATCCAGCGGAAACATCACATTCTCTTCCACGGTAAGTGAGTCAAACAGGGCTGCACCCTGAAACAACATGCCCATCTCCTTACGGATTTTCTGGCGACCGGCGATATCCAGATGACTGAACTTCACATCATCATACCAGATCTCTCCTTCGTCCGTCTCAATGAGTCCCACAATGGATTTGAGCAGAACGGTTTTTCCGGATCCGCTTCGCCCAATGATCAAATTGCATTTCCCCTGTTCAAATGCTACACTCACATCATTGAGCACCATGTGTCCATCATAGCTCTTATATAAATTCTTCACCTCAATCATTGTAGTATAGTTCTGGTAAGTATGAGGTTTGCCAGGAGGATGAGGACACTGCTTTGGACCACCGCCTTTGTGCTGGATCTTCCCACTTCGACGGCTCCTCCTTTCACATGGTATCCGAAATAGGAGGAGACCGAAGTGATGATGATGGCATAGAAAACAGTTTTGGTCAGAGCATAGCCGACGTAATAAGGATAGAAGGCGTACTGAATACCGTATATATATTCCGATGGAGGGACTACATTGGCCAGGACACATGAGAGGTATCCGCCTCCAAGGCCCACAATGATACTAAGCAAACAGAGAATAGGAAAGAAAAGTGCTGCGGCTATGATTCTTGGAAGTATCAGGTATGAAGCAGAATTGATGCCCATCACTTCAAGCGCATCAATCTGTTCTGTAATCCTCATCATACCAATCTCAGAAGCAATGCTGGAGCCCACTTTTCCGGCCAGGATGAGAGCAACCATGGTAGAAGAGAATTCCAGCAGCAATGAATCCCTCACCGTAACCCCTACAATATATCTGGGAAGTAACGGATTTTCTATATTGAAGTTGGTTTGAATAGTAATCACGGCTCCCACGAACAGAGAGATGATTACAACGATGGGGAATGAATTGATCCCCACTTTCTCAATCTCTCGTATGGTTTGCCTGTACAGTACAGCAAATTTCTCGGGCCTGCTGAAAGTCCTCTTCATGAGGAGGAGGTAGATACCTATTTGTGTAAGTAGACGCATGGTTCCATGACAAAATTATGTAATATATCAATTAATCTGTAAAACATCCTGAGAGGACCGGCTGTTACATAAAAAGCAGTTATATTTAGTGTATATAGCATAACATTTTTCAACCAAAATTCCAATAGTCCATGGATAAAAATTATTACTGTGTCATTATGGCGGGAGGTATCGGTAGCCGGTTTTGGCCTTTGAGTAAGACCCTACGTCCTAAACAATTCCTGGATATTTTAGGAACAGGGAGGACGCTTTTACAGCAAACCTATGACCGGTTTATCCAGATCATGCCAGCCGATCATATTTTTATAGTGAGTAACCTGGAATATAAAGAACTCATCGTTGATCAGCTACCAGCATTACCACAGGGAAACATACTTCTTGAACCATCCAGGAGAAATACAGCTCCCTGCATCGATTACGCTAATTTCAGGATTCAGCAGAAAGATCGGAATGCCAAGATAGTGGTAGCTCCTTCAGACCATCTGATTGTGAAGGAGGAGGAGTTCCTGCGTTCTGTCGAGCAGGGATTGGAGTTTGTAGCCTCCAATGATGCTTTACTAACCATGGGGATTGTACCCAGCAGGCCTGAAACGGGATATGGATACATTCAATCCATAGAGAAAAAGGTGAAAGGGTATGAGTCGACGGGATTGAGAAAAGTGAAAACCTTTACTGAGAAGCCCAACCTGGAACTTGCGAAGGTCTTTCTTGATAGTGGTGATTTCTACTGGAATGCGGGAATTTTCTTCTGGTCTCTGGAAACAATTATGAAATCATTCGAATCCTACCTGCCGGAAATTCATACCCTGTTCCGGGAGGGTGAAGAGGTATATGGAACAGAGGGTGAACAAGACTTTATTCAGGAGACATACAGTAATTGCCGCAACATATCCATTGATTACGGCGTGATGGAAAAAGCGGACAATGTTTATGTACTGGTTTCGGAATTTGGATGGTCGGACCTGGGAACATGGGGTTCCCTCTATGAGCAATTGAATAAGGATGACAACCAAAACTCGATTACCGGGAAACATGTGTTCATGTATGATTCTTCGGGCAATGTGGTCAATGTTCAGGACGATTCATTAGTGGTTTTGCAGGGACTGAAGGATTTCATTGTGGTACAAAATGAGAGAACCATCCTGGTGTGCCGAAAAGAGGATGAGCAGAAGATTAAGCAGTACGTAAACGAGATCAAGTCGGAGATCGGAGAGGATATGATGTAACCCTCCGGTAATGCCAGGTTGCATATTTATTACTTCCCCGGTAAGGAGGAGGGGGGAGGTAAAAAAAAACCGCACCTTGAAGGATGCGGTTCCATATGTTGGATGAGTGGATCTAATACTCCCAGAGGTCATGTTCCATAATGAACAGATCGTCCCTGATCCTTTCCGCCTCAAGTAAAATATCCTGTCCTATTTTATAATCTCCGAGGAGCCTGTCACCGAATACATTGGATTCTGCAATGATGGTGCTGGAAAAACGACGCTGGAAAAAGATATCATCAAATGAAATAGACTGAGCATCATTCTTTGGGTTATAGACGGAATGTGTGGCAAACAGCCTTCTACACTGGGGAAAATAGACTACAAACGGGATCTGTGGTCTCGGAGAAGGCAGCAGTTGCTGGAATTCATCGTACTTTTCATAAAATACTGGAGCCAAAGCCACTATGCGTACCTTCATCACAGAATGCTGCTTGTCGAAATACCACTGCTCTTGTAACTGAAACTGCATGATATCGCTCATCCTCTGCTGTACATACAGGAAATTACCATCTTCGTCCGGAATAGAATCTCCTCCTGTCAGGCTATAGATCATTTCCAGGTTTGTAGTTTTGGAAAAAGGATCTCTCCATCCGGAAACAGGCCATTCATACGGAGTCAACTCTTCACTCTTTATACCTTCCATAAGTAATCCGAAAAGACTGTATCTCTCGCCATCTCCCATTACCCCTTCCAAAGGGTATCGAAGGGGTATATTCTGGCGTTGCCTGAGATCAATGACCCGCCATATATTTTTGGCCCACATGACATCCGATTCCCGAATATAACTGTAAGGGACAGGCTTCTTTTCAGGAATGATAGTCTCTGAAATAAATACATTTGTGGTTGGAGACTGGGATGAAATCATTGGAGTCATTCCTGGAGTGACCGATGTACTCACGTTTTGTTGTCCAAATAGTGTCAATGTACATATGATACCTACTGCCGTTCCGAAAATATACCTTCTTGCCTTCATCTTATATAACTGTTATGGTAAGGTTATTTAAGGTCCTGACCCTTCCGTCAGGCCCACTTGCTCTAATCTTCTCTATCATGATTCGCTGTCCACTTCTGAGCTGGCGAAAAATATCCTTTTGCCGTGAAGTGAACCTGTTATTTTCTGAATGTGCATACTGCCAGATACCGCCGGAACCCTGGAAGGCTACCGTAAATGAGACCACCTGATACTCTACCTCAAAAAGAAAGTCCTCAGCCTCAGCTCTCACTTCTGATAATCGGGCAAGCTGGCCCACCGACAGGTTTCCTTCGGAGCCTCTGATCCCTTGAACAATGGCATCTGGGGTGGGAAGATCCTTAACCCTGAATTCCATTCGATTCATCAGTCTCCTGGCTCCATCCACATTTGCAAACACACTCACTGTTGCCCGTTCACCCTGAGAACCTGGTTTAACGATATATTCCCCTGGTCTCACTCTGTTGATGTTACCTGAGGATATCTGAGCTACCACATCCCTTTCAGGCACACTTCCTGCAGAAATGGCCACCGGATTGGGGACACCCCGATAAAATACATTCATGGCTGTGGCAGAGATGGTAGCATTGGGTTCTGCTACTTCAAATTCAGAGGTAAAATCACGGCTGATCACTGAACCCCCACTCTCAATCTGGATAGTACCACCCCATGTCCGAATCCCTGTAGTATTGGAACTGAACGAGTAAATTCCTTTACCAGATTCCACATCCAACAGGGTCCCATCCTCCAGTTTAACCTGAGGCATCTGGGTGGAGTCATAGGCAGCGAGGAATACCTGGGCCTTGTATTCCTGACCTCTGAAAACGTAATTAGAGTTGGGTATGACAATTGCTTCCAACACATTCACGTTAATGTCTCCCGCACTCACCTGACCCAGAAGGTAGTTCAGCATTTCTGCCTCCACGTTACGTACATCACCCTGCATTTTTGAGAGAAGTGTGATCACGGAAGCCAATGGCAGGTGCTCAAAATAGGTGGATTTCCAGTCTGGTGTCACACCCTTTTTATGGCCATGGTGCAGATCTTCCGGCACCTCTGTATTCAGTGTGCCCTCAACTGATTCCACAGTGGTCTCGTATTTTTCCTTGTCCTCGATCAGGCTCAGCATAAATTCCCGGTGCTCATCGATCATATCCTTCAGCTCATCACCCCGTCCCTTTAAAACCATGACCTCGGCAGGATTATTGGTATCGTCCTTTACACCTACTTCTGCCAGGTGTACATGGCCATGTTCATCTATGGCCTCCGGATCCTTTTGCGAAACGATCTCCACTTTACACTCATTGATGAAGTCATACAGTGCTTCTGAACGGACTCTTACTTCATCCGACTTATCTTTCCAATCTCCCACCTTCTCCGGATTCTGTAAATAGGCTTCCGAGAATTCGTGATAGAGGCCCTCGTTTTTAGCAGCGAAATTCTCTGTGGTTGTGACCAACCCATCATCCACCAGTGTAAAGGCATCCAATACCTCCTTTGATACATTCAGTGCCAGCATCGCTGTCAGCACCAAATACATCATACCGATCATTTTTTGTCTCGGTGTTTCTTTACCGTGTCCCATAGATCAGGATTAAAGGTTAATTACTTCTTTCTGATGCTCATCGCAGAAAGCATATTGCCGTATACACTGTTCAGTTCAGATAGACTTTCGCTGAGTTTTACGATTTCGTTCTTATACTTCTGCGTCTCCTCAACGGATGCCTGCAGACTGGTGATCATTTCATTCAAACCCTGGTAGACACCTGCGGTTCCCTGTAAATGCTCTTTGCTTCCCTTTACCTGATCAGAATAGGATAGGTTCAGTTCACCCAGATTTTTATTCAGTGTTTCAAGCTGGTCGTTAAACTGCTTCTGGCTCTGTGAGATATTGGAATGCTCCTGTTTTACTTCACCCGACATGGCTTCATAAGTGGCTGTCAGGTTGGAACTGGATGCAGCAAATTTATCTGCAATATCCTTGCCTTTCTGATCAATCAAAGAGGCTGTATTCTTGTAGGATGCAGCCAGGGTGTTGACTGATTCATTGAGATCCCCAGTGTTGGTCCCATAAGCGGAGGCCACATTGTCCATATTTTGGGCAGCTGTTCCCATTTTATCGAAATACTCTTTGGTAGCCAGGGAGGCTGTAGTGATGTCTCCAATGGTTTCCGTGGTAGATGAGATAGTATTCAGATGCTTACCCAGGCTTCGAACATCCTCGGCATTGATCTGGGATTGCTGAAATAATTCATCAAATTTCTGGAGCCCCACGTTTCTGTCGGCGATGGCTTGTTCTTTGTATTCATCAATTTCATCCGGATCTGACATTCCTGCAAGCTCAGGGTATACCAGGGTCCAGTCCAGTTCTTCATGCAACGGTTCAAAGGCTGAAAAGAAGAAAATAACTGCTTCGGTGAGCAGACCAAGAGGTAAGGCAATATCTGCACCTGGCCAGTGCTGGATCTTTAACAATGCACCAATAATCACAATTGAGGCACCGAAACCATAGAGCTTAGCGGTAAAACTCTTCCAGCCCGAACTTTGAACAATTTCTGTAATTCCCATTATAGTAATGTTTAATTATTGATCACCTAAATATGAACGTACGCATCTGAATCCAATGTAGGACTTAGCAGTGTCCTGATACTCATAATCACGGGTGCTGACTTGCAGATACCTGGCAATGTCTTTCCAGGAACCACCCCTGACCACCTTCCGCTTCATAACCGGCGGATCATCAGGTTTAGCATTGTAATTGTAATAAGGGTTCATATCATGTGAAAACACATAGGCTGAAGGATCGTAAGCTGTGATGGTCCATTCGGCGACATTTCCTGCCATGTCATACAAACCAAAATCATTGGGATTTCCGTAATAACCCACTCTGGCAGGATACATGGAGCCATCGTCTGTATAGTTGCCACGCAGGGGTTTAAAATTGGCAATAAAACAGCCTGTCTGATTTCTCAGGTATACCCCTCCCCAGGGGTACATGCTGTTATCCAGTCCACCTCTGGCAGCATACTCCCATTCAGCTTCGATGGGCAACCTGTAGTCCTGAACTATGGGTTGGCCACTTCTGATCAGTGCCTGGTTAAGATAGTTGGTTCTCCAGATGCAGAAAGCATTGGCTTGTTTCCATGTGACACCCACAACCGGATAATGGTCATAGGAGGGTGAACGGAAATACATATTGGCCATGGGTTCGTTATAGGAGTATGTAAAATCTCTGATCCAAACCAGCGTGTCCGGATAGACAAGAACCCAATCCTTATTTACGAAAGATGCTCTGCTGGTGATCTCTTCCTGCTCTCCGGTGGGCCTGGTCACCGTACCTCCATATGTAACTACCGGATCCACACTGCCTCCTGAATAGTCTAGCTGAAAACGATTAGCAGCTTTTGATGCCTGTACCAGGTCAACCCAATAATAGTTATAGATAAGTTTGGTTACGTTTAATTCTTTTGCATTATATGAAAGCCTGTCGGCTCCACTGTAATAGATTCCCAGATCTTCGATGATCTGACTGATGTTTCCCTCCTTATCCTTTTTGGGATCCATAGAAGCGGCCCAGTCAATCACAGGTTCACCGTCCCTGTCCTCGTAAGGCTGACCTTCATCGTCCTTTGCAATGAAGTCCTCGATACCCTGAATGGCAAGTTCCTTGCGGATAATGGAATCACGAATCCAGTATACATATTGCCTGTATTCAGTATTGGTAATCTCCGACTCGTCCATCCAGAATGCATCAACAGCTACTGTTCTGGCCATTGCATTTTGCGTCCAGGTCACATCCTGGTCACTGGGTCCCATAAGAAAAGAACCATTCGGAATAGAAACCATTCCAAAAGGATCAGGTTCAGCATAAGCCTTCCTTTCAACTCCAACAAGCTCACCAGTCATGTATGTGCCACAACTTGCTGCGAGCGCCGAAATAACCACTAATATTACTATTCGTTTCATAGCTACACGCTTAAAAGATGCAAAAACCAACGTTTCACGAATTGTTTAAAATATAAAAAAACAATCTAAATAATAGATAAATTTTATAAAAATCTTATACTCTTGTACTTTTGCGGACTCTTGTCAATACTGAGATCGAAGCAATATCGAACCGTGACTTCATGAGAACCGCTATTGTATTTTAGAAGGGGCGAAAGTTCGAAATCATATGAGTAACCGACCTTGATCCCATTTATCAATTCTACACCGAAAAGTGCGCTCAATGCACCTCCAACTGAATAAGAAACTCCTCCCCAGAACCTTTTATTGTATCTCACGTTTGTGTTCAGATATATATGATTTGATCTGGCATCGGTCTGAACCATTAGTGAGGGCATAATCTCAAACATGGGATTGGTTAGCTGAATGTTGTACCCTGCCAGCAGGTAATAGTGCCTGATCAGTTTTCCTTCGGCAAGATCTTCCGGGTAGTCAAAAGAGGTCTGGTTAAGGTGTGAGGTGGAGACACCCACGAACAAATCGTCTGTATTGTAATATACCCCAAGCCCCATGTCGAATCCAAATACACTGCCACCGTTTTTAGGGATGGCATCGTCGGAATCGGGAGTGATAATATCAGCGCCATTCCAACTTGGTGTGAGGGATTGATTGGCCAGACCCACGTTGGCGCCAATTCCCAGACTTCCCATCCCCAGGTCAATCTTAAATGCATAAGAAGCACTAAAGAGGAAGTCATTGTTAAAAGCCAGGTTGTCGTTGGTCAGATTGAGCCCGATACCGTGTGTTCGACCCAGGAGACTGACAGGCATATGTGCAGTGAATGTGGTTGTAACCGGTGCATCGGGAAGCCCTGTCCATTGGTTTCGGAATGCGGCAGCCAGACAGATCTTATCGCTGCTTCCAACAGCTCCGGGATTGTAGTAAGGTGCCAGAAACATATTCTGACTGAATTTTGGATCCTGCTGAGCCAGAATACCCAGAGAGACAGCTCCAATAAACCATATAAGTACGAGTCTCTTCATCTTTCACCGAACTCACTGGAAGGCTTTATTTCTCCTGCCCCAAAAGCTCAAGTAAATTAAGCAAAAATAGTTCTACATCACAAATAATATTAACAGTCAAATGTTCATAACAAAAGACGCCTACACTCTCCGTTCAACCGTTAATAAACCTCTCAAACTTCTTAATAAACGCTATTTATTCCATTTCATTACCCAGTCTGTGCAGAAAACGCCACCAGCGGTCTGGTATCTCCTGGTTACAGGCATACTGGTAATCTTCATACGAACATGAGACGAAAAAGTTATAGCCTGTAACCGGATTCTTTCCGGGTATCTCCATCCACCATCGGTCCGAAAGGGTGCTTTTATGAAAAATGATGTCATGTCCGGCGGCATCCAGGTTTACAATGAACTTCTTGATATGCTCCGGTGTATCCACCGGATTCTCTCTGATCCGATGAGAAATACCCTCCATAAAATACCAGGCAGCCTGAGCGGTAAGATGAGCGGTTTGTCCGTTGGTATCTGATGAAGGATCGAACTCAAAAAAACCCATGATGCTTACCTGATCACTAAGACCCGCATACCGGGTAATTTGACATATCTCATCGCCAAAGAAACCGTTGGGAGATGGAATGGAAGCACCTGGCGCGTCGGAATGTCTCACCGCCCCTAAATCAATGCTTATGAATTCTGAATCACGGATAAGGGGTTCCGTAGATTTGATATTGTTCCGGGCATCCCCTAACCTGATGCTTTCAAGGTATGACTTTTCCAGCTGGTCGATCTGCTGATCAGTCACAAAATAGGCCTGGTGTCCGAGATTTGTGTAACTGAAACACTTTCGTACAGCCGGATCCAACACCTGGTTCAGATAATTACGGGAATGAATGGACTCCTCGCTGCTGGAGAAATCCAGCATGGAATCGATGGTGAGAAGCTGGTGAAGACCATCCAGTTTTTCGAGTGCGAAGAAGACCCCCCTGCTTAAGTCCTGCGATCCCCCAAAGAGTATGGTAATTATGTTGCGTTCAAGGAGTTCCAGGATTACATCCCGAATGGCAAAATAGGTATCATTTACTGAACCCCCATTCTTAATATTGCCCAGGTCATAGATCCTGATGTGCTTATTCAACTTCCGGAGTTGATATAACTTGCTTCGAACCTGGTCCGGGGCCTCTTTACTTCCTTTGATGAAACCGTTTCTGTCTTCAGGGATCCCAACAATGGCCACCTGGTGCTTATCCAGCTCACGTATGGGCTGGTCCGGCGTATGAACCGAGATGTGGTGACTGAATGATTCGTTGTCTTCCAGGAATTCAAACTCAGGCCTCTCCAGGCTTACCGGATCGAAATAACCATTTAGGTCCATGGGATGTGTGGTTTAGGAGAATTATTTTTTTCCGCGGGAGTCAGCTTTCTCTATGATCTCGCGACACTCTTCCAATGTGAGCTCCTCTGGGTTTTTACTTTTTGGAATCCTGAAATTCTTTTTCTTGTAAGAGATATAGGGACCATACCTTCCGTTGAGAATCAGCAGGTCAGGTTCCTCTTCAAACTGCTTAATGTTTCTGTTCGCCTCCTCCGTACGCTTTTGCTCAATAATCTCTATGGCACGCTCCTGCTGGATGGTGTAGGGATCGTCCGTTTTGCTCAGACTGAAGAATTTGGAACGGTGTCGCACATAAGGGCCATACTTTCCCACACCCACAACCATCTCTTCATCTTCAAACTGTCCGATGTTTCTGGGAAGACGAAACAGGTCGAGGGCCTCTTCCAGCGTGATAGTTTCCAGGCTCTGTCCTTTCAGGAGACTGGCAAACCTGGGTTTCTCTTCATCACTCACTTCGCCCATCTGGGCAATGGGACCAAATCGTCCTATTTTAACGCTAACCGGTTTCCCTGTACTGGGATCTACCCCAAGCTGCTTCTCTCCTTTGGAACGTTCAGAGGTTTGGGTAGCCGAATCCACTTTAGAATGAAACGGATTGTAGAATCGCTCAATCATATTGGGCCAGTTCAGCTTCCCAACAGCAATCTCATCAAACTGTTTTTCCACAGAAGCAGTAAAGTTGTAATTCATGATGTTCTGGAAATATTGCTCCAAAAAGTCGTTCACTATCAACCCAATATCGGTGGGAAACAGCTTTCCTTTTTCGAAGCCATATTTCTCTTTGATCACTTGTTGTGAGAGGGAGTCACCCTTCAGGAGCAGTTGAGCCATTTCCCTCAATGTTCCGGTACGATCCTCTTTGACAACATACTCCCTCTGCTGAATGGTAGAGATGGTTGGTGCATAAGTAGATGGACGGCCAATGCCCAGCTCCTCCATCTTTTTTACCAGGCTCGCTTCGGTGTATCTGGGTGGTTGAAGGGTTGATTTTTCTGAAGCCTCAATCTCCTCCCTGTTCAATCTGTCGTTCACTTTAACCAAAGGCAACAGGCCTCGGGCTTCCTCCTCCTGATCGTCATCGGTCGATTCCATGTAGACTTTCAGAAATCCTTCGAAGATCAATACTTCACCAGTGGCTACAAATCGTTCTGGTGAACCGGAAACTATTATGGAAACTATGGTCTTTTCCAGTTTTGCTTCGCTCATCTGGGAGGCGATGGTTCGTTTCCAAATCAGCTCATAAAGCCGCTTTTCCGCTCTGTTACCCTCAATAGTTGATTGGTCCATAAAGGTAGGTCGGATAGCTTCGTGGGCCTCCTGGGCTCCTTTTGATTTGGTTGTAAAATTCCTCGATTTGAGGAATTGCTCACCATACGTTTCCCGGATCTTTCCTGCGGCTGATCCAATGGCCAGCTTAGAGAGGTTTACAGAATCGGTTCTCATATACGTGATCTTACCCGACTCATACAGCCGTTGTGCCACCGACATGGTCTGATTGACAGAAAATCCCAGTTTCCGACTGGCCTCCTGTTGGAGGGTGGAGGTGGTAAAAGGGGGTGCAGGAGATTTCTTAACAGGTTTCTTCTCCACTTTATCCACCGTGAAGTCACTATTCTGACAAATGGTAAGAATTGCTCTGGCCTCTTCCAGGGTATCGAATCGTCTGGAAAGATCTGCCTTTATCTGGGACCATCCCCCTTTTCCGTCAGGTATTGAGAACTTTCCGGTCACACGAAAATATTTTTTAGGGGTGAACTGCTGCACCTCCCGCTCCTTTTCCACGATCAGCTTTACTGCTACTGATTGGACCCTTCCGGCTGAGAGTGCCGGTTTTACTTTTTTCCAGAGCAGGGGGGATAGTTCAAATCCCACCAGCCGGTCAAGTACTCTGCGTGCCTGTTGAGCATTCACCAGATTAGTATCTATGTAGCGTGGATTCTCCAGTGCATTCAGAATCGCATTCTTGGTGATCTCATGGAAAACAATTCGGCGGGTCTTCTCTCTGTCCAGGGAGAGCTCTTCAAAAAGGTGCCAGGCAATGGCTTCTCCTTCACGGTCCTCATCAGTGGCGAGCCACACCATCTCTGATTTTTTGGCCAGTTCTTTGAGCTCTTTGACTACCTTCTTCTTATCGGCTGGCACGATATACTGAGGTGAAAATCCTCCACCGATATCAATCCCCAGGTTCTTCTTGGCCAAGTCCCGTATATGTCCAAAACTGGACTTAACTGTATAGCTTTTACCAAGGAAACGTTCTATGGTTTTCGCTTTGGCAGGTGACTCGACAATAACCAGATTTTCTATCATATTTTTACTTCTTCCTCGTTAATAATTTGACAACAAAATAAGCCAAATGTACATCCACCTTCAAAATTTTGGTATAAATAATTACTACTTTTGACGCAAATCAGGCGATCTATGGCTCAGAAACCCGGCAAAACTACAAAATATTTACTCATCCTCTGGACACTATACACGCTTCCTCTGTTATTGTTCATTCTGATCATGATTTTAATCGGAAGAGGAAAGATGGGTTTTATGCCTGATTTTGCGAGGCTTGAGAATCCTCAGACCAACCTGGCTTCCGAGCTGATCACCGAGGATGGGGAGTTGCTGGGTAAGTATTTTGTGGAGAACAGAACTTTTGTGAATTATGAAGATCTGGCCCCACACCTGGTAGATGCGCTGATCGCTACTGAAGATGTCAGGTATTACAGGCATTCAGGAATTGATTTGCGAAGCCTTTTCCGCGTGCTGGTGTACTCGGTGGTACTTGGACAGAATGAGGGAGGAGGAAGTACCATTTCCCAGCAGCTTGCTAAAAACCTGTTTCCCAGAGATACCACATTTCGCAGGTCCAGTATTGGTAGGAGCGTCCACCTCGCAGTGAATAAATTCAAGGAATGGAATACGGGGGTTAGACTGGAGAGAAGCTATACGAAAAATGAGATCATCACCATGTATCTCAATACAGTAGAGTTTGGAGGAGGATCCATCGTAGGAATAAAATCGGCCTCGAGAACTTTTTTCAATAACTCTACAGATTCGCTTTCTCTCGATCAGGCAGCCATCCTGGTGGGTATGCTGAAGGCCCCCACCGCCTATAATCCGAGGATTAATCCGGAACGCTCTTTTCACAGGAGGAATACGGTGATCAGGCAGATGGAGAAGTACGGATATATAGAAAAGGAGCTGGCCGATTCGGTCACCCAGATTCCCATAAGTATCGATTATAACCTGGCCAGCCACCTCACCGGACATGCCAAACATTTTCGCACTTTCCTGGCCAAATTTATGAATGAGACCAAACCCACCATGCCCGGTAAAAATGCCGGAGCACTGGCATGGGAACGGTACAGGCGTGATTCATTACGCTGGTCCGGTGATAAGTTGTATGGTTGGATAAACAAGAATAGTAAACCGGATGGCACCGCATATGATATCTACCGGGATGGATTGAAGATCTACTCTACGATCAATTATAGCATGCAGCAGTATGCTGAGGAGGCGGTGGAAGTTCAGATGAAAGATTACCTGCAACCTTTGTTCTTCAAGGAGAAAGAGGGTCGCACCAATGCGCCTTTTGAGGATATCTCAAATGAGGAGATCAGAACCACACTTCACCGCACGGTGAGGTGGACCGACAGATATAAATATCTGATAACTGCCGGAGCTTCCATGGATTCCATCCTGCATGTGTTTGACCAGCCAGTGCCAATGAAGGTGTTCTCCTGGAACGGACCTGTCGATACGGTGATGTCACCCATGGATTCCATCCGGTACATGAAACATATATTGAGGGCGGGCTTCATGGCTATGGATCCGTCAACCGGACAGGTGAAGGCTTTTGTGGGAGGGCATAATTACCGCTACTTTCAGTACGAACACGTTTACCAGGGCAGGCGGCAGGTGGGATCCACCATGAAACCCTTTCTCTATTTGCTGGCCATGCAGGAGAGGTATTCACCCTGCGAAATGATACCACTGGTGCCTATTACGTTTCCTAACATAGTGGACAATAAAGACACCACGTACACACCCACGGCACCTGGCACCAATAAATTTGCAGGGAAAAAGGTCTCTTTGAAGTGGGGATTGGCCAATTCCCATAATTGGGTCTCAGCCTGGTTATTTAAAAACTTTAATCCTCAAAATGTGATCAGCCTGTTACGAAAAATGGGTGTCACCTCACACATCGATCCGGTCCCCAGTCTCATCTACGGTCCCGCAGATATCTCCCTGGAGGAGATGGTAGGCGCATTCAATACCTTTTCTAACCGGGGAATTTATGTGGGTCCCAATTACGTATCCCGTATAGAGGACCGATATGGTAACGTAATTTCCACTTTTCATCCCATAGAGGCTGAGGCCATAAACATGGAGACAGCCTACCTGATGTTGACCCTCCTGAAAAATGTGGTGGATATGACCGGTAGGTATCGTGGGGAATACTACTCGGGGACAGCCAACCGGCTTCGCTGGAAGTATGAATTTGAAGGGGAACTTGCAGGCAAAACAGGGACCACCCAGAACCAGAGTGACGGTTGGTATATCGGTATGGCTCCAAAGCTGACCGCTGCAGCATGGGTGGGTGGAGAGGACCGCTCCATTCACTTTGATGATCTGGGTATGGGTGCCGGGGGCAATATGGCACTGCCCATCTATGCAGAGTTTCTCAAACGGGTATATGCTGATTCCACGCTGAATATTACCATGGAGGATGAGTTCGAAAGGCCCCTCGATTTTTTTGTGGATCTGGATTGTCCCAATATTATGGAATCGGGTAGTGGCAGTGAGTTTGATGATTTCTAGTTCATCTATCTCTGCTTCATTCGATGCACTACAACTTTGTTGCCCTTTGCTTCAATTTCCCAGAAAGAATGCATGATCTCTTTGGCCTTACGGAAATATAACAGGGTTCTGATGCTTGTTTCCCTCCCTTCATTCCCCTCTTTGAATTCGCCGCTGAACTCATAGCTGATGGAATAGGCGTGAGTGTCATGGTAGAGGCGAATGATTTCCACTACGGTAGCGATAACCCTGTAGATCTCTCCCCGGTTGGTTTCACTGTATTCGTCATCAAACTCTTCGTTGAGAACACTGAAATTCACAATATTTTCCAGGTAGTTATTCTTTTTTTTAGCGAAGAGGACCTGGTACCTGAGTCCACTTTCGGTTTCGAAATAGTACTCTGCCCCCGATTTGATTTCCGGGCTCTTAATGGGATAATGAGCAACCTCTGGTGTATAATTATCCCTGAAAAGGGGAAGGTCCTTATGTCCCGAACCAGTCATTAGCCAAAGAGGTATTTGGGTATCTCCTGGACCTGTGTTAATTCCACGATTTCCAGGCTAAACCTGCTAAGATTCAGTTTTTTGCCGTTGAGAGAGGGCATTAAAATGCGTTTCATCCCCAGTTTGTCTGCTTCGCCCAGTCGTTGTTCTATCCTGTTCACCGGCCGGATCTCTCCAGATAGCCCCACTTCCCCGGCAAAACAGGTAAACGGATCTACCGGGATATCCACCGTTGAGGAGAGGATAGCCGAAACCACAGCCAGGTCGATGGCCGGGTCATCCACTCTCAATCCTCCTGCGATGTTGATGAATACATCTTTACTGGCCAGCTTGAAGTTGGCCCGCTTCTCCAGCACAGCCAGCAACATGCTCAGACGCCGGGTATCGAATCCTGTAGAGGTACGCTGGGGAGTCCCGTATACAGCTGAGCTGACCAGTGCCTGGACTTCGATCAGGATAGGCCTGATCCCCTCCACATTTGCAGCAATAGCCGATCCGCTAAGATCCGGAGGGTGCTGATTGATCAGCAGTTCGGAAGGGTTAAGGATTTCGCGGAGACCTTCACCGGTCATTTCAAAGACGCCAATCTCTGATGTGGAACCGAAACGGTTCTTACTGGATCGGAGAATACGGTAGAGATGGTGTGAATCTCCTTCAAACTGGAGCACAGTATCTACAATATGTTCAAGTACTTTGGGTCCGGCAATGCTTCCCTCTTTGGTGATGTGCCCGATCAGGAGCACCGGCATGTGGGTCTCTTTGGCCACTCTGAGGAGCTGAGCAGCACATTCCCTTACTTGTGAGATGGTTCCCGGGGCCGATTCAATATCCTCAGAGGAGAGGGTTTGGATGGAATCGATGATCAGTAACTGAGGTTGCAGATTCTGCACCTGTGTAATGATGGCATGCAGGTCGGTTTCGGACAACACCTGGCAATGTCCATTTTCACCACCCAACCTGTCGGCCCTCATTTTCAGCTGTTGGGGGCTCTCCTCTCCGGAAATGTAGAGAGTGGAGGCATCCAGTTGAAGGGCTACCTGTAAGGCCAGAGTAGATTTACCAATGCCTGGTTCCCCCCCGATAAGTATCATCGAACCTGGCACGATCCCTCCTCCCAGTACCCGGTTGAACTCTCCGTTCTTCAGATCGATTCGATTCATCTGCTCCGATTGAACTTCATCCAGTTTTTTTGGAGCTGAATATCCCTTTTTCTCTTGCATGATGGACCGGGCAGGGCCCTGTGGGATCTTCTGTTCCACATAGGTATTCCACTCACCACACGAATTGCATTTACCCATCCATTTGGGTGATTCGGCGCCGCAACTTTGACATACAAATACCGATTTCGCTTTTGCCATATCCGATAGCTTTCGGTATAAAGTTAATCAATCGGTTGGAACAAATATCAAGTAGTTTTCTTTATAATGGAAGTGCTGCTATATCCTTCAACCACAGGGATTGTGGTCACTTTTCCTCCATAGGTAATCACTTCCTGGTGCCCAACGACCTCTTCCAGCTTGTAATCCCCCCCTTTCACCAGGATATCGGGACGAAGGGTTGTGAGCAGTTTCATGGGGGTATCCTCTTCAAACAGGATGATGTAGTCCACAAAACCCAGTGCGCCCAGCACTTCGGCTCTGGATTGCTGATCATTCACCGGCCTTCCTTCACCCTTTAGACGAGTTACAGAATCATCACTGTTCAATCCGATCACCAGGAGATCTCCCATCTCTCTGGCCCGCGAAAGATAGTAGACATGTCCCCTGTGCAATACATCGAAGCAACCGTTGGTAAAGACAAGCCGGTTCTTCTTCCTGAATTCAGGGGTAAACAAAGCCATCGCCTCCTCCAGTGTGATCAGTTTCCCAGTGATATCTTCGTAGGTCAGCATCTTAGGAAGCAATTTTTGGTTGGGGTAGTTCTTTGCGGGACAACATCAGCAGCATGTATGAGACAGCTCCCAGCAAAATGGTCAGAATAGAATTGGATTCATGAGCCAGGATAGCATAAGACATCCCTACTTCAAGGGATAAATCATACACAAATTCCAGCCCCCTGGAGGTGATCCAGTGATACGCACCGAATCCGGCCGTGACAGGGGCCGACATTCCCAGGCCTCCGGCAACCAAAAGAAACATACCATCAATGAAGGTAAGGCCCGATGTGGCTTCCATTGAGAAAACCACTACCCAGGTCATTAATATATAGAAGACCCAGATCAGGATGGAGTGTAAAACGAATTCCCATTTCCTTTCCATTTTATAGATGGTTTTCAAACCATCCAGAATCCCCAGAAGGAAATTACCTATCCTTCGGATCAGCCGGATTTGGACCAGTCTTTTTCTAAACAGATAGATCAGAATGAAAACCATAAGGAAAAATCCTGCCACCAGGAACCAGAATAGAAAGGTGCCTCCAAAGGCGGCAATCAGTTTCTGCCTCAGGGGACCGAATACCTGTTCGCCGAAAAAGGCCCCAAACTTCTCCATCCAGCTGAACAAAAGAATGAGGAGGATCAGAAGCAACATAGCCACATCCACTACCCGCTCAATGATCACTGTTCCTATCAATGAATCCACCGGTATCTTCTCTCTTTTGCCCAACGTAACACACCGGGTCACCTCTCCAAGCCTGGGTAGTGCATAATTGGAGAGATAACCTATCATCAATGCATGATACGTATTTTTATAGGAGGGTTTAAATCCGAGTGGTTCTATCAGAAGCATCCATCGGCGGGCACGGAACAGAAAACTGATGGTAGCAAAAAGAAGAGACAACCCGATCCACCAGAAATTGACTTCTCTCAGCGTTTTTGCCAGTTCATCCAGCGCTATGCCCCTGAATGCAAAAAAAAGCAACAGGGCACCAAGTGCCAGGAATCCGGCAATTTTCAGAAACTGGAGGATTGTTTTTTTCAAAGTGAAAGTCAGGTTACTTTGTTGGTGGAAGTGTCGGGAAAGATAAGAACCGGTTTGAATGATTTTGCCTCTTCAAAATCCATGGAGGCGTAGGAAATGATAATGATGATATCTCCAACAGCAACTTTCCGGGCGGCAGGTCCGTTCAAACAGATCTGTCCGGTCCCTCTCTCACCCGTAATCACATAGGTTTCCAACCGTTCACCATTATTTATGTTTACAATCTGAACCTTTTCATTTTCAATGAGATTGGCAGCATCCATCAAATCTTCATCGATGGTTACACTCCCAATGTAATTCAGATCAGCCTCAGTAACAGTCGCCCTGTGTATTTTTGATTTGACAACCTCTATATTCATCCCTCTAAAATTTTCTGTTGCAAAGTTAAGCAAAAATCATATTATCAATGAGCCGTACCTCTCCTAATTGAACAGCAAGACAACCCACTTTGTTCCCCTTTTCATCCCAGTCAACTACGGCCCTAAGTTCTTTATCTTCAACAATTTCAAAATATTCTAGCTTTAAAAGAAGGTGCTCTTCAAATTGATGGATTACCCACGACTGTATCTCAGCCGGAGAAAGAGCATCCTTTTTCTCCCTCGCTTGTTGCAGGGTGAGATAAATAAATGGTGCCAGGCTTCGCTCCGCCTTGCTGAGTCTGATGTTCCTGGAGCTCATGGCCAGACCGTCCTTTTCGCGGATGATAGGACAGGCCACTATCTCAAGGTCCATGTCCAACAGTTTCACTAACCGGCGAACGATCACCAGTTGCTGAAAATCTTTTTGTCCGAAGTAGGCCCTGGTAGGCTGTATGGTTTCTAACAGCTTGCTCACAATCTGGGAAACGCCGTTAAAGTGATCCTTTCTGTGTTTACCTTCCATCACCTTATCGAGCTGACCCAGGTCGAATACGCGCTTATCATCGTCCGGATACATTTCCTGTACCGATGGAACAAATACCAGGTCTGCTTGTAATGTTTGCAGTAGCTCAAGGTCCGCATCGAGTGTTCGGGGATACTGTGCCAGGTCTGCCGGATCGTTAAATTGAGTGGGATTTACAAAAATAGTTACCACTGTGACATCGTTCTCAGCTGAAGCTTTCTCCACCAGCGAAGTATGGCCCTGGTGTAAGGCTCCCATGGTGGGTACCAAACCGGTGGTTTTGCTTTGTTCCCGAAGTATATCAAGGTGTTTGATCAGGTCTTTCCTGGTCCTGTAAACTATCATGGCAAATAAATGAGGACAAATATAGATAAAAAGGAATCAATTATTTTTAGTAAATTTGCATGATTTCTAATGGAGGCTAGGCTAATGAAAAGTAAAAAGGTATTATTTGTTTCTCAGGAGATTACACCTTATTTACCCGAAACCGAACTTTCTCAAATCAGCAGAACACTTCCGCAGGCGATTCAGGAGACCGGCAAGGAGATACGCACTTTCATGCCAAAGTATGGAAATATCAATGAAAGAAGAAACCAGTTGCATGAAGTGATCCGTCTTTCCGGTATGAATCTGATCATCGACGATACGGACCATCCTCTGATCATTAAGGTAGCCTCCATTCAGGCTGCAAGGATGCAAGTCTATTTTATTGACAATGAAGACTATTTTCATAGGAAGAATACGGTCACTGATTCCAAGGGAAGGTATTTTGAGGATAACGATGAAAGAATGATTTTCTTTGCCAGGGGGGTGCTTGAAACGGTTCGTAAATTGCGTTGGTCGCCCGATCTGGTTCACTGCCATGGATGGTTTACCTCACTTGTACCCTTATATATCAAGAATGCTTACCGTGAAGATCCCTTGTTTGCCGATTTGAAAGTAGTTTTCTCATTCTACGATAACGGATTTGATTTACCACTCGATACAGGGTTTTCGGAAAAAATCCTAATCGACGGTGTCACTGAAGAACATGTATCCATGGTGAAGGAACCTCGATATCATAACCTGGTCAATCTGGCTGCCACTTATTCGGACGGTCTGATCCAGGGAAGCTCCTCTATTTCCGATCCTGTTAAGAAAATTCTGGAGAAAACGGGCAAACCCTATCTGGATTATGTGGGTGATGAAGAATATGTGGAGAAATTTTCCGTTTTCTATGACAGTATCATAAAATAATTATTCATTTTTTTTTGCGATGAAGAAGGATTTGTGGGTTTATATGATCATTTTGATCATTGCCGGTGTTGTTTCATCTTGTCAGATCATCAACCAGGAATTGGGTCAGGATCTGCTTCCCTCGGATGATAATGTACTATTGTTTCACGATACCATTTTCGACATCCGTGCCTATCCGGTCACGGCAACAGAAATGGTTACCTCCGAAGTAGCTTTTGATCCCGGCAGACTAATGCTTCTGGGGAATCTACAGGACACCATCGTGGGTAGTTCAGTCGCTTCGATAATTACCCAGTTCAACACCAATGGTGGAATAAAAAGTGGTCCCAATTTTGAAATCGATTCCATGTTGCTCTCTCTGAAGATCGACGATTACCTGGGGGACGTGAGCGAAGAGATCACCTTCAGGATCTATGAGTTTACCGAGAGGTTGTACAGGGATTCGACGTACTATGCCAATTACAATCCGGAAGGAAAATACAATGCCATACCCCTGGCGGAACTAAGTGTTTCACCTGAAGAAAATGCCATTATTGAGTTTTTAATCGAAGATATCGAGTATAAAAACAAATTCATGGCGCTGTCGGACACCACCCTGACAAAAAACGATTCCCTTTTCAAAGACTCTTTCCAGGGATTTTACCTTACGGCGGAATCGGCCTCTCCTGAGGGGGTAATGGCCAAAGTCCTTCTTGCAGACAATGCATCCAGGCTCTCTATGAAATACTCCAGCGATAGCACTCAAGTGGATTCTATTGCAGGAAAAGAGTATGTATGGGGCCACTTTGGTATTGATCCTTACTTCGCTCAGAAGGTAAATCTTTTTATGCATGATTTTTCGGAAACACACCTTGGTGGTATTATCAATCATGATAGTGTCAATTCCTCCTATTGTTATGTACAGGGTATGGCCGGAGTTAATACGCGATTCTCTTTTGAAAACCTGGCGGAATGGATGGCAAAAACCCCTATCTCCATCAGCTCTGCCACCCTAATCTTTGATGTGGTGCCTGAAGAGGAGAGTGGGATCCTTTATGAAGATTTGCCTGGACAGCTTATGATAAAGACTATCCTTGAAGATGGATCTACGGAAGATATCTACGATTACTATGTACTGAATGCACTGCAGAAGCCTGAAGAATTCGGAGGACGCAAGAAAGCAGTATCTCAGGGCCTCTTTTATGATACCACATATACCTACCGTTTTAAAGTGGGACTACACTTCCAGTCCATGATTGACGGGAGTAAACCGGATAACGATTTCATTCTGCAACTTGACGACGCGAAGAACAATCCGAGGATTTCTAAACTTTGGGGTAACCTTGATACCCCTCAGAATCGTATAAGGCTAGAGGTGGCATATCTTAAACTGTAATTCCGTATCTTAGATAGCAGTTTCTGTTTGCTAAACTTTGTTAAACTAGCATTATGTGTGGAATTGTTGGGTACATCGGGCATCAGGAAGCCTATCCCATACTGATCAAAGGCCTAAAAAGGCTTGAATACCGTGGATATGACTCTGCTGGCGTTGCTCTCCTGAACGGCGATACAGCCATCTATAAGAAAAAGGGAAAGGTATCTGACCTGGAGGACCATGTGAAAGGGAAAGAGACTAAGAGTACCATGGGGATCGGTCATACCCGTTGGGCCACTCATGGAGAACCCAATGATACTAATGCTCATCCGCATCATTCAGAAAAGGGACTTTTCACTATCATTCATAATGGCATTATTGAGAATTATACCGTACTGAAGCAAAGCCTGATCGAACATGGAATGAGCTTTTACAGTGAAACGGATACCGAAGTGCTGGCCAACCTGATTGAATATGTCTATACTACGCAGAAAGTGAGTGTGGAGACAGCAGTCGGTCTGGCATTGCAAAAAGTGATCGGTGCATACGGATTGGTGGTGCTGACCAAAGAGGATCCCGACCTTATGATCGCGGCACGGCGAAGCAGTCCCCTCGTCATTGGCCTGGGAAACCAGGAATATTTTATTGCCTCTGATGCTACCCCCATTGTGGAGTATACCGACCGTGTGATCTATCTGAACAACGATGACATGGCCCTGATCAAAAGGGATGAACTGGTACTTAAGAATCTCACCAGTGATGTCACCAAGGTCAATATACAAACCCTTGACCTTGGCCTTGATGAGATAGAGAAGCAGGGATTCGATCACTTCATGCTGAAGGAGATTTTTGAACAGCCCAGATCCATTAATGACACATTCAGGGGAAGGATTCAGCCCGAATCCAATACCATCAGACTTGGAGGGCTTCATGAGGTAAAAGATCAACTGGTACATGCTAAGCGGATCGTAGTTATTGCATGCGGTACTTCATGGCATGCAGGCCTGGTGGGGGAGTATCTTTTGGAGGATATAGCCAGGATCCCTGTGGAGGTGGAGTATGCCTCAGAGTTTCGCTACCGCAATCCCCTGATAGGACCGGATGATGTAGTACTGGCTATCAGTCAGAGTGGTGAAACTGCAGATACATTGGCAGCCATACAACTGGCAAAAGAGGCCGGAGCCCTGGTGTTGGGCATATGCAATGTGGCTGGTTCCAGCATATCCCGTGAAACACACGCTGGGGTATATACACATGCAGGGACTGAGATAGGGGTGGCGTCCACCAAGGCGTTTACAGCTCAGGTGACCGTGCTTTCCATGATGGCCCTGCTGATCGGCAAAGAGAAAGGGATCATATCGAATGAAAGAGTGGCCACGCTGATCGGAGAACTTAACGACATTCCTTCAAAAATTGAAAAGATCCTGGAACAGAATGAAGAGTTCAAACAGATCGCTGATATGTATAAGGAATCTACCAATGCGCTATACCTGGGCCGGGGTGTCTCCTTCCCGGTAGCCTTGGAGGGAGCCCTGAAGCTGAAGGAGATCTCTTATATACATGCAGAAGGATACCCTGCAGCAGAGATGAAGCATGGGCCCATTGCCTTGATCGATGAGAAGATGCCGGTGGTATTCATAGCTACCCGTGATGGTTCCTACGAGAAAATTGTGAGCAACATCCAGGAAGTGAAAGCAAGAAATGGGGTGGTAATTGCCATTGTCACAGAAGGAGATACAGCCATCAGGGAGATGGCCGATCACGTGATCGAGATTCCGGAGACCGACAATGCTCTGATTGCTCTGCCCACCGTTGTCCCGTTACAGCTAATTGCTTATCATATCGCAGTCATGCGCGGATGCGATGTGGATCAGCCCAGAAATCTGGCTAAGTCGGTTACTGTAGAGTAGCTGCTGATGGCTAAATGAATGATCTAGCGTTGACCATATTGGTGGTCATAGTAGGATTGATAGGCTCCGGATGTTACCCGTTCCATCCAATCCTGATTATCCAGGTACCATTCCACAGTTCTGGTTAATCCCTCCTCAAATGTACAGGTGGGTTTCCAGCCCAACTCCTTCTGAATCCTCGAATTATCGATGGCATACCTCAGGTCGTGTCCGGCTCTGTCTTTGACAAAAGTGATCATTTTTTCGGAGGTGCCTGGCGCCCGCTCCAGTTTTTCATCCATGATGCGGCACAGCAAACGGATCAAGTCAATGTTCTTCCATTCATTTAATCCCCCGATATTGTAAGTCCTTCCCCTCACACCCTTCCGGTAAATCACATCTATGGCTGCAGCATGGTCCTCCACATAGAGCCAGTCCCGCACATTTTCTCCTTTCCCGTATATGGGAATGGGTTTCATTTGAAGTATGTTGTTGATTGATAGAGGTATCAGTTTTTCAGGAAACTGGTGAGGACCGTAATTATTGGAGCAATTGGAGAGCACTATGGGTAATCCATAGGTATGGAAATAAGCTCTTACCAGGTGATCCGAACTGGCTTTGGATGCGGAATAGGGACTTCTCGGATCATAAGGTGTCTCTTCCGAAAAAAATCCTTCGCTGCCAAGGCTTCCATACACCTCATCGGTCGAAATATGATAAAAGAGTTTATCGTGATAATCTTTCCAGGCTTTACGGCAGGCATTGAGCAGATTCACCGTTCCCACGATGTTTGTATGAATAAACTCCATGGGATCTGAGATGGAACGGTCCACATGCGACTCAGCCGCCAGGTGGATCACCCCGTCGATGGGGTATTCCTTAAATAACTCTTCAAGGAAGGAGGATTCCACAATGTTTCCCTTGATAAAGTGGTAATTGGATTGATCTTCAATATCCTTCAGGTTTTCCAGGTTCCCGGCATAGGTAAGGGAATCCAGATTGAGAACCCGGGTATCGGGGTACACCTTTACCATTTTCCTTACTACGTGGGACCCAATGAATCCTGCCCCACCTGTTATCAGCAGGGTAGTCATGTTGTCGATTTTGAGCGTAAATGCTTCTCCCAATTCCAGGCAGATAGTAAGGTCTCCCTGATCCCCTTTTCTGCCTTCCATCCCAGTTCACTGTTGGCGAAGGCAGTATCGGCATAGACCTGTTCCACATCTCCTTCTCTCCGATCCAACACTTTATACGGAAGTTTTTTACCGGTGGCTTTTTCGAAGGCTTCAATCATTTCAAATACGGATAGCCCCTTGCCTGTACCCAGGTTAAAGACTTCATAGGCTTTTTTCTGTTTCTTTTCCAACAACCGGCTGATGGCTACCACATGAGCCCTGGCCAGGTCGACCACGTTGATGTAGTCGCGAATGGCCGAGCCATCGGGTGTGTTGTAGTCATCTCCCCACACCCTGAGAAACTCCCTGATACCTATGGCGGCCTGGGTGATAAACGGAACCAGGTTATTGGGAATGCCAATGGGCAATTCCCCTATCAATGATGAGGGATGTGCCCCGATGGGATTGAAATAGCGAAGCGAAATCACTCCAAGATCGGATGATGTTTCCAGTGTGTCCCGGAGGATCTCTTCACAGATCTGCTTGGTATTGCCGTAAGGAGAACTAGCCTTTTTTATGGGAGCATCTTCCGTGACCGGCAGGGAATCAGGCTCTCCGTACACAGTGCATGATGAAGAGAATACCATGTAGGGTACCCCATATTTCTTCATGGCTTCCAACAGGTGGATCAGCGACAGCAGGTTGTTCTCGTAATAATCCAGGGGTTTCTCCACACTCTCTCCCACCGCTTTGAATGCAGCAAAATGGATGATAGCTTCTATATCGGGATACTTCTCAAACACCGCACAGGTGGCTGAACGGTCTCTCAGATCCATCTCTTCAAAGTGAGGTGAGCGCCCCATGATCTCCGTGATGCCATCGATTACCTCCCGATTTGAATTGGAGAGGTTATCGACAATCACGACCTCCATTCCTGCCTCCATCAGCTCCACAACTGTATGGGACCCGATGTACCCTGTTCCTCCTGTCACTAATATTGTTGGCATACTAATAATGTTTACAAACTCCAGTAATTAAGGGAAGAGATCCTTCCCCTGTAAATACCTTTCAAATCAGCAAAGACAGCCCCGGGATGTGTGATGGACTCAAAATAAGATTCCTCCAGCTCGATATACTCCTTGTGATTAACGGCCACTACGATCCCGTGATAGGGACCCTTTATTTCGGATGCAAGCGTGAACCCATATTCTTCGTTGATCTCTTCGGGAGAGGCATAGGGATCAACCACATCCACCCCAACTCCGAACTCCTGTAATTCGAAAATGACATCAGCCACTTTGGAATTTCTGATGTCGCTCACATTCTCCTTGAATGTGGCACCCATAACCAGTACCCGGCATTCCTTCAGGTTGGGGTAGGTGGCAGAGAGCTTAAGTGTTACCTGACGGGCTACATATGCACCCATTCCATCGTTAATACCCCTTCCGGAATTGATGATCTGGGCATGATGTCCGAATTTGGCCGACTTGTAGGTGAGGTAATAGGGATCCACCCCAATACAATGTCCCCCTACCAGTCCGGGAAAGAAATTGAGGAAGTTCCACTTTGTTCCCGCAGCTTCCAATACCTCATAGGTGTTGATCCCCATCTTATTGAAGATCATAGAGAGTTCGTTCATGAAGGCAATGTTGATATCCCGCTGAGTATTTTCAATGATCTTGGCAGCTTCTGCCACTTTGATGGAACTGGCTCTGTGTACTCCGGCCTCAATCACCAGCTCATAGGTTTTTGCGATCTCCTCGGCCGATTCAGCGTCACAACCTGAGGAGACTTTAGTGATGCGGGTAAGGGTATGCTCCCTGTCACCCGGATTTATCCGTTCCGGAGAAAAGCCCACTTTATATTGGTCAATGTATTTCAATCCGGAGACTTTGCTCAACAACGGGATACAATCCTCCTCGGTACAGCCCGGATAGACCGTTGATTCGTATACTACATAATCGCCTTCCGCCAACACCTTTCCAACGGTTTCAGTGGCTGACATTACAGGCTTCAGATCAGGTTTCTTATGCACATCAATGGGGGTAGGTACAGCCACAATATAGAAAGAGGCTTCCCTTAGGTCCTCAAGGTCCGAAGTGAAATGAATATCACAACCCTCAAAATCCTCAGCTTTCAACTCATTGCTGGGATCGACCTTGTTTTTCATCATTTCAACACGGTCGGGTTTGATATCAAAACCAATCACAGCTATTTTCTTGGCAAATTCAAGAGCAATGGGCAGGCCCACATAGCCGAGGCCGATCACGGCCAACTTTTTGTCCTTGTTTACTAAATCGTTATAGATCATTTCCTATGTTGTTAATTATGGGATGGTAATCGCCCTTAATACCAACGGGCTCTAAGTTTCGAATGTTATATACAGTCTGAATAGATTTGCGTGCTGCCTCCAGTCCATATCCCTTTCCTTCCAGGATCTTCTGGTAGGAGATGG
>CAZURA010000014.1:0-58666 GCA_964622985.1 uncultured Bacteroides sp. | reverse complement strand
AACCAGCAACTCATAGACATGAAACTGGAATTACTAAATTCCCAGATAGAGCTCTATGAGACTATTTGAAACAGAACACTACAGAATTGGACTGGATCCGGAAATTCCATGTATTGAATGGATTGGTTTGAAGAATCTGAATTCAAAGATCTTCCGCGAATCAGAACACAAAATGGTTGAGTGGTATCATAAACACAGGAAAAAGTACCCCAACCTCCAGCTATACGTCGATGCCCGTGTCGTAGGCTATATCTCCACGGAAGATACTACCTGGGTTGCAGATGAAATCATACCCGGACTTGCAGAGGCCGGATTGGGAAAAGAGGCTTTCCTGGTTTCTGAAAACGCTCTGGATAAACTCATTGTTAAAAACTACATCTCCAAAGCCGGTCACATTATAGAGATGAAGGTATTCGCCTCTGAACTTGACGCAAAAAATTGGCTTAAAGAGTAAGGTTCATGACATCAGGAGAGGGGACAACTGGAACATTCCCTGAAATACAGGAGTTCTTAACCAATGATCAATAAAGAAGAGCTTAAAAGAAACAAAGACGGTTCTGCCAAATGGACCCTCACCACGAAAGTCCCCATCCGGGATGAAACTGGAAAGATCACCGAAGAAAAATTGCTTCAGTCCAGGTATGAAATGGCTCTACTAAATCGCATTGCCAAAATCCTTCCCAAAGAAAATGAAACCCGAAAATGAACCATGCCATGAGCCTCAATAACAAAAGTATAATCATTAGCATTTGTCTGGGAGTCCTTTTCTATGTAGTCGATTCCATACTTGATTTTCTGCTTTTTTATGAGGATCTCAGATTTTGGCAAGTGCTGATAACGGATGTGCCTATCCACGAGATCTATACAAGGGCATTGGGGATATGTATCATTGTGATACTAGGAATAGTGATGCCCTATTTACTACACATTCCCGATCATCTGAGGAGAAGCACTGCTCAAGACCAACAACTCTCCACTGATCCGACCCTGATGGTCAGTCTCTCAAATGAGATCAGAACACCGCTGAACGCCATCATGGGATTTGTGGATCTGCTAAAAGACACCAGGATCTCTGATACTTCAAAAAGACTGTACCTGGGTCACATACAAACAAGTGGTAAGTATTTGCTGGAACTGATCAATAACATTACCGATATCACATTGATCGAAACCGGGATCATGTATCTCAATGAAGAAGAGTGCAAACTGAATCAAATGTTGTCGGGCCTTCATTTGAAACTGGAGCAACAACTGGTGGAGAAAACCGAAAAGAATCTGGTGATCAGTTTAAATATCGGAGTCAGTGATGAGAACTTCACCATACTGACTGATGAGGTAAGGCTCTACCAGGTCATGGTAAACCTGATAGAGAATGCTCTCCGTTTCACCGATGAAGGTATAATTGAATTTGGATATAATCAAACAGAGACCAATGAGCTGGAATTCTACGTCAAAGATTCCGGTGCCGGCCTCTCCCCCGGCAGGCTTGGCCGACTATTCTCCAAACAAACAAGTTTGGGAACAAGCCAAATGAGACCTTTTGACATCATTGCTCTACGTGTCAATATTGTCAGGCACCTGATCGCCCTGTTTGGAGGTGAACTGAAGGCTGATTCAAAGATCGGAAAAGGATCTGACTTCCGGTTTAAGCTAAAAATTACCCCGATTGAGGTAGATGAAGAGAAGGTAACAACGGTGGAAGATATTTCTGAAAGAGGCGAAACAACAAAATGGGAGAGCAAGAAAGTACTGATAGCCGAAGACGTGGAATCCAATTTCGTATATCTGAAAGAGATCCTGAGACCAACTGGCATTCAAGTCCTCTGGGCAGAGAATGGGAAAGAGGCAGTGGAATTGTGTCAGAAACACACTGATGTAGAAGTGGTCCTTATGGATATCCTAATGCCTGAGATGGACGGATACGAAGCTGCTAAGGTGATCAAGAAGGAGAATCCCGACGTGCCCATCATAGCCCAGACTGCTTACAACATCGATGAGACGGAGTATAAGGATGCTTCGCTCTACTTCAGTAAATTCATGATCAAACCCATCTGGTCCATCGACCTGTTGAATACGTTAGCTGTCTACCTGGACCAGCCTGCAAAATCGGCCTGATGCCGGTAAGGATCAAGAGCCCCTTTCCTTCACGGCTAACAACCATCCTAGCCCATCCGGGGCATATTACCTCTCTTCTTTCTTCCCAGCTGCAGATTTTCTTCCGGCATATTTGAATCCCGCTCGTGCATTGACTGCGTCGAGCTCGCAGGCTCGGTTCCCTGAAGTTCTACTTCAGGGTTAGCGAGCACAATTAAAATTATTTCTGGATCGAAGATTCCTCGGAGCTTGCTCCGTGGAGCTTCAATCTATCCTTGATGTTAAGATATGAACTGATCACCAGGGCAACTACTAATCCACAGACCGTTAGCGTATCTACCAGGCTTTGGTCGACCTGCATTCCTGTCAGCCGTGTAAATAAGAAACTCAGGTAAGAGTCTGGAAGATCAGAGTATCCCAGCTTCCTGAGGATATTGAAGTGCCAGTCGGTGAAAGGACAATATCCGAATCCGTAGAAGATCCCCAGAATAACCCACGATCCTCCGGTGAGTAGCAATGTGATGAGATTCAGCAGCCTGGTTTTCTTCCAGATCCACCCGAACAGGTTGAATAACACCAGGCTGGTGTGAAAGACCGTAAAGAAGATGTCAAGAGATTTCATGTTATTTTCAAAAAGGGAGAACTACTCTATTCTACCTGGACAAGATATTGAAAGAGTTGTTAAAAGTTATCTTTTGATTCATATTGTTCATATCTTGAGTTAAGATAGAAGTTAAAAGGATATTGTTTGACATCATTCATCTTTTTGAAGTAGCCACTATGAATTTACGAAGATTGTGAAGACAAATAAAGCCGATGGCTATTATCAACAGACAGCTCGATCTTGAGCAAGTTGTTTACAAGATGCGAAATGAAAGGAACTCCTACCGGAAGATTATTGTTCAGAAGGCAATACATACTTGCCCCGAGCACGATCAAATGCCCGTTTGAACATAATGAGTATGCTCTCAGTGACAATTACTGGCTGTATGTTCACCTCGATCTGCCTGTAACACATATAAATGCCAAGGATGCCACACTCTTTATCCTGGGTGACATATTTGATAGTAAAAATCCTGAGAAATCTAACCATGATATTGCCAACGACCTGGTAGGTCTCAGTTACCATGACCTACTTGATCAATCCGGAATGTACACAGGAAGGTATGCTTTTATTCTGAAGTCTCAGGGGGATTTTATAGTTTTCCATGATGCAACTGCGACTCGTAAAGTTTTTTTCTGCAAGATTTTAGATAAAACCTGGCTGGCCTCACTGCCTTATCTATTAGCCCATATCCTGGATCTGAAAACTACTCAAGATCCTGAAAAGAAGGCATTTTACACCTCTGAAGACCACAAACGATTGAACGATGCTAATATAGGAAATACCACCATTTATGATGAGATCAGGCAACTTATGCCAAATCATTTCCTGGATGTGGGTGACTCCACCACAAAAAGATTTTGGCCCCGCAAGTTTATTGAACACAGACCCATACAGGAGGTTGCCAGGGAGTGTGCAATGATCATTAAAGGATCTATAGAAGCCATAGCCTTAAGGTATGATATCATGTTGCCGGTAACCGCTGGTCACGATTCCCGTTTACTGCTCGCCGCAACGAAAGATATTCGAGATAAAGTCTACTATTATATCAATCAAGAACTACACTTATCTTCTGATAGTAAGGACATAGCTATACCGAGGAGATTATTCAGGAAATTAAACCTGGATTTTCATATTGAGGAGCTGAAAGGGTCCATTGACCCCAATTTCAAGGATATCTTTTACCATAATAATCCATATGCCTCGAAGGAGTATATTCCACATATCCAAAACTATTTTTTCAAATTCCCGGATAAAATAAATCTACCCGGGAATTTTGCAGCAGCCTCCTGGGGAATCAACAGGCTCTCGGTGAACCGTGTTTCAGGTGTAAACCTGGCGAGAATGTGTGGACTAGAGAGGTTTCCATATGCCATTCGATATTATGATCAGTGGTTGAAAGGATGCCAGGAAATATGCCTTGAAAGTAATATTAATGTAATACGACTGTTTTACTGGGAGGAGCGAATTGCCAACTGGGGTAGTCAAATTGCCATCTATAAGGATGTAGCGCAAGAAGAGTTTAATCCGCTTAATTCCAGGTATTTACTATATCTGTTCCATTCAGTTAAACAGACACATAACAATTGGCCTGATCACCAGTTACACCGGGCTATAATCAAAGATCTGTGGCCAGAGCTACTGAGTATACCTATGAATCCAAGCTTTCAAAGGGGATTTTTAAAGACTATGAAGTTTTTAGGGCTGTTCAGGATGGTCACCAGATTGAAAAATCTGAATACGTACGAGTAATCGAGGATATTGGGCAGATGGAAATAGAAGTCTTAAGTGTTTGTGTGTTGATAGCTGCAGCCATTGCAATAGCTGTAAGATATCGTGAAAAAATACAGTATTTCGCTGTTTTCAAACCGCTTACAACCACTTTGATTCTGATTATTGCGATCCTTATCCATATTGAAATCCGAAGTTTTTATTCCGCAGTGATTATTATCTCACTCATATTCTCATTAATTGGAGATATCCTCTTAATTGACAAGAACAGATACTTTCTTCACGGGCTTCTTTCATTCCTTGTTGCTCACATAGGTTTTACAATAGCATTCTCAAGTATTTTTGGTTTTAGATGGAGTATAATTCCACTGCTTTTCCTGGTTCCTTTAGGAGGATCATACTATATCTATATAAAAGGATATTTACAGAACTACTCTATTCCAGTAGCGATTTATATTGTTGTTTTAATTGGTATGAACTGGCAGGCCATAGGATTACTTTCTGTGTCCAGACACTTCATATTCTATTGCTTAGCTATAGGTTCACTATTATTCTCATTTTCAGACGCGTTAATTGCATATAATAGGTTTAGAAAACCCTTTAAGCTGGCAGAATTCCTGATTCTTTCAACCTACTGGATAGCCATCTACATTTTTACAATTGCCGGAATGTACATCTACAAGTTTATGCTAAGCTCAAGGTAAACAATACGAAATACGTGGTGGTTGGTTTCATCATTTTGTCGTAAGTTTAATCTATGGGTACAGTTTTACGATTTATAAACGGTATTCTGGTTAGCACCTTGACTGCTGTGATGCTAATTCTGGCATTTCACCCTTACAACCTCTGGTTCCTGGCTTTTGTCGCTTTAGTTCCCATGCTCATTGCTCAACATCTGATCTTACCGCTAAAGTGGTCTGGTTTGGCACCAGCCGTAGGCATTGGGGGATGGCTATTTGTCTTTCTGACCTATATGTTTGGTTCCCATCCTACCGGAAGGGTGATCCAGGGGATCGTACTGCTGATCATCGTAATTCAGGTACTTACCATTCCTGGCCTTCGTCGCTTTCATGTGAGAAGCAACTACCGGTGGCTTGTGATACATGGGATCGCCGACTGGGTTGGCTTTGAAATGATCCGGAGTTTTATACCCCCTATCAATACCCATGCATTCATTGCCCAGACCATGTACACACAACCCGGGATGCTGCTTCCCATCTCCATATTCAGCATCTATGGGTTGGGGATACTCATCATACTGATCAATTTCTCACTGGCCCGTGGTGCATTGCAGCTACTGGATGGAAAATGGGGATTGGAGATTATCGGATTATTTAAGACCAGATTAACCTTTCGAATGCTCAGTATCTCCGGAATAGCACTTGTGATCTGGGTATCTCTGTCTGCTCTTATCCGGTCCCAGGAACCAGATGAACCTCCTACCCTGGTTGTAGCAGCTGTCCAACACAATTATTCCAAGCCTGGGCATTTGGATCCTTTGAAGTTGCAACAGGATCGATTACTCGTCTTAAGTGAACAGGCCAGATATGCTGCAAATGAGGGAGCCCGGTTCATCGTGATGCCTGAATTGGGTCTGGGTTTTGATCCTCAAGAGGAATTTACATTGGAGCTCAAAGTCCTCGCCATGGAGACCGGGGCACATTTGCTCATTGGCTACGGTTTGGAGGATTCAAGAGGATGGCGCAATGAAATGGTCATGTTGTCACCTGAAGGTGACTTTTCTGTGGCCTACGGGAAGAACCATCCTACTTCCCCGGGTGAACCCCCTATTGTTACCGCAGGCAGGTACCCGGTTTATGATATCGAAGCAGCTCGCCTGGGTACCATTATTTGTAATGATGTGCACTTTACAGATGTCTCACGCAAGCTTTCTCTTCAGGGAGCTCAGCTTATCGCAGTTCCTACCCTGGAAATACCCGGTATCGCGCTGGAACAGGTAGCTCAGAGTGTTATGCGGGCAGTGGAAAACCGTGTGGCTGTTGTCAAAGCTGATGTGGCATACGCGTCGGCTATCATCGATCCCTATGGGCGGATCCTTGCGCTCAGAAATGGGTCACCGGATGGGGAGGCATTTGCTCTGGTATCTGAGGTGCCTATGGGGACAACCACTACTCTGTATAGCCGGGTAGGTGATATCCCCGGATGGATCTGCCTGGCCGGATTTCTTTATTTTCTAATGTTCAAGGGAAACCTATCCCGTAAGAAATCATCATGATGAAAGTCTGATGCTGGATAGCCAGGATCTGAATGCCATCACCGGAAAAGAGGAAGTATTAAGTGTAGACCTGGATGAAGGGATTGTCAGGGAAGATCGCTTCAAAACAGGAGGTTTATGGTTTTGAAAACCTGATTGACATTATCAATGAATATAATGACTGGCTATTGGAAAAATAATTTATCTTGCTCTCTGTTCAATACCATTCACCTTGCTAGAGAGATCAACGAACCGGAAAGTATTCATTGATGCAGGAATTGAGAACATTCGTGTATGGATCTTCGACAGGCTTGTCGACAATGATTCTGCCATATTAACAGATTCCTTCTCCATATTGAATAATGATGATATCGGGAAATTATTCAGGGAATCAGGTGTTACGAAATTGGGTGCCGGATCCATATATATCACAGGCAAGCTCGCAGATATTTCAAAAAAGGTATTAGGAGACGGAGCATCGATTTTACCCGGGGCAGTACTCTGGTCCGCTGCCAAATCGATTTTACATCAGAATGAGAACAGAGAAACAGAGGCCATCGGCATCATAGATCTCTCAGCATCCGGCTATATGGCTATCGGTATTGACAAGAATGAAAAACTGAAAGATGACCTTTTAATAGTCAATCCCAGATGCGGAGCCGGTACCGGGATTAATATGAGCAGGATCCTTCATAAGCTTAACATAGACCGGAATGAAGTTGATATTCTCCTGCAGGACTATCTGGGGGAGAAGGGAATAGTGAAACGCGGTCAGGTCCCTGTCAGATCAGACCGGTGTGGTGTTTTCAGTTCCTCAGCTACCATCTCCGACAAAAACCAGGGAATCCCCCTGGATTATGCGCTGGCCATCACATTGAAGTCTGAAGTAATGAAACCATGTCTGAAGATACCCTCAGGGATCCCTAAGGTGTATCTAACAGGAGGGGTGTTCAGATGGCAGTATGCCAGGAATTGTGCAGAAGATATCCTGAAATCCAATGGAGTCCTCGAGGTGGCCTACGATAAAGAGCAGACAATCAGCTTAAAGGGGATGCAGCATCTGGTAGAAAGTATTGGTCAGCAAAACTTCCGGGAACAAAGTGAGGTCCGGTTAAGAAAACCGGATACGTTGATTGAATATCCAGGTTTTACATCCCTAAAAAAGAAGTATGAAGAACAGGGGCTGTACGAAAGGTTACCCGCTCCTGAATCGGAATCTTTATCGCCCGGCAGTTTAATGAATCGGCCTGTGAATATGGGGCTGGATATAGGTTCGATCATGGCCAAGATCGTTGTAACGGATGCCGGGAACGGGAACCTGTTGTTTCATCATGTTTATGACAATCAGGGAGATACCATCGAAACAATCAAGCATATTTTCAGAAAATTGCAATCGGTAGGTATTCATAAACTGAGAATCCAGAATATCGGGATCACGGGAAGTGGCAGATATCAGGTCAGAAAAGTGCTGGGGTCCCTTTACCCACACTTAAAAGATAGAATTTTCGTCGAAGTTGAAAACTATGTTCATGCCCGGGGATCCATCCGGTTAGCCAAAGATCATATTGAGAAATTAAGACGGCAAGGCATTGAGGATATCAATGAAGACTTTTTCATGCTGATCGATATAGGAGGGGAGGATACCAAAATCTCTGTCATTTCCATGGAAAAGCAGGAGCTTTTCGATAATGCCATGAATATCAAGTGTTCTGCCGGAACCGGAAGCTTAATGGACACCCTGAAGACTCTGTTCGATATTGAAGAGATAGCGGATGCCTATCTTCAAGCATATCATGCGGGCAAAGCGTATGGATTTAATGCCACGTGTGCCGTTTTCCTCATGGAAAATGCCAGGAAGATGCAGGCTGAAGGTTATGGCAAGGATGAAATACTGGCTTCCTGCTGTTATGCGATCGTGGAGAACATGGCCCGGTCACTCTGGAACCAGGTGGAGTTGCCCCGCAATACGCTGGTCCTTCTCCATGGACAGACCATGCTGAGTGATCCTCTGCCACTGGCAGTTACCCACCGTCTGCAGGAATATATGGGTACCGACACCTACTGCCTGGTTCCGCCGTTTCCCGGTCACAGGGCGTGTTTTGGCCTAGTGGGAGGCATGGAAGACAAACCTTATCCTGCCATCCGGGAATATTGCCATCTGGGCGATCTGATTGAACGCCAGTTTCAAAAGAAAATCATTGTTTGTCAGGGTGCAGCCTGTGGTGATAAAAATGCACGATGTGTAAGAACGAAACTGAAATCGGAGAGTATTCATGGTAGAATATCCCTGACTCTGGGAGGTTGTACCACCATCAATGAATTGGAAGCACGGATAAGAACGGATAAGAAGGAGGAAGTTCCCGATGCATATGGCACCATCTGGAATTTCATCGAAAGTAATCTACCCAAATCGGAGGAAAGAAACAGGCTGGTCATTCCGAGAAGTTTCGCGATTTCTGAAAAAGCCTTCTTCTTCGGAAAGATGCTGGAGCGATTGGGGATACCGGTTCATACTGATCATGTACAGGAAGGAGATATTCTGGAGGGGCAGCCGTTGTTTTCCATAGATACCTGTGCTCCTAACATCGGAGCTGCCGGACAATTTCTACGCCTGGCCAGGGAACCTCACGGTATGATCCTGGTACCACAAATTGACTTTTTACCTGTTGAAGGGGAAAGTGTCGGCAGAACCTGTACCACCAACCAGGGCGGTGTATTTATTGCACAACATTTTGCCATGGCGAAATATCCGGAAGCCAGGTTTAAGATATTTAATATAAGCCTGGACAAAACCGATCCTGAGCACATTGCTGACCAGTTGTATGAGGAATTCAGCGACCTCTTCGAATACTATGAAGTAAGTGTGTCGAAAAGGGAGTTTATTGATGCAATCATTTATGCCACTGATCAGTATGAAGAGTTAAATGAAGAGATCACCGCACTTACAGCCGATATCATCGGGGAGGCCATCCGCAGAAAGGCCAATATTTCGCTCTTGTGTGCCAGGGAATATATCCTGAATCCGGGTATTTATGACAGTCACATAGGGAAACTGCTTCACGATAAAGGAATAGTAGCCATTCCTGCCTGGGTGATAGAAACCTCCACGGATGAGCGATTTGACTTCATCTACTGGAAAAATCCCAACGACCTGACCACCAAGGTCCATGCCATCGCCAATAAAGAATTGCATAAGATCATTAAAAACAGCAGGCTGAAAGAGTTGATCCGGGAAATTGAAACCGGAAATACAAAAACAATGATGTCTGTGGTGATGGTGTCCACTTTCAGGTGCGGACCCGATAGTATCTCTCTGCCTATCCTTGCTGAGATTACCAAAAACATCCCCACCCTGCTGATTCAGTCTGATGCCATTATTGCGGAACTGGCCCATCTTGAGAATCGGGTGAATACCCATTTAAATCAATTAGATAAGAATTTGTACCAGGAATTGCAGGCTGAAAAAACAGCGGAACCTTCAACAGACTTTTTGAACAAATTCCAGATGGACGGTTTAAATAAAGAGACGGATGCCATCTATTTTCCGACCCTCCACGATAACAGGGTGGTAGGGTCCGTATTCAGAGCTGCAGGCCTGTCTGTCATAAACAATTATGACGATGAGTCATACGATCTGGAAGAGAAAGTGAAAAAGGGGAAGAAGTATGTGGGTGATTCAGTTTGTGCTCCTCTGGCAGCGGTCTTTTCAGACATGGTAAGTGCCATCCATGATTTTAAGGCTAAAAAAGCAAGCCATGATCCCCAGGTGAAAGGGAAAGAAAGGGTAGTGCTGTTTATTCACAGTGGCGATGGTCCCTGCCGCCAGGGACAATACATGAATATCTGCCAGCTCAATCTTCAGAAAGTATTGGACGATTCCGTGAATAAGTCATCGGAGCTTCAACATGTGGATTTTCCCGTAAAGTTCCTGGTAAATTTTGCCACTGAATTGGACGACGATGATGACTATGTTACTGAGATTGAGGACTGGACCACCTTACAGGGATTTCACGGCATAATCACACAAGGTGTATTACATGCCACATATCTGAAAGCGTTTTCCACCTGCAGGGATCATGATGAACTGAAAAAATTAGATCATGACTTCCGTAAGTTAAAGGATGAGGTTTATAACCTTCTGGAGCATAACATTAAACCGGGCAGACTGAGCAGGTTTATGGTGGATAAAACTGAACGACATATTCCAAAGCTGGGAGGGGTGGCCCAGTATATTGGATACGGATTGTACAACAACAACGGGCTCAGGAGGGTGTTGAAGGAGTTCAGTGATACATGGATGAAAAGAAAGAATGGTAGTCCGGAATCCGGGAACGGAAGAATAAACATCCATGTGGATGGTGAGGTCTATTTACGGATCGCCCAGCTTGACGAAATATTAAAATCCCTGACCGATACCCTGGGCTTTGGCAACTTTAACCTGACACACACTCCTTTATGGAACTATTTTGAATATTTACTGGAATCGAGGATCAAATTTACAGGTCAGGATATTGAGAGGTATGAAAACAAATTGAAACATACCGAGGAGGATGGAGAAAAAAGCCGCATAGCCAAACTGGTCGGTGAGAAGAAAGGTGTGATTAAGGAAACTGCAATAACCATTAAGAATCTGAGGAATATATTGGCGGAACCCCTATATAAGGCAGCTGGAATTGAAATGCCTGACAAAATGGAGAAGATCATAGCAGAAGCAGAACCTGTTCTCCCAACATGTAAACCGTGTGGCGAATTGGTCCCCTATGTGGGTGAAACCATATCCCGGTTGAATGATGGTACCGACCTGGTCTTAAATGTGGCTCCTGAAGGCTGTATGGTATCTTCCATGGGTACCATTCTAAGTTCAAGAATTCTTCAGTCTGTCAAACACAATCATGTTTTTATTCAGCACCTGTTCACCACTGAGGGTGAACTCGATGATGATCTTCTTCGTTTGTCGCTGTTGAAAATAGTGGGGCCCGAGAAATACTATTCTCTTCGTGCTTTCCTTGTTTAAAGTAGTTCAATTCCTATTTATCAGCTGTTTAACACATTGTAATAGTGCTACTTACAATTGGTTTGCATATCTTCAAAACTTATGAATAGAATCGATGATACAGTAAAGGGTTTCACAAACTTAGTGAAGGGATCAGTGATCCTGCCGGGTGAAGCCGGTTATGATGAGGCCAGGGCTATCTGGAACGGTATGTTTGATAAAAAGCCGGCCATCATCGTCAGGTGCCTTAACGCAAACGATGTCTCCCAATCGGTAAGGTACGCCCGTGAACATCAACTCACCATCGCGGTGAAAGGGGGTGCCCATAATTCTGCCGGAAACGCGGTCTCTGATGACGGAATGATGATCGACCTTTCCCTCATGCAAAAGGTGGATGTGAATCCCGAAAAAGGGACGGCAAAAGTGGAGGGCGGATGCCTACTTGGCGCTGTAGATGAAGCAACACAAAAACACGGACTTGCAGTATCGGCGGGTATCGTATCCCACACAGGGGTGGGAGGACTGATCCTTGGGGGTGGATTTGGCTGGATCAGCCGGAAATACGGTCTTACCGTCGACAATCTGCTATCAGTGGAGATGGTAACGGCCGATGGGGCCATTGTTCGTGCCAGCTCCACAGAGAATCCCGATCTGTTCTGGGCCGTCAGGGGAGGCGGAGGCAACTTTGGCATTGTGACCACCTTCGAGTTCAGGGTGTCTATGTGAACTTCCTTAGTGAAAAGGGAGCAGAGAGGGTCAGAGAGGCTTACACTGACACGGTATGGGAACGGCTGGTGGAGGCCAAGAACAAATGGGATCCTGGCAATGTATTCAGGATGAATCAGAACATTGTACCGACGGTTTAAACCTGAAACATCTGGCTATGAAATACTACGGATCATGCGGTGTTCCCCGAATGCCAATCAAAAGGAAAGATTCAGATAGATGGTTGGTGTGAAGGGGACTGCTTCAGCATGGATAGTGATTGAACTGGACTGGTTTTCAGGGATTCGCATGACGTTGGAATACTTGATATTCTCTGTATTGAACAGGTTCAATATGGAGATACCTGCTTCGATATGATAGTTTTTAAGCGTGTAACGGTATATAAATGCCACATCGAGACGGCTATAAGGATACCTCTCCGATGAGGAGCTAAAAGAGGAAATGCGATCCGAAAATCCGGAACCATATACATAGTTGGCTGAACAATAAAAAGGACTGAAATTAAACAGGATTGCACCTTTGATCTCATGTCGCTGGTCCTGCGGTGCATCTACATACTGAGAAGAAGAAAAATAGGGATAATACTCCTCAGTCCGGCTTAGCGTATAGGCAGTCCATGCTTCATGCTTTCTGAAGTACTTTTTTATCATCAGGTCCATGCCGTAAGCTCTTGACTCTCCCTGATAAACTGTCTGTTGCTTTTGCCCCCTTTGACTGAGATAACGTACAATACCGTCTGTTGTCTTGTAAAAAGTTTCTAATCCGATGGTTAGTCCATCTTGCATGAATGTAAGTCCTCCTATAACATGTTGCGCCTGCAAAACGGGTACCTCCTCATTTCCGCTTATGGCCCAGAAATAGTGGTAATTTCCAAGATCATCAATAACTGAGGTTTCGGAAATAAACTGGTTATAGATCCCCCATGCGCCGTTTATTCGCCATCTGTCTGAAAGATCAAAAGTGAGCTGAAACCTGGGTTGAAGATATATACGGCCCAGATGGATGGGGTAGTCTATCCTGATTCCGGGTTTTAAGGTTATTTTCGGAGTCATTACCATTTCATCCAGAACAAAGAAGTTCAATCGGTGGGTATCCTCCTCATTATCCGTCACAGGTGTTTCAAAAGAATCTTCTCTGAATGATATTTTGTTGTACATATACCCCCAGCCGGCTTCCATCCTGTGCTTTTCGGATAGAAAAAAATGATTACCATTTTTCAGTGCGATCTCCTCTACCTTGTTCATGTATTTGATCTCCTCGTTTGAAATTACATGGTTATTGGATATGCGAGTAATCTCCTGCCCCTCAAAAATATCCCGGTTAAGTCCAGAATAACTCAGCGACAATTTGCTGCGGTGTCCGGACTTCCACGACCTGCCATAGAAGGCTGTTGCTCCCCTTTGCCAATTGCCCTCCTCTGTATTCTGGGTTACTTCCGTATTGTTCCACACCTCGTCTAACGAATAGGAAAATCTGTCCCTTCCTTCAAACAGACTCACATAATAAGCGTCCCCCGACCTGGTGGAACCTGCATACTTGAGATTAAAATCTCTGAAGTTATAATCAGGGAAGACATTAATATCCACAAGGTTTGAGGATTTCCTTCCCTTCCTCCCACTAATAATAGCCAGGTCATCCATATCATAGAGGTTGTAGTAGGTATGACGGTATGCAAAGGTGATGGCTGCCAGTTCCTTAACCGGCACACTGACCATTCCGTTGACGGTCAAATTATTTACATTCAAATTAATGGAAGGCTTCCGCCTATTCCCGTCTATACCAGAAATTTCAACAATCCCCCCTACCCTGTCTCCGTATTCCGCACTGTATCCCCCTTTTAAAATCCTGATATCCTTTGCCATGTATGGGTTTACAAAACTGATATTATCATTGAAATTCTTTAACCCGAATATGGTAAATCCGTCAAACAGAACCTGACTGTGTCCGGAGTAACTTCCCCAGATGATCATCTCACTCGACTGTTCTCCAGCAGCAAGGATCCCGGGTTGTAAACGCAGAAAGTTAAATACAGCATTATCCCCGTTACCAGGTAAGCGGTAGGCTATCTTATGATTGAGTCTGATTACACCTGGCTCTTCTCCCACCTGTCCGGATCGTTCGATGGCCCTTCCCTTAATTACCACCTCTCTGAGTCCTATGATTGAGGGAGTTAGCTCAATAACATGATTGCCGCCCGATGGCAACAGTGTGTCATGGACGAAATAGCCCAGATAGGAGATTCTGACGGTAAAAACAGAGTCGGCAGATGATGCAAAGGAGAAACCACCACTAAAATCTGCAACAATCCCACTGTGATCAATCAGGATATGTGAGTAGGGTAATGACTCGCCTGACTGACTATCGACGATACGGCCCGCTAACTGGTATGGTTTATTGACCGGAGGCGCATGTACCCGGAAAATGACATAAACCTCACCATTTTTATCATAGTCCAATGGAAGTCCCCTGAGCAAATAAGCCACGGCAATTTCAGGCGAATCGAACGCTTCATGAACGAAAATAGTATAAGTAGATAGAAGTTCGTCATCAAATGAAAGCTGTATGTGATAATCTTTCGCCATCTGAATAAGCACTTTATTCAGTGACACATGCTCAGCATCTATTTCAATTTCCTGGGCATTTGCCTGTTGGTGAAATGGTAAAAATATAAGGAGAATGAGAGATACTGTTTCAGTCAGTCTGTGGCGGATGGATAAGATACTTTGTACTGGATTTCTGCTCATAAACAAGATCAAAGGGACGGCAGATCAAAGATATAACATTCTCTACAGAACCATCAATGGAAAAATTACCGGAAAAGAGATAATGCATATCCTCGGGCGTTTCAATGATAATGCCATATTGTCGCTCAATTTCATCAAACACCAGTCTGAGTGGTTCGGAAGCAAACATGAGATGACTGTTTATCCACCCGGGAGTGGAATGTACCTCTTCAAATCCGGATATGTTAAAGGCACCCGATTGATTCAACTCCGCACGCTCATTTGGAGACAGTGTAATCATCTCATGGGTAAGGGAGGAAGTAATCCGGACCTGACCACTCTGGCAGGATACACTGTAGCGATTATTCCTGGCATATACATTAAAGGTGGTGCCCAGTACTTCGGTTGTGGCACGGGTAGAAACTACATGAAATTGTTTTCCTTCCTTCACGTTAAAGAAAGCCTCTCCTTCCAGATCCAACCGCCTTGAGAAACGCCACCAGTAAGGGTGATAGCTAATGATTGTCGAGGCATTGAGCTCAACTATAGAACCATCAGGCAGTTGGATGGAACGATGCTCTCCAGCAGCACAAACCGTTTTCTCGGTATAAATACGCATAAATCCGCCCACAGCCAGGAGGATAGCTACAGATGCAGCTAATGCAATCCACTGTCTGTTTGGCAGTATGAACCTGGACTTACTATTCAAGGAGGTATCCTCCTCCAGATGGGCAGACAATTCCTCCCAGATCTCATCTTTGCTCGTTCCCCAAGCAATTTTCGTCCGGGAAAAAAATGCAGGGGACAGATCTTTCAGATCCGTATTAGATTCTGTATGTTCCTGCGCTTTTTTCATCAGGTTGCCAATTCTTTGCGTAAATGTGCCAGTGCAACGGACATCCTCTTTTCTACTGCCTTAACACTGAGCGATAGTCTGTCTGCTATTTCCTGGTAGGTAAGCTCTTCCATTCTGCTCATAAGAAACACGATCCGCTGTTTCTCAGGAAGTTTCATCAGGGCTTTCTCATACCGCTCCTTTAATTCCTTGTAATTCAAATTATCTTCGGGAGTCTCTCCGGATAGCTCAAAGTGCAATGTACTTTTGATCCCTTTTGACAGACGGTCTCTGCGAATATGGCTGACGAAAAGATCTCCGGCTATTTTATAGAGAAGAGCTATATCCTTTCCAGGTTTCAGATCAAGTTTCCTTTCCCAGATCCTCAGGAATGTATCCTGGGCCAGATCGGTTGACAGAACGGCATCGCCTGAACGATAGTAGAGATATCTTCTGATATCATCAAAATATGCATCAAACAGGATTTTAAACCGTTCTTTCGTCACAACTGTGTTCTGCCAGATTACCCTGCAAAAGTATAAAATGTATAAGAACTATTCGGGAAGAAAAACCGGCCTGAATTTTATTTTACTTCCGTTGAATCTAAAACAAAATTCTGAACGGTAAGGTTACCTTCCATCACTTCGACATCTGCATAAGAAACTGTATCAAAACCTTCTTTTGTGGCCGATACAGTATAATAACCCGCCGGAATCCCCGGCATGGCATAAAATCCTGTGGTATCTGTGTAGGCTGTAGTAACAACAGTGTCTTGCTCAAGCCAAACGGAAACATCTGACAGAAGAACAGTGTCAGCATATGTTACCACACCTTCTATAACTCCGGCAGTTGTATTGTTAACAGCTCTTATGACCGGTTTGAAGTTAAATCCTTTGATCCCGGCAGGAGAATTTATATTACCCTTTAACACAAAGGATTTGTCAACATTAAAGTCGAGCAACACCTCAGTGGTTAACCCACCTGCAACTCTCAGGGCCGGTTCTATGAAGATTTTAATACCGGTCTGAGCACCACTGGGTACTTTAACTTCGTAGGTTTCGTACTCTTTGACTGATATGCTGGCCTCGTCCACATAAAGACGAATAAGATTATAGCTTCCAGCTGGTATATCCATATTAAGCAGATCGGCAGTTACTCCATTTCTCAATTCAAGCAGATTGAATTCCAGGGTATCCTCAAGCAGAGTAATGAATGGATTTCCATCATCCTCATTTTCAGCCCTGATCTCTACCTTTGTAATTCGTACAGTGGCTTTTTCAATCATATCGATCGGGAAGGGTGCATCCGTGATTTTCACCACTATGTTTCCTGGCTGATCAAATTTATCATCCTGACATCCTTTTGAAAATATAAGAAGCAATCCTAATATAATTCCAAACAATAGTTTTACCCTATTCATGATTATTGATTTTAATGAATGATCATTTCACTATAGTATACCGCACAAGTATGGATATACCCTACCAGAATATTTTATATTGTCCTGTTTTCCGAAAAAGACACCCATTTTAGAATGCAGCCTCGATTGCATCTAAAATTCCTTGTTGCAGTTCATTGTTTCTTAATTTGACTTAATGGATTCTGTTTCCAGGTAGCCTGACAATAATCTCCTGCATTCTTTTTAACTGTTTGATTGCCTTCTTGATCGAAATGGATGTATTCACTGATTTGAGAGTCCTTCATGCACTGGTTGCAATCTCATGCACTGCCTTCACAAATCTGTCGAGGTCTTCTGTGGTAATATAGGTGTTGGGAGTAACCCGGATCCCATGTATGTTTTCCCAGTCGATGGATATGGTATAGATCCTGTAATTGTTCATCAGCTTTGCCTGTATGTCCTTGGGCTCCAAACCTTCGATACCGAAATTCCCGAGTCCGCATGAGAATTCGGATTTCAGGGAAGTATTGAAATAGATACCCGGAATATCCTGAAGACGTTCCATCCAATAATTTTTCAGATATCGAAGCCTCTCCTGCTTCCTTTCCGATCCGATCATCTTATGAAATTCAATGGCCGTTCCAATGGCCAGTTCAGCAGGGAATGAACGTGTCCCCATGGCTTCGAATTTCCGGATATCATCACTTTCGGGATCTCCCGGTGCAGTGAGCGGCCAGATTTTACTGATCTTATCCTTTTTTACATAAAGCATACCTGTACCGAAGGGTGAACAAAGCCATTTATGCAAGCTGGTTCCGTAATAATCACAATTCAGGTCCGGCACCACGAAATCAAGGTGGGCAAATGTATGGGCTCCGTCCACCAACACCTCTATGCCTTCTGCATGAGCGGCATCGGCCAGCTTTTTAACTGGAAGAACCTGCCCGTTCCAGTTGATCATATGCATGATCTCGATGATCTTGGTTCGGTTGGTAAACAGCTCACGGTAAGCTTCGACAATGGCATCCTCATCCTCAGCCGGAGAGGGCAGATCCACCCATTTAAGCACAATCCCGTCCCTCATTTCCCTCTGTTTCCAGGCATTGATCATGTTGGGATAATCTTGTTTTGTCAGCACTACTTCGTCCCCTTTCTTCAGGTCCAGGCCAAATATCACAGTCTCCAGGGCTTCGGTAGTGTTACGAACAATGGCTATTTCCTCCCCGGAGCAACCAGCCAGCTTTGCCAGGTCGCTGCGGACCGTCTCCCTTCCCTTTCCAACTACACTCCACATATAATAGGCAGGACCTTCATTGCTGAACCTGTTATAACTTTCAAATGCCTCCTGCACCACTTTGGGCTGCGGGCATACCCCCCCATTGTTCAGGTTCATGATGTTGGGACTCGAGGTATAGCAGTTCTTGATATAATGCCAGAAACTCTCATCCGATGTTGCATCGCAGACAGGATCCGGTAAGTTCCGGTACATCTCAGCCAGCGATGGAGCTGCGTTTGTTTCTTCTAAAATGCTAAAGAGGGATATAGCACCGGCAGCGCTTACGGACCTTCTAATAAAAGATCTTCTGTTGGTTCTCATGGATAGCAGGATTTTGGTTTACATCTAAAAGTACACCATTCCTTTGCAAAAGTAAATAGCATCTTGCTTTAAACTTTATTATACTGGAGAAGGGAATACAATGAATCAAAACCATATAGTTCTTTAGAAGATCTGACCCCAGATGAAATGTATTTTGAATCCATAACGAATCCTCTGAAACACACTCCCTGGCGATCTATATTAGGCTGCAGAGCACGGTTCAAATCAACACTTTAAAGTGCGGCAGTCAATGCCAAAATGATGATTCCCAAAATAAATCCGATCATTACTAAAGACATCTGTGATTTCCGAATTCTGAGAAGTTCTGGGGATGGCCCATTAACTGCAATTTTAGCTACTTTTGGAGCAAGGATCTCAAAAGCATAAACTGCCAGGAACACCATCAAAGTGAATACCCCAATTTTAATGTAAAAAATGATGGCCCAAAGACCTTCTGATGGCAATTCACCGGTTAATCCCCGCAGCATACCTGTTAATAAAAATAGACCCATTGAAATATAAACCAGCAACCTGAACCGTTTCATAGCAGCTCCCATGAGTTTTCCGGTAGTTGGCGGATCAAGCACTTTACCTATTACCGGCAAGTAGACAAAAATGTTAGTGAACATTCCACCTATCCAGGCTACAGTTGCCATGAGGTGAATCCATTTGATCACAATCGATACAGCATAATTTTCCATAGAATAGAATTTATCTAGTTAGTATTGAAATACTTAATTATATGCTGTTGGGGATAACATTAACCTGTAATTATTGGTGTAACATCAATAATTGCAGGTTACTTGGAACCACAATATACGATTCTGATATATTGAAATCAAGTAATAGTAGAATTGGACCCCCAATATCTTCTTTTATAATCCCCAGATCGTAGTCTGGGCGTGAGGTCCAGGATTTTCACAAGTGATAAGCGACAAAAAATGGGGATACTTATGGAGCACTATACACCTGGGCTGTTGCAATGAACGGTGCCGGAAGCAGCGATGGGAATCCGAGTGGTGTTCAGGGTGTATGTCCTTATGGCTGGCATCTGCCCAGCGATTCAGAGTGGAAAGAGCTGGAGAGGAATCTCGGGATGAGCCAGGCAGAAACAGATAATAAAGACTGGAGAGGAACAGATGAAGGAGGAATGCTGAAAGAAGCTGGCACTGATCACCGGAACAGTCCGAATGCAGGAGCAACCAATGAGTCCGGATTCACTGCTCTTCCCGGTGGTTTCCGCAGTCCCAATGGTACATTCTACGGATTAGGTGACGACACTCTCTTTTGGTCTACTACGGAATACAATGAATCGAGAGTATGGACCAGACGCCTGGACGTTATAAATGCAGGTGTGCGCCGTAGCACCTACGGCAAGGAAGATGGATTCTCGGTCCGTTACGTAAAAAACCTGTAGTGTAAAGAAGCTTACGAAAGAAATATTCAGAGATAGTATGATGACCGGGAGTCAAGCAAAAAGCTGTTGAACTCTCGAATACATCTTCCCCCCCCTTCAACCCAACAAAAAAGGAGCTAGACCATTTCGAAGAAGGGTGCTGAATTACGCCGTTGTATGGGCTCAAGGTTCAAGCGCTCAGTTTATTCTTTCGGTTTCGCCTTATAAACCACACTTTTATTTTATCCCTGAGTAGTAAGACCAATTCTTTTCCCAGAAATGCCAGTGAACCATAAAACAAGATCTCACCAGCCAGGAATATGCCAAAAATTAATCCACCTATTTGTGTAGCCTTTAATCTTAACAATCCACCAATAGCTCCTCCAATAATTGGTGACCCAACAATAAGCACATAACTAATAATCTGTATCGCAAACATGACCTTTTTAAATGGGGTACTGATAAGGTCCTTTATTGTCCTTGACTGGGCCTTTTGCTCTTTAGTATTTTCCTTTTCAATCACGATTATTGGAATCAAGAAGTCCCTTCCGTTTAAGAATAGACAAATATAAGATGACCTCTTTTATTTTGGTCTTTATCATTTTTTAAAAAACAAGTACAAAACACTTGATAGATTTAAACCCAATTACTTCAATCCCCTTTCAACCACACAAATATAGGAATCAGGCCCTAAAGAACTAATCCGATCATCTGATGTGTGGGAACTACCGGATTACTCCTACATGAACTCAGTCGTGATCCAGATGGGGGAACCTAGGGGGAACCGCACGGTTGAATGTGTGTCGTTCCAACGCTCTCCTGGCTGGACTGGTAATTAAAGGGCAAAACCGAGTCTTCCAAGCTGTTTTACGGCGAAAATTGTGGTTTGTGTGAAAGAGATGGATGGACCGTAGAAACAAAGAATTTTTAATGATAGTTTTACAGGCTCTGGTTTGATTCTAAGTATTCAATTAATCGAATAATACTCTGTTTATTAGTGTATTTTACATCATTATCCTTAACATATTCTTTAAATAAATCCTCCTTGCCTTTATATAATTTTCTCAATTGCCTCAAGTTTATAAACCTGCTTATTTCCCCGTTTTTATTTAGCCAGTAATAGAAATACGGTTCAGCCTTAAAGTTACCTGGCAAATTCATTTCGTAAATCGTACCGTTAGAAATAAATAATGACAATGGTCCAGAAGATGATGTTTCAGATGTTCCACTGTATGCGGACGGCTTACTTGGGTCCTTCACCCTGCACTTGTACTCAACATACAATTTCCAATTTGAATGGTCTAAGTATTCAACAAATTTACCATTCAATACAATGAATTTTCTATCCTTGATGAATACTGTATCTATACGAATTACCTCATACTCTATAATTGCCAATTTTTGACCATGATCCTCGAAAACCATCTCTTCTGTCAATGAATTATAATTTAACAAAGCGTTGTGCTTTATTCCATTTTTCTTCAAAACAATACCATTAGTAAATTCAGGAAAAACATAATGGGTTATTTCCGCCTGATTCTGTTGTGCATAGGATGAACCATATATCATTAATAGGACTAGGACGAGATGAATGCTTTTCATGATTTTAATTTTATATTATACTTCTCAATAGCAAAGGTCTATTATAACAATGCCAAAAGCTAATCTTAAAGAAACAACATACAATTTACTTATAAAGTGTAACAATCTAAGTCTTCATAACGACCTTTTAAGGCCCTTGGTTATAAGTCCACACAAGGAGTGTTAAACTGACAAGCAAAATACTTGATATTCTGACAAGTCAGGGGTAACTTGAGAATATTAAACCCCGCTCAATTACGCCGGTGTGTGCTGTATTTGACTCATATGCTCTAACACGCTAACTTGCATATACCCATCTGAAAACCTATATGGCCAATAGCCTTAATAAACTATCCCAATTCTGGCAGGAGTTAAAGCGCAGGAAGGCAGTCCATTGGATAACAGATAAGGATGCTATCTAAGATTTTTATACAATTTCGACCCGATTGATATAAGGAGGAAATCAAATGGCAGAAAATAGTAATTCTGGAATTCTGAAAACAGTTTTAATAATCTATGCTGTTGTCTGTATAGTTTACGGCCTGGGTTATTTATTTGTACCTGGATCTCTTGTAGACCTCTCAGGTGATGATCCTGTATCCCCTGGATGGCTTCGCTGGTCTGGCGGGGTTTTGACCGCACTTGGTATCGGTGCCATCCTCGCTTACCTGAAGCCAAAGGGGCAGGGAATCTTTGTAACCACGATGGCACTGGGATGCTCACTGGCCGGACTCGCAATGCTCTGGACCTTGATTAATCTCGAAGAAGGAATAAATGTATGGTTTACCGCTATGCCGACCATTATTATTCTGGCTCTTGCATGTCTTCTCTGGTGGAGCCGTCAAAAAGCAAAGAAAATACTGTATCCTGATTAGAACTCTAATGTTTTATATCCCTCTGATACTAAGAATTAGACAAGTAGTATGTTAATCAGTTATTTTTTTATTAATTAAAAGATCAATCAGGGTCGAAATTGTTTTTGGAACTTAAGCTGCACCATTCATTGGATATTATTGTATTGCTCTTAGTCTAAGACCTATCTTAGAAAAACTAGTTCAATTTAATACAGAGGATTCTTCAATCCCAATTCAACCCAACAAAAAAAGGAGCTAGACTCTTGTTAATCTAACCCCCTCTCCAAAAGGTGTGGGAACTACTGGATTACTCGCCTGTCTACGCCAGGCTCGTGATCCAGAACAGGGGGAGAACTTCAACAAAACAGAAGCCTGTATTTCGCTATAGCTCAATACAGTTTTGCACTTTACTCGGTTTCTTACAAGAATAAATTCTTGACGAAACCTCCTAAAGCACAAAACCCGTCCACTAACGTGAACGGGCTTCTGTTTTGTCGTGTGGGAACTACTGGATTCGAACCAGTGACCCCCTGCTTGTAAGGCAGGTGCTCTGAACCAGCTGAGCTAAGCTCCCAATTGCGGCTGCAAATATAGACGTTCTCCTCGAATTCACAAAGAAAGAATTGCATTTTTTGTATATTGGAAAGCTCCAATATGAAAATTCACTAGCCATGGATAGTGTTTGGTTGATTACCAGGAAGATACTACAGTTTGCAGGATCTGTTTTAATCCTGATATGGACGATTTCCTGTACCGGAAATCGGAACAAAACAGAAAGCGATCGCCAGATAGAGGTGGAGATCGATTCTGTGTACTTTGTCATGAATCCCATGGACCTCGATTTTGATTCCCTGGAGCTTGTGCTGATCGACTCCGGGATGACCGATCTCATAGAAACTTACAGAGATATCAGAGGCTATAGGCTCCCTAACACTACTCCTCCGGCCTTGCAGTTTAATCCTCTGCCCTACGGATTCAGGCTTCCTGAACCATCACCAAAAATCCAGTGGGGAATACCTTCCGGTATTTCCAAACCTAGCTGGGATGCAGACCTGGCCTTTATGTCCATACCGGAATTGGCTTCCCTGTTACGTGCGGGTGAGATCTCATGTCTGGCACTGACCGAATATTTCCTGAACCGGCTGAGGAAATATGACCCACAGCTACACTGTGTAGTGACTCTTACGGAGGAGTATGCCATTAGACAGGCTAAAAAGCTGGATGCTGAGCTGGCTGAAGGGAAGGATCGGGGGATCCTTCATGGGATTCCATATGGTGCCAAAGATCTATTCTCATTCCCTGATTACCCAACCACATGGGGTGCAGAATCCTATAAAGATCAGATATTGGATGAGACTGCAGGCATCATTCAGAAGCTGGAAGAGGCAGGGGCAATTCTTGTGGCTAAAACTACTCTGGGTTCCCTGGCTATGGGGGATATATGGTTTGCCGATACTACCCGGAATCCCTGGAATCCGGATGAGGGATCAAGTGGATCATCGGCGGGTTCTGCCTCAGCCACAGCAGCCGGTCTGATACCTTTCGCCATTGGTTCCGAAACCTGGGGATCCATCGTATCTCCTTCCACACGATGCGGTACAACCGGACTACGTCCTACCTTCGGACGGGTAACGCGTTCCGGTGCCATGGCCCTGAGCTGGAGTATGGATAAGGTAGGGCCCATATGTCGAAGTGTACTTGATTGCGCTATTGTATTTGATGCCATCAGGGGATTGGACGAGAAGGATAAAACCCTGGTGGATGCCGGATTTATCTACCCGGGAGATGTTGATCTTTCAGAACTAAAAATAGGATATTTTAAGACCGCCTTCGAATCGGAATACGGGGTATCCCGGTTTGATAAGCAAACCCTTCGTGTACTGAAAAGGTTGGGAGCTGAGTTGATACCAGTTGACCTGGAGGGTGGAAAGATCCCCTATTATACCATGGGAATTATCCTTGAGGCAGAAGCGGCTGCAGCCTTTGATGAGCTGACTCGTTCCAACAGGGATTCCCTACTGGTGAGACAGCACAGATATGCCTGGCCCAATTTATTTCGTACAGCCAGGTATATTACAGCCGTGGAGTATATTCAGGCTAATCGCATCAGGCATGACCTCATTGAAGACTATCATAAGAAGATGCAGGATTTTGATGTAGTAATAACTCCCTCATTCCAGGGTGGAAGTCAACTGCTGGCTACCAACCTGACCGGTCATCCTGTGGTGGTACTGCCAAATGGGTTCAAGGAGAACGGATCCCCCACCAGCATCAGTTTCCTGGGAAACCTGTATGATGAGGGAACCATTCTGGCGATCGCTGCGGCCTACCAGGAGGCTACAGACTTCCACAAGAAGCGACCGGAACTTTTCTATAAACTGGATTAGCTCTTTCTTAACCATAAGCCAGTACCAGCCTGGACAGAAGCAACGGAATATCACGTAGCTTTCCTGCCCTCTCTACAAATATATTGTACAAGGTATTCATTTTCAATACGTTTAATGGTTATTCTTTCAGATATCCCAGGATCAGCCCTTTCTCCCTGAGCACCGTGACGAATCTCTCCAGGGCCTCATCCAGGTATTTCCCACTTTCAATACCGGCGACTTCCGCGATATCAGCCTTCAGGTGATTCAAAGGAATTTGTTCCTCCACCAACCTGGTGATCATATAGGTATTGATAACTGATAAGTCCATGAACTGAACATGACCCGTTTCAGGCACCCGAAAAATGAGTACATAATAGTCGCCTTTCATGTCCAATGCCTTCGCGGTAGGATGCAAATGCACAGGATACTCCATTCTGATCAGTTCGTATTCGGGATTGAAAGCCAGTCGGTCCATAAAGATATTGCCGTGCGGGACATGTTCCGGAAAGTCTCTGTCGGGCATGGTGTGCACCTCGATCTCCATCCACTCAAAATAGAGCAGATCATACAGAAAGGGTTTTTCTATCTGTTTTCCGGTCTCTCTTGTGGCATGAAACATAAAAAACTCAAAAGGCAGTTTCCATACCTGGGGAACTGTAGGGGTGCCAAAAGAAAAGAACTCATGTACCAACAGATCCCATTGCTCCTCGCCCAATGCAGCCAATGAAATAGGAAAGGAAGTATCCATAGTGTCCCGAATCACGTTATAGACCAGCCTTCTGTAGTGATGCACCCTGCCCGGTGTCAATCCGGGAATCTCCTGTTCAATCCCACTTCTGCAGTATTCTCCCAGCAAATTCTGAATTCTTTCTGTATCCTTATGTAGTTGCATGAGTAACTCTCCAATGTTTCTTCACAATCTTCTTCAAATGGATCAACTCCTCCTGCAGCTGCTCCAACTCATCGAAATTAAAATCGCGTTCCAACAGAACCGGCACAGGGTCCATCTGCTGTATGGTCCACTCGAACAGTTCAAACACCGGATCAATGATGGGCTGACCATGGGTATCGATAATCAGATCGGGTTCTACCTGCTCATGCCCTGCCATGTGGATGTAGGCAACACGGTCCAGAGGTAATCTCCCTATGAATTCCCTGGCATTGTAACCATGATTAAAGGCATTCACATAGACATTATTCACATCCAGCAAAAGCTGGCAATCTGCCTTTTCAATGATTTCAGTGATGAAATCAATTTCGGTGATCTCCGCCGCCACCGGAGTATAATAGGAAACGTTCTCAATGGCTAAAGGCCTCTCCAGGAAATCCTGAACTTGCCTGATACGCTCCACTACATGATCTACCGCGTCCTTTCTGAACGGGATGGGCAACAGATCATACAGATGGGCGTTTCTGCTCTTGGTATAACTCAGGTGTTCCGAATATACCTCTACCTGGTTCTCATTCAGAAACAACTTGAGTTCCCTGATAAAGTCCCAATCCAATTCCTCGGGGCTACCCAGTGAGAGTGACAGCCCGTGACAGGTGATGGGGTACTTTTCCACGGCTGATTTTCTGATCCGGTTCCAGTATCCCCCCATCCCCATCCAGTTTTCCGGGGCAAATTCCAGGAAATCAGGCTTAAGTACCTTGCTCTCCAGTAATTCCCTGGAAATATCACGCCTGAGTCCTATACCTACCTTTCCTTTCATAGCTACTTTCTGTCAGATCCCTGGAATTCATATTAAACCCTACTTCTTCTTTTTCTTGGAGTTACTTTTTTGGGAGTCGCTTTTTTTGGAGTCGCTCTTCTTGCCTTCTCCACATTTTCCTTCACCACATTTGCCTTCTCCACACTTGCTTTCAGCAGCTTTTGATTCTGTAGCTTTGGCTTCAGTGGCCTTGGATGCTCCTTTTTTGGCTTTATCATCGCCCTCCTTTTTAGCTTCCTTCTTGCCTTCTCCACACTTGCCTTCCCCCCACTTCAACTCGCCAAACTTGAAAGCTGCTGCCCGGTCACCATTTAGCTGATTAGTATTCACATCAATAAGATGACTGCGTACCTGTGCACCTGAACCCAGGTCATTGTATGCCAGGATGTCTGGTCCGGCTGAAGGGGCTCCTGCCAACGAAGTGGTGATCAATGCACCTGCTACAAGAGATGCGGATTTTAAGATCTTTTTGTCTGTTTTCATCATATTACATTTAAGTGAATAATTGATTTGGGGATTTTGTCGAGCCAGGTCGGATGACCTTACAACCTCCTAAAAATTTAACATTTAATTGGCATTTAGCTCGTGGGTGACTGCCTGTTGGATCTTTATACTGGTCTTTGTGGAAAGGTGGTGGCTGCAGGTACCAGCGGCACAGTTATCGCTGTACCTCTTCACTGCTAAATTCAGTTGTTCAATTTGATGGTTGTATTTCCGGCAAAGGTGACAAGTGAGCAGGTGTATCTTCAAACTCCACCACTTTTTAAATCCCAGTCGATGATCGCTCTTGTAGGAAATAAGATAGCTGGCCTCATCACAGGCAATCATCCTGTTGCTCATAAAGATCATCATACTATGTAGTGCCCTCTTCACCATTTCATTTAAGCCATTTACTTTCTACACATTGTCGCATCTTGAGTCTTGCCCGGTGGAGCATCACCCAGAGATTAGACGATGTGATTCCCATTTCCTTACAGATCTCTGCCGACTCTGACTCATCGATCATTTTCATGACAAAAACCGATGCCAGGCTTGATGGAAGGTTGGAAATACACAAGCGAATGATCTCCATCAATTCTTCCTGCTCCAGCTCTCCTTCAGGCATGAGGGAATGGGAATGAGGCCCCTTCCCATCCAGCCAATGTCCTTTGAATGGTTTTTCGTTTCGATAGAACTCTCCGTCAGAGATATTCTGTTCATATTCCGCCAAAGAGGATTCCCTGGAGGAATAGCGCTTCCGGTACAGATCGATGACCTTTCGCTTTAGGATCGAGATCAACCAGGTACGTTCACTACTCTTTCCTAAGAAATTGTCCTTCGCTTTGAGAGCTGACAAAAAGGTATCCTGTACCAGATCTTCGGCCTTCTCCTGGTCATTTACCCTGACCACGGCATAGTTGAACAGGTAATCGCCGTATCGCTCTACCCAATATTGAGGTTCCAGGTTGTGTTTCTTCTCCGCTGTCATAAATGAACCTGAGACTGGCATCAAAACTAAGACAAGATATGAAAATCTGATTGAGTTCATCCAGAAATGCCTATTTTTGAACTCTTAATTAAATGCTTGTGAAAATCATTGACACCAAGGGGTTGAGATGTCCTCAACCATTGATCATGCTGAAAGAGGCACTTCAGGAGCTGAACCCGGGAGAGCAAGTAACCGTCTATACTGACAACGATACTTCGCTTAAAAACCTGGTGACCTACCTGAAAGATCAACACGTTGTTCCAAAAGTGACTACCGAAGGCAATACCCATACGATTATATCCGATTGTCCCGAAAGCAACCAAAACCTTACTGATCCTGAGTCTTATTGCGAAACCACAAACTCAGTGAACGAATATGTGGTATGCATAAAAAGTGAGTTGATGGGCGAAGGCGATCCGGAACTGGGAAAAGTACTGATGCAGACCTTTGTGGACAACCTGAAACTCCAAGAACAGCTACCGACCCATTTGATACTATATAATGGCGGTGTTAAGCTTGCCATGAAGCAATCTCCGGTTTGCGGATCATTATCAGAACTGGAGGAACTCGGGACCCGGATCATGCTCTGTGGAACCTGCATCGATCATTTTGGACTACAGTATGAAATAGGTGTGGGAATGATCTCTAACATGGTAGTGATCACAGAAACACTGGCAACAGCGAAACATGTTGTATATCCCTGATATCCGGAACGAATGAGTAAATCCTTTGACCTGCTATCCACTATCGAAGATGGGGGATGTTCCGCCAAGTTACCGGCCGGACTCCTGTCGGAGGTGTTAAAGGAGTTACCTGTATCACTTGATCCCAACTTGCTTGTGGATGTGAATACCCATGACGATGCCGGTGTGTACCGCATACACGAAGATATGGCACTGATCTTCACCACCGACTTCTTCCCTCCCATTTGCTCAGATCCTTTTGAGTTCGGAGAGATTTCAGCTGCCAATGCACTATCGGATGTGTATGCCATGGGGGGTGTGCCTCTGATGGCCTTGAATCTGATGATGTTTTCCCAGAAGCATATCCCGCTGGAAGTATTCGGAGAGATCCTCAAAGGCGGAGGTGAGAAGGTACGAGAGGCAGGAGCATTAATTGTCGGAGGTCACACTATTGATGATCATCCCCCCAAATATGGACTGGCGGTGATAGGTACTGTTCATCCCGACAAGCTGATCACCAATGCAGGAGCTAAGCCGGGTGATTTGTTGGTTCTGACCAAGTCCATTGGCACCGGTTCCCTGGTATCGGGCAGAAAGAGCGGGATTGCCAGTGAAGAGCAATACAGGAGAGCCCTGGACCAGATGAAGCGATTAAACAGCCTGGGCAGTGAGGTCTCGAAGAGATACAGGGTGAGCAGCATGACCGATATAACTGGATTTGGTTTGGCAGGGCATGCTCTGAAAATGGCAGAAGCGAGTCATGTGAGCCTAAGAATCCGGACAGGTTCAATTCCTCTCCTTCCAGGTGCATATCAGATCTTTGAAAGGGGTAGCATTCCGGGTGCCACCTTCCGGAATCAAGAGTTTACCGGCGATCGCATCCACTTTACCAGGGGGGTGGATTACCATATGAAAATGCTGGTTCATGATGCCCAGACTTCGGGTGGACTGCTGATGTCGGTCAATCCGGATCATGCAAACCAGGTCGTGAAAGAGCTGAAAGCGGGTGATCCGGAGAGTGGTGCAGCCCTAATTGGTGAAGTGCTGGATGAAAGTCCACGAGCTCTTTACTTTGAGTAATCCATGTGGTTTTTTTCTACCTTTGTTTTATGAGTAAACGCAGGTCCTACAGTTTTATCTACAATGTTCAGCGGATTATATTACTGGTCTTCTTCACCACTACTGCTATTGCCCTTTCCATTCCGCTTGCTAAACTGGTCATGCGGTTATCGCCCGATCATCTGTTTCCTTTGCTGGCCACCCTGGTCTTTTATATGGTTATAGTAGTCGTGGTCGGGTCTCTGATACACGTGATCAGTTATATCCCGTTTAACCTGGCCTCTGCATTTGATCCCATCAAGAACGATATTGCCTCGGGATCCATAAGAAATATGGAGCAACTGGGAGAGAGAATCACACAGTTTACCACACAATTCTTCAATTTCTCGTTCCTGGATATTATTCATGCTTGCATTCAGACCGAAGATTCGGAAGTGGTCTCTCATGAGGAAATGACTGACGTTCAGCAGGCTATGAAGGAGTATGGAATGTTGGAACAGAGTAAAAAGCTGGAAGAGATCATCAGGGCAGGAAAGGTTAACCACCATAATAAGGAATACCACCTGTACATTCTACCCATTTGGTTCGGCGATCAGTGGCTGGGTTACATGGGACTGCTGACCGAAAAGAAGATCTCCAGATTCTTCCAGAAATTCCTGATGGAATATGAGGACAATTTCCTGGATGACCAGATCATGCATGTAAGCTCATATTCAAACAAAGGATAGAATGGTACTTGCATTGCTTCTTATCCTGATTAGTTGCGGAGTGATATGGCGATCATCTCATGGTTTTGAGGTTGCCTCCGACTATCTGGGGCGCAGGCTTCCGGCCGGGATAAAAGGAGCCACATTAAATGCCATAGCCAGCTCCATGCCTGAATTTCTCACCACCCTCTTCTTTCTATTTTACCTGAGAGATGCTGAAGGATTTTCCGGCGGATTGGGAGTATCGTCAGGAAGCGCCTTATTCAACCTGCTGATCATACCCGCTATGGTCGTTCTTATGTTATTCTCCATGGGTAAAGGCAGGAACATTATTTTGAACAGGAAAGTATTACTGCGCGAAGGGATTGTATTGCTGGTTTCCCAGGTCGTTTTCGTAAACTTCCTGTTCCGCGGGGAATTAAAGGCATGGCATGGCCTGGTTCTGGTACTTATCTATCTGTTGTACCTGGTGCTTCTTTTTACCATTACCCAAAGGAACAGAACCTCCGATCCGGGATTTGACACACCGGAAGATAAATGGAAGCAACCTGTGTGGATACGTGTCCTTACACTGGATGTGACACACCTGGTACTGAATGGCAGAAAAATCAATCCGGATCATGCCTGGCTTCTTCTGGTTTTCAGCACCATGATCATGACATTCGGTACCTGGTTACTGGTATACGCCACAGATAAGTTCGGGCACCATACGGGCATTCCGCTGATCTTTGTGGCTGTGGTGCTTTCAGCTGTTGCTACATCGGTTCCTGATACCATCATTTCCATGAAGGATGCCAGGAAGGGAAATTATGACGATGCGGTAAGTAATGCCCTGGGTAGTAACATCTTTGATATAGCCTTTGCCCTGGGTCTTCCCATCCTGCTCTACTGTCTGATCTACGACAATACCATGAAACTGGACAAAGAGGTGCTGGCCTTCACCCAGGAGGTATGGGTCTTTCTGCTTCTGGCCACTCTCCTCTCACTGACTATTATGCTTATAGGTAAACATTTTAACCGGCTGAAAGCTTTTCTTCTTCTGGGGATCTACCTGCTATTCCTCATGTTTGTGGGAACGCAAATTGAAGAAGGTTTACAGGGGATCGGAAAACCCATAGGTGAATTTCTTAAAAATGTGGCTGACTGGATCGGAAGTCAACTCCATTAATCCCCTACCCTGTTACTCCGGATGCTTTCAGTATCCTTACCACCTCCACATCAGCTTCAAGCCAGTCCAGTGAGTCCAGCTGTGAAAAGGGAAGCCATTTGAAGGAAATGTGCTCCGTCAATGACATATTGCCTTCAAGGATAGTACAGAGAAATGGGATCAGTTTGATGGTATGGGAGTCATAGGAATACTCTACTGCAGGTAATAGTCTCTCAATATTGAGCGATATCCCCAGCTCCTCTTTGATCTCGCGATGAATACAGGTTTCAGCCGCTTCTCCCTGCTTAACTTTACCTCCTGGAAATTCCCATTTCAAAGGATGGGGCATTTGTTGACTGCGCTGGGTAACCAACACCTGACAATTCTCGATGATAATGGCACAGGTAACCTCTGTCATACACTCTGTGGCGGCCTCTTAGGATAATCCACGTATGTTCTTATGATCTCTTCCTTGTTAATCCCTTTCCAATTCTCACTATCCAGGGTAATGATCACTACTCCTGCAGTGGGAAGGTTATCCAGGGACTCATCCAGAAATTGATTGGCGTATAGGGTAAATGAGGGATTGTGACCAAAAATGGCCAGGTTTTGGATGTGGGATGGAGCAGTTGCAACCACTTCGTCGATCTCTGATGTGTAGGGCATATATAGAGGATCCCGTATCTGAAGAGCCGGGGGTTCCAATCCCCACAATCCTGCCATAATCCGGGCAGAGGTGATAGCACGGTTGGCCGGACTGGTAAAGATCAGTTCAGGAATCAATTCCAATCGGGTCAGTCTGCCAGCCATCTCTTCCGCATTCCGAATCCCTCTGTTAGCCAGAGGCCTGTCAATATCATCCAGTCCTTCGTGGTCCCAACTGGACTTACCATGTCGTATAATAAATAGTCTTCTCTCCATGGGCCTAAATTAAAGCAGGTTGCTTGCCAGGTCTGCCAGGTAGCTTCGTTCCCCTTTGACCAGGTGAACATGCGCGAAAATATCCTGACCCTTCATCCGGTCGGCCAGATAGGTCAGCCCGTTGGATTTGGTATCCAGGTATGGGGAGTCTATCTGTTGAATGTCCCCAGTGAAGACCAGCTTGGTGCCCTCACCTGCCCTGGTGATAATGGTCTTTACTTCATGCGGGGTCAGGTTCTGTGCTTCATCCACAATGAAGAAGACCCGTGAAAGACTCCTTCCTCGAATGTAGGCCAGTGGTGTGATCAACAGTTTCTCGGTTTGTTGCATCTCCTCAATGCGCGAAAACTCCTTACTCTGTTGCTTGAACTTCTGCTTAATCACTGAAAGGTTATCAAACAAAGGCTGCATATAGGGTCCTATCTTATCGTCCACATCCCCCGGGAGGTATCCGATATCCCTGTTACCCAAAGGTATAATTGGCCGTGCCAGGAAAATCTGGGTATACATTTTTCTCTGATGTATGGCAGCAGCTAAGGCCAGCAAAGTCTTCCCGGTACCCGCCTTTCCTGTCAGAGCCACCAATTGTACCTCAGGTCGCGCAAGTGCATCCAATGCAAATGTCTGTTCCGCATTTCGGGGATCGATACCATACGTCCGGGTCTTTTCCACCCGGTTGATCACCTTGTTAAATGGATCATAGTGTCCCAGTCCGCTCCTCGATGCATTCCTGAAAATAAAATATTGGTGGGCTACAGGAGGCTTTTTCAGTCCGAATCGCTTTACAGGTACCCCCTCCATGGATTCGTACATATCAGAGATCACCATATGGTCTTCCACATCATTGGATTTCACACTTTCGTAGATATCCTCAATATTTTGCACCATATCGTTGTGGTAATCCTGAGCCATGATTCCAAGAGACTTTGCCTTCATTCTCAGGTTGATATCTTTGGTAATCAGGATAACGGGACGATTGGTTCCGTGTTTTATGTGCAGGTGTTCAGCTATGGCCAGAATACGATGATCAGGTGTTTTTTCCGGAAAAGAAGCCTCCAATTTTTCTGAAGGCATTGTGCCGGTCTCGATACTTAACTTGCCCTTCCCTCTACCCAGGGAAAGGCCCCCGTTAAACAATTTATCACCACTCAGCTTATCCAGCTCCCGGGTAAACTCCCTTGCATGATAATTGATGATATCATTCCCTTTTTTAAATCGGTCAAGCTCTTCAAGTACAGTTATAGGCACAATGATGTCATGCTCATCGAAATTGTGCATGCATTTATAATCGTGCAGCAACACGTTGGTATCCAGCACGAAGATCTTTCGATTTTTTTTCACAGCAGTTGCCATATATCCCCCCTCATTACGCTACCTTTACCTCAGGTGAGTATTAGGTATCGTCATATCAGTTTATGGCTTCAAAATTAGGACATTTTCGTCCCATGCAATTAGAGAATTATTCACATTGGATGAAGTTTTACACACAATTATAACCTCTCTGGAACATGGATCCACTCGATTTCATTTTAGACCGGCGCAGTATTCGTAAATATACTAATCAAGTTGTTGATCGTGAGATTATTATTGAGATCTTAAGAGCTGCCATGTATGCTCCGTCGGCAGTGAACAGGCAACCCTGGCATTTCGTGGTCATTGATCAACGGGCACTGATGGATGAGATCATGGAGATCCACCCTCATGCAGGGATGCTGAAAACGGCCTCTCATGCCATTGTGGTATGCGGGGATGAACACCTTCAGCACGATGTCGGATACTGGATTGTCGATTGTGGAGCTGCCACCCAGAACCTTTTGCTGGCAGCCCATGCACTGGGATTAGGAAGCTGTTGGGTAGGATTACACCCCAGGGAGGGTAGAAAAGCTTCATTCTCTTCGCTGTTGAACCTCCCTTCCCATGTTAAACCTTTTGCCTTAATAGCACTGGGATACCCACAAGAGAAGAAACTAAGACCCGAAAGGTTTCATGCTGAAAAAGTAAAATACAATGGATGGGAAGATTCCTATATCCATACGTGTCCGCTCAAATGAACTACAGTGAGGCCATAGATTTTTTATTTGATGCATTACCCATGTATCAGAGAGTGGGTAAAGCTGCCTATAAGGCTAACCTGGAGAATACCCTGAGACTGGATAGCTATTTTGGTTCCCCGCATCGTCAGTTTCAAACGATCCATGTGGCAGGAACCAATGGAAAGGGATCGGTCAGTCACATGCTGGCTTCCGTTTTCCAGCAGGCCGGATACAAAACCGGTCTTTATACCTCTCCGCATTTGCTTTGTTTTAGAGAACGCATCCGGATCAACGGGGTTCCTGTTGAGGAAAAGGAGGTGGTTGATTTCATCACCCGGCACCAGCAAATCATTAAAGAGATATCACCCTCCTTTTTTGAAATGACCGTGGCAATGGCCTTTGACTACTTTTGCAGACAACAGGTGAAAATTGCTGTCATTGAAACGGGAATGGGCGGAAGACTCGATTCCACTAATATCATTTCACCTGAACTCTCAATTATTACTAATATCTCATACGATCATACCGAGTTTTTGGGCAAGGATCTGGTTTCTATCGCCGGGGAAAAAGGAGGTATTATCAAAGAAAAGACACCATTGGTGCTTGGAAGAATGCCCGCAGAGGCTGAAAAAGAGCTTTGCTCCATGGCTCAAAAGAAGAAGTCAACCGTCGCTCTGGCTTTTCAATCCTTTGAACCCGCATTTCACACTCAAACTGTTGAAGGCACAACCCTGATGAGATTTAAAAGTGCAAAGTGCTCAGTGCCCAGTGCTCAGAATAAGGAGGATATGGTGACTGTAAGGTGTGATCTTTCAGGGGATTACCAGAAGGAGAATGTGAGTACTGCATTATGTGCGATCCAATTAATGCGCCACAAGGGATGGGAGTTAACGGATCAAAATATAAATGAGGGATTTGCTTCGGTGGTGAGAAATACCGGAATTATGGGACGCTGGCAGCTCCTGTCTAACAATCCAAGAAGCATTTGTGATACAGCCCATAATCAGGCAGGGATCGCTGCTGTAATGACGCAAATTAATCAGGTTCCCTGGAAAGAACTCCATATGGTGTGGGGAATGGTAAGCGACAAGGAGGTAGATTCGATCTTTCCAATCCTTCCAAAATCGGCACATTACTATTTCACTCCCTCCAGTGTACCCAGGACCATGGATGTCCGGAAGCTTCAGACTGCTGCTTCAGCATATGGCCTGAAAGGGGAGAAATACAGCAGTGTGAAGGAGGCCTACCAGGCGGCAACAACAGAAGCAGGACCAGACGATATGATCTTTACAGGAGGCAGTACCTTTGTCGTTGCCGACCTGCTAAAAGCACTGGGGTATTGATATTTTAGTTTACTTTGCTGCTTAATCACACATCCAATGCATTATCAGGAGATTTGTTTACAGGCCATGGAAGTGGTGAAGGAGGCTGCAGCCTATGTTAGGGACCGTCACAACGATCGTAAGGAGTTAAATATTGAAGAGAAAGGGAAGCAGAATTTTGTGACTGAAGTGGATAAGAAAGCCGAAGAGATCCTGGTATCCGGACTTCATAAGGTTCTCCCGGAAGCTGGTTTTATTGCCGAGGAGGGGACCGGCAACAGGATCGAAGATACCTTCAACTGGGTAATTGATCCGATAGATGGAACAACCAATTTCATTCATGGAGTATTTCCTTTTGCCATCAGCGTGGGTCTCATTGAAGATCAGGAGGTGATAGCAGGAATCGTATACGAGTTCGGTCTGGATGAGTATTTCTTTACATGGAAAGGAGGAGGAGCCTGGTTAAACGGGAATCGCATCCACGTAAGTACAACAACCAGTGTCGGACAGGCCCTTATCGCCACTGGTTTTCCATACACCAATTTTACCTATCTGAACCAGTTCATGAACAGTATGGACTATTTTATGAAGAACTCTCACGGACTCAGAAGGTTAGGGTCTGCCGCAACGGATATTGCGTATGTGGCATGCGGTCGGTATGACGGGTTTTATGAATACGGTTTAAATCCGTGGGATATTGCTGCCGGGATCCTGCTGGTCAAAGAGGCAGGTGGGGAGGTATCCGACTTCAGAGGTATTAAAGAACCGCTATTCAGGCAGAATATCATTTGTTCTAACAAGAATAGCTTTACTGAGTTCCAGGAGATCATTTCTAACATCATGCTGGCCGAATGAACACAGTCTCCATAGTGATCCTGAACTGGAACGGGAAAGAGTTCCTGAATCAATTCCTGCCGGCTCTGCTGCGTTATAGTGACCACCCGGGAGCAGAGATTGTCATTGCAGATAATGGTTCCACCGATGACTCCGTTCCTTTCCTTAAAAAGCACTACCCGGAGATCAAGCTGCTTATCCTGGATGAAAATTATGGTTTTAGCGGAGGTTATAACCGGGCATTGGAACAATTGGATAGTACCTATTTTCTGTTGCTTAATTCAGATATCGAAGTGACAGAAGGATGGTTGGCTCCTTTAATGACCAAAATCGAAGAGGAAAGAGTGGCAGCCTGTACTTCCAAAATCAAAGATATCCATAAGCGAACCCATTTTGAATATGCCGGTGCTGCCGGGGGATATCTCGATAAGTTTGGTTATCCCTTTTGCAGAGGAAGGATCTTTGATCACCTGGAGGAAGATCGTGGTCAATATGACGATACCAGGGAAATATTCTGGGGATCGGGAGCATGTCTGCTGGTCCGGGCCGACCTATATCGCGAAGCTGGGGGACTGGACGAACGTTTTTTTGCACATATGGAGGAGATTGATCTGTGCTGGCGACTTAAGCGGATGGGGTATGAAATTCACTATGTTCCCCAATCGACTGTTTACCACGTGGGAGGAGGTACGCTGGAGCGGGGCGATCCCACGAAAACTTTTCTCAATTTCAGAAATAACCTGTTATTACTCTACAAGAATTTACCCTCCGGAATGAGAGAGCGGATCATTTTCATCAGGATGTTGATGGATGGAATCTCCGCGGTCAGGTTCCTGATCCAGGGAGCATTAAGGGAGTTTAGTGCTGTCATCCGAGCGCATTTTGCCTATTATGGGATGAAAAAGATCTATAAAGGGACAAACCCATCTCGGAATACAAAAAATAATGACGTTATTGTGTCCGGAATTTATCCGGGTAGCATCGTTGCTGATTTTTTCCTTAAAGGGAGGCGGCAGTTTGGGCAGCTTAAACAAGTTTTCGGTGAGGATCAGTAGTGACAATTGTGTATAGAAGGGAAAACAAATAAGGGAGATTCACCATGCAACAACAAGAAATAATGGGTTGGGACGATATTCATAATCTGTCTCATCTGGTACAATACAGTGCTGAACATTATCCGTCCAGAACAGCACTGGAAGGTGTCGACGGTACCTCATATAATTATAAGGATCTGGAAGTTTCTGTCAGGCATATAGCCACCCTGCTTCAGAGCTCTGGTATTGGACAGGACGACCGGGTAGCCATTCTTAGTGAAAATAGTCCCCACTGGGGCATCTCCTACTTTGGAATTCTGGCTGCCGGGGCGACCACCGTTCCTATTTTGCCGGATTTTCAAAGCCCTGAAATCAGCGCTATTCTGGAACACTCTGAAACCAAAGCCTTTTTCATATCCGGAAGACTGATTTCTGCACTGAATCATTCTCTACCCGGTTCGGTGGAGCTGGTTATCAATCTGGATGATTTTCAGGTTCTGGATGTGGAATCCGGAAAGATTGTCCCTCCTGTTCAAACTCCAGGTCAGTTGGTGAAACTGGCTGCAGAGCCCGATTACCAGGAAGCAGAAGATTCGCTTTTTCAGTCTGAATCCCAGGAGCTGGCATCTATTATCTACACCTCGGGAACTACCGGCCGATCCAAGGGGGTTATGCTGACACACGACAACATCCTGAGCAATGCCAAACAATCCAGAACTCTCCATCAGGTGGTTCCGGAAGACCGGTTTCTATCCATGTTACCCCTGGCGCACACCCTGGAGTGTACCGTGGGGATGGTGGTACCTTTACTGAACGGAGCATCCATTTATTATATTGATAAGGCGCCTACAGCCTCATACCTGACACCCATATTGCAAAAAATAGCACCTACCACTTTACTTACCGTTCCTCTTATCATTGAGAAGATTTATCGAGCCCGAATCAAGCCTGCCCTAAATAAATCATCCCTTATGCGATTCATGATGAAGATGGGATTCACACGGAAACTCCTCTCAAGAGCTGCTGCCAAGAAATTGATAAAATTCTTTGGGGGCCAGTTGCGATTTTTCGGAATTGGAGGTGCGCCACTTGCCCCTGATGTGGAGAAATTCCTACTGGAGGGCAGGTTCCCATATGCCATTGGGTATGGTCTTACGGAGACCTCCCCGATGATCTCAGGTTTTGGCCCGGCAGATGCGGTTTACAGGTCAGTAGGAAGTGTGATGGAAGGGATCAGTATCAGGATTGATAATCCTGATCCAGTCAACCAGGAAGGTGAGATTGTCGTTAAAGGGCCCAATGTGATGAAAGGGTACTTCCGGGAGCCTGAGAAGACCTCAGAGGTATTCACACAGGATGGTTATTTCCGTACCGGTGACCTGGGATATATAAATGAGAAGGGGATCCTCTTCATCCGTGGAAGGCTTAAAAACATGATCCTTGGATCCAACGGGGAGAATATCTATCCTGAGGAGATTGAAGCGGTTATAAATAGTGAAGAGATAGTGAGCGAGTCTCTGGTCATGCAATATAAAGGCAACCTGGTAGCACGGGTACATCTTAACCTGGAGATTCTTGAAGAGCGCTTCAAGCACCTTAAGGAGAATGCCAATGATGTCCAACACCAGCTGCAGGCCAGGTCCGATGAGATCCTGGACGAATTACTCATCCACGTGAATCAGCATGTGGCCCGCAATTCCAAACTGCAGATGATGATCCTGCAGGTCCAGCCGTTTGAAAAAACACCCACTAAAAAGATCAAGCGGTTCCTTTACCATGAGTGATAGGTGATCACCCATCATACATTTGAGAGGAGGTGATCGAGATTCTCAAACCGGGTGTGGTAGTCATCAATGGAACGCCCGATCAGATCGATGGCTTCTTCCCTGCCATATACATGGGTGATCTCCACATCGGCAGGGTTTCCGGGAAGATCCTTGTAGGTGAGAAAATAGTGCCGCAGCCTGTTCACCACTTTCTCTGGCAAATCTGATACATCCCTGTAATCTTCGTAAAGGGCATCGTTATTCATCACAGCAATCAGCTTGTCATCGGCCTGATTATTGTCAATCATCCTAAATCCTCCGATAGGTCTTGCACGAACCAGTATATCCCCATGCGATATCTCCTTTTCAGTTAGCACACATATGTCCACTGGATCGGAGTCTCCGACAATTTTATCATTCCCGGTCTTCTCCTTGCTCAACTCTGCCACCTTATCCCCGCTGAATGTCTGAGGAATAAATCCATAAAGTGCAGGAACTGAATTGGAATACTTTTGAGGGCGGTCGATCTTCAGGTAACCGGAAACCTTGTCCACCTCATACTTCACCGTATCCCGGGGAACCATTTCAATAAAGCACATCACCACTTCCGGTGCCTCCGGACCAATTTCCACCCCATGCCAGGGATGAGATTTATATCTCAGTCCCATCAACTTCCCAATGGGATCCATCAACTTATTTGCCATTTCTATAAGTCTATAATCTTAATTATCTATATGTTACGCGCAAATCATTCTCTGCTTTCTACTTTCATACCAGGAACTTGAGGACTTTCTCAAGTTCCATCACACGGCTTCCTTTCACAAGGATTTGGTACCCCTCAGGAGGCTGGGTTTCAAGGTAGGCCTCAAGCTCAACTCTATCCCTGAAAACAGTCAGTCGTTCAGGAAGTTCAACCGCTTCACTAAACAGGGGACCCACCAGGATAAAACGATCCACTGAAAGCGTATCGATCCATTTAATAAGTCTCCTGTGTTCCTCCAGTGAGGTGTCACCCAATTCAGCCATATCACCAAGGATCAGCATAATGGGTGATGATGCGAATGCAATTATTCCATTTATGGCCTCCCTCATGCTGCTGGGATTGGCATTGTAAGAGTCCAGCATTACCCGGTTCCGTGCGCCTTCAATAAATTGAGACCTTTGGTTTTCAGGCATATACTCTATAATAGCCTCAGCAATGGAGTCCGTGGGGATCCCGAAATGAAGTCCTGTAGCAGTTGCAAGAAGGATATTCTGGAGATTATAGGCACCCACCATTCTGGTGCTGAGCATACTCACAGCATCCTCCACCTGTAATTCCACTTCCAGAAAAGGGGACTGTCGGATGATTTTGCCGGTGACTTGCAGCTCAAGGTTTGCTCCTACTCTCAGGGATTGAACCCCAATTTCAGTTGCTCTTTGCGACAAAATGGAATCCTGCCCATCAATGATAGCTTGCCCATTGACAGATGCCAGGTATTGGTAAAGTTCAGTTTTGGCATTCAAGACACCGTCAAGAGATCCAAATCCTTCCAGGTGTGCCTTTCCCACATTGGTGATCATACCCAATTCAGGTGCCGCGATCTCAGCTAGTTTTCCTATCTCACCCGGATGATTGGCACCCATTTCGATCACTGCCAGCTCCTCCTTCTCCAGGGTTAATAATGTCAGAGGGACACCAATGTGGTTGTTCAGGTTTCCATGAGTGGCCAGCACCTCGAATCCTTTGGCAAGTACTGCTTTTACCAACTCCTTGGTAGTTGTTTTTCCGTTGCTGCCGGTAATGGCCAGAACCTTTGGGGCCACATAATGTCGATGGAAATTGGCCAGCTGTTGCAATAACTCCAGAGACGAGGTTACACAGACTACCCTGGAATCCCCGTCGAGTTCACGGTCTTCAGTGATGGCCAGTCGGCATCCCTTTTCCAGCGCATCAGACACAAATCGGTTACCATCAAACTGCTCTCCTTTCAGTGCAACAAAGAGGGTATCTCTTACATCTCTTCGTGTGTCTGTAGAGATTCCTGCTGACGCGAGGAAGGCTTTATGCAGTGTTTCAAGGGTCATCTTTTTTTGGAGTAGGTCCCAACAAAGAAGGCTGCTTCCCCTGAGAAACAGCCTCCTACTATATGATTAGTTTTACTTTAGTATGCTGTGGGTGTTCCCACACGTGTCATAGCACACCGGAAGCCAAGGTCATCTCTTGCTTCACTCTCGATGAGGTATCTGCGTTCGCCCGGACTCAGCCAGTAGGCTCTGTCTTTCCATGAACCTCCTTTGTAAACCCGTACCTGATCACTCATCAGGGATACCCTTTCTTCTTCATTGTTCACGTACATAGCGGTTGAACCATCCGGCTGCTGAGGATTTCGCTCACCATCCTGAAAGACCGACTCTTTGTCGCCATCTCTATAGTTCCTGTAGTCAGACTTCCGATAGTTAAAACGCCCTTCTGCATCAGTTTCCGTGATATATTCACGACGCAAACGTCCCAGGCTGTCAATAACCGGACTTCCATTGGCATCAATGGTCATTTTATCAAACTGGTTACCCCTGAAAGGACGGAAGTCTGAAACATCCTGTGCACTCATGGGACGATACACATCCTGAACCCACTCATTCACATTTCCAGCCATGCAGAAAAGTCCAAAATCATTAGGCCAGTAGGATTTAACAGGTACGGTGATCGATCCTTTATCATTCAGGCTACCGGACATACCCATGAGGTCGCCTTTACCCCTTACAAAATTGGCACGCATTTTTCCCATATCCCTTGGATCTGAATTCCTGACGTTATGACCATTCCAGGGATATGTTCTTCTTTCAAATAACCTTTCATCAACCGTATTGCCGATAAGCCCCAGAGCAGCAAACTCCCATTCAGCTTCGGTGGGAAGCCTGTACTTGGGCAACAGGACTCCATCTTCAATGGAATATAGCCTGGACTCCACATTAGGATTAAGACTAGGTACCGGATTGGTGATATTCGGTGTATAGATTCCATAGATATAGGCTTCCGTATTGAAGTTCCTTTCATCCTGTTGATCAGTGGACAATTCAATGTGGCCATAATCTACCAGGGTCATTTCATTCACTCTGTCGGTCCTCCATATGCAGTAATCCTGGGCCTGTAACCAATTTACACCTACCACCGGGTATTCATTAAATGAAGGATGGCGGTAATAGTACTCAAGGAAAGGTTCATTGTAGGCCATCGGATCCCTCCAAACCAGTGTATCTGGCATAGCTGCCTTTACTACCTGTGGGTTGTTCAGTCCAAATACCCGGTTAAGCCAGTTGATGTACTCTCTGTAGTCCACATTACGGATCTCTGTAGCATCCATATAGAATGAGCTGACAGTCACCCGGCGCGGAATATTGTTCCACTCATACAACACATCATCCTGTACACGCCCCATGGTAAAGGTCCCGCCTTCGATAAATGTCAGACCTGGTCCAGTTTCCTGTTCTACAGCGGGTTGAACTTCAAATCCTCCGTTCTCCGGATTATTATATGCCCATCCCGTGGTAGTTGAGGCTTTGCCAGAAGAGGTTATGTCCGGTCCACCACATCCCCACAGTATTAAAGCAACAAAAAATACCGGGAACAGTCTCATAATCATTTTCATGGCTTAACGTATTTATCTGTTTTAAACAAAAGCTAATATAGAAACTTCTACCAAAAGTAACTAAATTTTAGGACTTTTTATTGCCCTGTGTTTCGTAGACTTATAAAGGTTTTCAAAAATTATCACCAGCGATATTTCATGTGCTCCCAGGTGTGGAATGTGCAGATCGGGTGGGGATAATTTCGCATCATAACTGTATCTTATCCTGAATTGTTCGTTTCCATAACCCATAGAGAAGATTAGCGTTCCATAAGAAAACAACAGGTCTTGACGAAACCATACCCCTCCGATAATGCTCTGAAAAAGCAGTTCCAATCCATAATTTAATTGTTGAAAAATATCCTGTTGCATGAATACCAAATTGGGTGATAGCTGTAAGATCTCCTTGCCCAACCGTTTTTCATAGATAGGTATCAACGCGCCCATATGAGCTGTATATTTTCTTGATAACCTGGTATTTGGATCTTTAGAAGGGGATGTGTATGGTTGATGCAGATGGTGCACTGCAAAACCACCATAAAAGTATTTGTAGAATCCACCAAATCCCACTGCAAAATCCGGATACACCCTTGAATATCCACTCAGGGTATTAGATGAAATCCCGATCAATTCATCAGGAAGGACCAAGCCGTCCGGATTCATATTCCTCTGTCCCACAGAAGCCTGAAATCCTCCTGTTACCATCAGTTGAGAAGTCACCCTCAAGTGGTAAGCATACATGGCATCCAGTGCCAGGGAGTTAAAGACACCTCCTCCCTGACGATCATTGATTACATGCACACCTACACCTCCCTGAAGGGGATCGATGAATTGCTCATAGGAAGCATGGTATGTGGAATAGGGATTTGTGGCACCAGGCCACTGGTTTCTATATCCCAGGTATAGTTTTGCTGAACCCTCCACACCGGCCATGGCAGGATTCATATAGAGTGGATTGGCAAAGAACTGAGAAAAGGCCGGATCCTGCGTCAAACCCGGGTGATGTCCAGCTATGAGAATACCCAGTATCAACCCGAGAATAATATGTATCTTCTTACTTTCCACTTGGTACTTTCAACTTCACTGAGCACAGAGTACTAAAATATTGTTTACAACAATCCCACTGAAAGGTTCGTTATCTATTTACGACTTAATCAACGATTAATTACATATTTTTGTTGCCATTCTCACTTTTTCACATGAAAAAGCTGTTATTCTTACTATTAGCAATTCTCAGTATCAATCTGTACTCACAGGTTGAACCTGTTGTTATTCAGTGGGATACAGTAAATAAGAACTTCGTCTTTCCTCATGCTTTATACGAGGATGGTGAGAATACGTTACCATATATAACAAGAAAAATAGCATGGACCTCACCGGGCAGTTTGCCTAAGGTAGAGATCGAAGTCACCGGTACAGTACAAGAAAAATGGCAGGTGGGATCAGAAATATCTACCCGGCATGTGAAAGATACTCCCTTGCTTGAATATTCACTGGTACGAGAGGCCAAGCATTCCTACGTTGTGGTAAAAGTGTTACCCTTCAGGACCACTTCATCAGGCCAACTGGAGTGTGTTTCATCTTTTAACATCCGTTTAGAAGAAGAAATGGCCCTTGCTCCCTTGAAGAGTGAATCTGTGGGTGATTGGGCTACCAGCTCTGTACTGGCTTCGGGCAATTGGTTCAGGATCAGTGTACAGAAGAGCGGGATCCATAAATTAACCTATGAACAACTTGCAGAGATTGGGTTACAAAATCCAGCCCTGGTGAGTATATATGGTTCAGGGGCCAGGCTCTTGCCTGAAACCTTTTCAGAAGGTCATATGGATGACTTGCTAGCTATCCCATTATATATGGATAAGGGGGGGGATGGATCATTTGGTCCGGGCGACCACATTCTTTTTTACGCACAGGGACCTGTGGCGTGGAGGTACTCTGAAGAGGATCAAATGTATATTCATAAGGAACACAGTTACTCCTTGAAAGGATTCTATTTTATTACCGATGATAAAGGAGCTGCTACAGCTCCTGAAATGGCAGAGCTAAGTACGGGAACAGCCACTCATCAGGTTTCTGAGTATGATTACAGGGATCATCATGAAATACAGACGTACAACCTGATCAATTCAGGAAAGGAGTGGTACGGAGATAATTTTAATGTGAACCTGGAGCAGCATTACCCCTTTCAGTTGCCAGACAAGGTAAATGGTGAAGCGGTTAAGTTCAGGGTAGTTGCAGCAGCCAGATCCAATGTAAATTCCACCTTTAACATTTCTGCAGACAACCAATGGTTAGGAGCGATGCAGGTGAACGGTACCGATCTGAGCACCTATACGGCCATCTATGCCTATGAATCCATACATATTTTTGAACACGCCAACCTTCCGGCCGAATTTGCTGTAACCGTATCCTATGACCGTCCTGATTCCAATTCCGAGGGGTGGCTCAACGCTATCACCCTGCAGGGAAGATGCAGGATAAAAGTGAACGGAGGAGAATTGGCTTTCAGGGACAGCAGAAGTACAGGAGCAGGCAACATCAGCCAATTCAACGTGGAAAACATCAACAGCAATACAGTGATCTGGGAGATCACTCAACCTGATCAGCCCCGGAACATTGCCTATACCACTCAGGGATCCACCGCCACATACAGGATGGAGACCCATGAGAACAGGGAATTCATTGCGTTCAATGTGAATGGGGACTTCCCTTCACCCGGTTATTCTGAAGAGGAGGGATTGGGAGCAATTGAAAGTCAGAACCTGCACGGGATTTCACATGCCGACATGATCATCCTCACTCCGGAGATCTTCCGTGAGCAAGCGGAAAGGCTGGCAGAACACAGAAGGAGTAATGACGGAATAACGGTAGCAGTAATACTTCAGCAACAGATCTTTAATGAATTCTCCTCGGGAACACCTGATGTAACAGCCATACGCAATTTCATGAAGATGTTTTACGACCGTTCCAACGGCTCTGAAACCTATTGCCGTTACCTGCTGTTACTGGGTGATGGATCTTACGACAACAGGACCTCCTCAGAGAACAATCCCAACCTGATACTCACGTATCAGTCGGACGAATCGCTCTCCCCCACCCGTTCCTATGTTTCGGACGATTTTTTTGGACTATTGGACACGGATGAGTCGATGTATAATGGATTACTGGACATAGGAATTGGTCGTCTCCCGGTTTCTATTGTGGAAGAGGCAGATGAGCTGGTCGATAAGATCATAGCTTACAGCAATCCCGATAAACAGGGTGAGTGGCGTAACCAGCTTTGCTTTATTGGAGATGACGAGGATTCCAACCTTCATATGCGACAGGCAGAGGAGCTGGCTACCTATGTCAGAAACCATTATCCCTCCTACAACATCAACAAGATCTACCTGGATGCCTATCCGCAGGAAAATCTGGCCACGGGTCCCCGTTATCCCGATGTGACCTCTGCCATCAACGGGCAGGTGAATCGCGGTGCACTTATTGTCAACTATACCGGACACGGTGGTCCCAATGGACTGGCACATGAAAAGATCACCACCACCAACGACATCAGCTCCTGGAGCAACAAGAATAAACTGCCCCTCTTTATGACAGCCACTTGCGAATTCAGCAGGTATGATGAGTATGACCATAAACAGGACCAGGAGATCACTTCTGCCGGAGAAGATGTTCTACTCAATAGTGAGGGAGGAGGAATTGGACTTTTCACCACCACAAGATTGGTCTATTCGGGTCCCAACCACGTGCTCAACGAAAGGTTTTATGAGGTAGTGTTTGAAAAGGATGAGAACCAACAGAATTACAGGCTTGGGGATATCATAGCGTATAGTAAGAACAATACAGGTCCGGGCATTAATAAACGCAATTTCACTTTGTTGGGTGATCCCTCCATGCGTCTGGTATACCCGCAGCATACCGTAGTGACCGATTCCATAAACGGTCACGACATCACACAGGTGCAGGATACCCTGTCTGCCTTCCAGTGGGTTTCTGTTTCAGGGCATCTGAAGAGTCAGGATGGTGCATTTATGACTGAATTTAACGGTACGGTGTACCCACTGGTTTTTGACAAAGAAAAAAAGGTAGAGACCCTTTCCAATGATCAGGATCCTGAATGGAGCTTCAACACCAGGAACAATATCCTGTATAGCGGAAAAGCAACAGTCAGCAATGGACGCTTTACCTTTGGTTTCTTCGTTCCCAAAGATATTAACTATGCCTACGGCACAGGCAAAATAAGCTATTACAGCAACAATAACGAGGTGGACGCTCATGGATCCTATGAAGGATTTCATGTAGGAGGTATTGGAACTGAAAACGCCATAGACGAAGAACCTCCTGTAATTGAGATCTATATGAATGATTCGTTTTTTGTTTCAGGAGGCATAACCGACCCAAGTCCTTCCCTTCTGGTGTATGTAACGGACAATTTCGGGATCAATACCACAGGAAACGGCATCGGTCACGATCTTACTGCTACCCTTGATGAAGACCGTGTTAATGCTGTCATCCTCAATGAATTTTTCCAGGCTAATACCAACAGTTTCAATTCAGGTATGATCAGGTACCCATACAGCAACCTGGAACCTGGGGAACATCAGGTTTCAGTCAAGATCTGGGATATCCACAATAACTCTGCGGAATCGGAGCTTGAATTTGTGGTGATGGAGTCGGAAGAGATGTTGATGGAATCGCTTTACAACTACCCCAATCCATTCTTTGACAGAACCTGGTTTAATGTGGAGCACAACAGGCCGGATCGAGATCTGAGACTCGTGCTGACCATCTATACCCTTTCGGGAGATATGGTGAGGATCATTGACAGGCAAATCTATTCACCGGGGTACAGGCTGGATCCTGTGATGTGGGATGGAACCTCACCAGGCGGCGGGGAGTTGGGAGGTGGGATCTATCTCTACAATGCTACTCTCTCCACGGAAGAGGGGGAGGTAGTTTCGAAGAGTGGTAAACTGATTATTACCCGTTAAATCTGGTGAGCATAAGCTGTTAAATCAATGCAAAACTATACCGCTGTATACTAAAACTGACCGATTTACGTACTAAAATTGTACTGATAATGACGGCGCTTTGTCATTCATGTATTATATTTATATGTTATATTTGCAGACCAAAACTAAACAAATGTCAAAAGGATTGAGATCAGGAGTGATTGCGTTGGTGACCTTGACGATGTTAATTGCCACATTGAGTTTGTCAGGTCAGATCCAGTCGGGTGAATTGGGAGGAGCTGACCTGAATACCATACAGACCTCCCTGCCGTTCTTAACCATTGCCCCGGATTCCAGGGCAGGTGCAATGGGTGATGTGGGAGTCGCCACAACACCTGATGTTAATTCCCTGCACTGGAATGTGGGTAAATATGCATTCATTGATAGCCGGGGTGGATTTGCCATCTCATACACCCCATGGCTAAGAAACCTGATCCCTGATATTAATCTGGCATATCTCACCGGTTTTTATCGTGTGGATGATCAGCAGGTAGTAAGTACATCGCTTCGATATTTTTCTCTTGGCAATATCATTTTTACCGATATTACAGGTACGGTAACCGGTCAGTACAATCCCAATGAATTTGCTGTGGATGCCGGGTATTCCCGTCTCTTTACCGATAACTTTTCCGGAGGTATCGCATTCCGGTTTGTACGCTCAGACCTGACCAGTGGTCAGCATACTTCAGATGGCCAGGAGACCATGCCTGGAATCTCATTTGCAGCTGACCTGGGATTCTATTATCAGAACGATATCGATGTGGGAACCAGCGATGGACAATGGGCTGCAGGGATCAGCCTGATCAACATGGGAACTCCCGTATCCTATACGGTGGATGCTGATAAGACTCCTATTCCAACCAACATGAAGATTGGAGGCAGGTTTACTTATAACATAGACGAATACAACACTGTCTCATTCCATGCCGACCTCAATAAGCTACTGGTACCCACTCCACCTGTGCTATATGAAGATTCGATCACAGGTGAGCAGGAGGTCTTACGCGGAAAAGATACGCCCGGATCGGTAGTGGTAGGTATGTTCCAATCCTTCTATGATGCTCCCGGAGTGAATCGGGGCAATGGTAACTACAGCCCTTTTGCTGAAGAATTCAATGAGATCGCCTATAGCCTGGGTACCGAATATTGGTACAGGGACCAGTTTGCCATCAGGGCAGGCTACTTCCACGAACATGCCAGCAAGGGCAACAGGAAGTATTTCACGGTAGGTGTGGGACTTCAGCTGAATGTCTTTTCTCTTGATTTCTCATACCTGGTACCCACCAACGGAAACAACAGTCCTCTGGCCAATACACTCAGATTTACGCTGGGATTTGACTTTGTGGACCTGAACCTCTAATTCCCCATGAGTTTCCGGATCGGTTTCGGTTACGACGTCCACTCCTTATCCAATGGCAGGCCCTTCTGGTTGGGGGGTGTTAAAATTCCTCATAAAAAAGGTGCAGTTGGTCACTCCGACGCAGACACCCTGCTACATGCCATTTGTGACGCATTGTTAGGTGCTGCTGCACTGGGAGATATCGGTCAGCATTTTCCCGATACGGATCCCTCATTCAAAGGTATTGCAAGCACCATCTTGTTGAAAAGGACCGTTGACCTGCTGCGATCCATGGGGTATGAGATCCAGAATATCGATTCCACCATCTGCCTTCAACACCCAAAGATAAAACCTTTCATTCCTGACATGCGGAAACAAATTGCACACCATTTACACCTGGAGGAAGGGAAAATTTCAGTGAAAGCGACCACCGAAGAAAAAATGGGATTCACAGGACGAGAAGAGGGTGTTTCAGCCTATGCCGTGGTACTGATTGAAATGAAAGAGTGATCACTCTCAGCTGACCTTGTCTAAAACAAGATTATAGCTATCTTTGTGTTAATAAAATAACAGTGCCTCTTTGGAAACAAAAAAAACGGTTGTCATAGGCGCAAGCCCAAATCCGGTCAGGTTTTCACATAAAGCGGTGAAAAGCCTGAAGCGGCATGACCAGGAGGTAGTGGCCGTAGGATTTAGAGAGGGCCTGATCGTAGAGGAAGAGATAGTTACCGGACAACCAGATGTGGAGGATGTGCATACGGTTTCCATCTACATAGGTTCGTCCAGACAAACCGATTATTACGATTATATCATCTCATTGAAGCCAAAGCGAGTCATTTTTAATCCCGGCACGGTCAACCCAGAGTTCATGGGCCGTCTTAAAAAGGAGGGAATTGAACCTGTTAGCGCCTGCATGCTGGTGATGCTTAGCGAGGGAGAGTTTTAAAATAGCAAAGGATGGAAAGTATTTTTAACCTGGACCTGCTTACGAAGAAGATTGAGGGTGAGCAGGAATATCAGCCTTCATCAGTTGGAAGAGGCCATCGAGAAGCCGTACACCCTTATATTTGATTAACGAAGTATACCTCCTGTTTCCAAGGGTTATCACTGGCATCCTTCTATTCCTGGGTGAACAAGCGATTCAACAGCTCGTCCTCCACCAGATTGGGCATAGTCACCTTCAACAGGGGTGTCCGCTCCATTTCCCTTTCGATGGCAGTTATAGCACCATCATTCCTGGCCCAGCTTCTGCGGGCAATCCCATTATTCACATCCCAGTGCAGCATGAGTTCCAACCGCCTGTCCGCATCGTCCGATCCATCCAGCACCATGCCGAAACCACCGTTAATTACCTCTCCCCATCCCACACCTCCACCATTGTGCAGGGATACCCAGGTGGCTCCCCGGAAAGCATCACCAATCACATTCTGCACCGCCATATCAGCCGTAAAACTGGAACCATCATAAATGTTTGAGGTCTCCCGGTATGGAGAATCGGTCCCAGACACGTCGTGGTGATCCCGTCCCAATACGATGGGAGCTTTGATCTTCCCATTTCTGACAGCCCGGTTGAACGCCCTGGCAATGGCAATTCTTCCCTCACTATCCGCATAGAGAATCCGCGCCTGAGAACCTACCACCATCTGGTGGCTTTCTGCCTCCCTGATCCAATGGATGTTATCTTCGAGCTGATCCCGTATCTCCTGTGGTGCATGTACAGCCAGCTTCTCCAACTCTTTCAATGCAATCTGATCGGTAAGGGCAAGATCAACCGGATCGGACGATGTACATACCCAACGGAACGGTCCGAATCCATAGTCAAAAAATAGCGGACCCATAATGGCCTGTACATAGGACTGATAACGGTATTGGCCATCCGGCCCAAAGATATCAGCTCCGGCTCTTCCCGATTCAAGGAGGAAAGCGTTCCCGTAATCCCAGAAATACATTCCATTTTCGGCAAGTCCGTTCACTGCTTTCACATGTCTGCGTAACGATGCGTATACTGCTCGTTTGAAACTCTCCGGTTCCTCAGCCATCATACGGTTGGCCTCCACAAAACTAATCCCTGCCGGGTAATACCCCCCGGCAAAAGGATTATGCAAAGAGGTCTGATCAGATCCCAGATCCACTTGTATCTGGTGTTTAAGCAAGTATTCCAGAAGGTCCACCACATTTCCCTCATAGGCCAGAGATATTGCTTCCTTTTCTCTACGGGCTATCTCCAACCGCTCTGTAAGCAATCTCAGATCCTTGTAGACTTCATCCACCCACCCCTGAGAATGGCGAGTGGTCATCGCTTTGGGATTGACCTCAGCCACTACACAAATTCCTCCTGCAATCACTGTGGCTTTGGGCTGTGCTCCCGACATCCCCCCTAATCCCGAGGTAACAAAGACCTTACCCGCCAGTGTTCCGTCCCCTTCCTTCAGTTTCAACCGACCTGCATTCATCACGGTTATAGTGGTTCCATGGACGATTCCCTGGGGACCAATATACATGAACGAACCGGCTGTCATTTGACCGTACTGGGTCACTCCCATGGCATTCATCCGTTCATAATCATCCTGTCCCGAATAGTTTGGAATTACCATTCCGTTGGTCACTACTACCCTGGGTGCATCGGGATGGGAAGGGAATAATCCCAGCGGATGCCCTGAGTAGAGTACCAGGGTTTGATTATCGGTCATCTCCGCCAGGTACTTCATGGCAAGCCTGTATTGGGCCCAGTTCTGAAAAACCGCTCCATTGCCTCCGTAAGTGATCAATTCTTCGGGATGCTGAGCAACGGCCCGGTCCAGGTTGTTAGAAAGCATCAGCATGATGGCTCCTGCCTGAGTACTTTGATAGGGAAATGCTTCCAGGGAATGGGCAGAAATGGGATACTCGGGTTTATAGCGGTACATATAGATCCTCCCATATTGCTCCAGCTCTTGGGCGAACTCACCCGCCAGCCTGGCATGGTGCTCCCGGGGAATGTATCTGAGGGCATTCCTGATGGCTAATCTTTTCTCCTCTGAGGAAAGAATATCTTTTCGTTTGGGGGCGTGATTGAGATCCGGATCATAAGGTCTCTGTTCGGGGAGGTCCTCAGGTATTCCTTCAAGAATGGCAGCTTTGAATGCTTCTGGATTCATGGTAAATGGGATTGCATTTTGCTCCAAAAGTACGAAAAACGATCACCTCGATGGAATCTGATTAGCCAGTTATAGAACACATACCCGAGCCAGAAAACTACTGCCCGATACGTTCCATGATATACCGGGCCAGGTCGGCCGAGATGCGTGCTGCTGAGTGATGATCCAGGTGGTTTCCGTCAAAGGTCTGATACTCATCATTATCAACCGGGATCCAGATTCCACCGGCCCCCGTGAATTTATCAATGAATTCCTCTTCCATGAATCCTCCCAGCTCATGCTCCAGCTTCCGAATGGCATAAGAGGTGGGAGGACGAAATCCCGCCACATAAATTCCCCTCCGGGTCCACCGTTCCACATATTCGAGCATACCTTCAATGACCTCCTCACTTACCCGGTTATCGGTAAATATAGTTTCATAAAATTGCGCCGAATAACTGGTATCGGGTTTCACCCAGAAGGATTCTACCCATCCGTTCTGATGATAGGTAATCCGGTAATTATTGGGTTTTGAATTTCCATTCACCTTTTCATAAAGCTCCAGGGCCTCATAGGGGGCAAAGATCTCCTGGAATTTTGAAAAATAGAGATTCTGAAGAACCTGTTCTTTTGATCTGCCCATTTCGTACCGGAAGTGAGAACATCTTGCCGCTTTCGAAGTGAGAGAATGGGGTGATACGCCAAGGATCAGCACCTGGACCTCTGCGGTGGTATCCAGTTTCTTCTCCATCCCGTCCAGATATACCTGTCCATAGCCATTGGACCAGTATGCATAGTTATAGGCTTCATACCCATTGAATTCTGCTTCAAAATGATCGGGTGAGATGCCTCGAAATATCCTGGAATCTCCTCCAAACACGACAGGATAGTTTTTTTTGTTGTTCGATTTAGCGATCCAGTAGCGGTCTTTGCGTATAGGTTCTGTATCCATATCGTCCCTCAGATAGTACAAAGGAACAGCCAGAAGAGCCGTGATCAGAAGGATATATGGGATTCGGTTCCTGGGCATAGTTAAAACTGAAAATAGATAAATACATTGCCTTCTCCCCTTAGGTAGATACAAGCCAGCAGCATTAACAGTACATATCCCATGTCTGAGATCCTTCGCATCTGTTGAGGAAGGTAGAGATGGGGTTTAAACCTGAGATAGGTGCCCAGCTCGATCAAAAGACTTAAAGAGAGCCACACCAGGCCGTTCCTGATCTCATAATTGATCACAAAGGTGTCTTTGGCGGTCCAGGCAAACATATCCGATATGATCTTGGTGGCATCCCCGAAGTCATCGGCCCGAAAGAAGACCCACCCGATCAGGACCAGTATGTTGGTGATCACAATGGAGAGCAATCTTCCTCCCGGAAGAAGTGACAGGTAGCGGGGCCAGTGCGTCCATCGTTCCAGGGAGATATAGAGTGCATGCAGGGCACCCCAGAGAATGAAAGTCCAGGCGGCACCATGCCACAATCCGCTGACTACCATGGTGATCCACATAAAGAGATGCGCATTCCACCTGCCTTTCCAGGATCCGCCCAGAGGGATATAGACATAATCCCTGAACCAGGTAGAGAGCGAAATGTGCCACCTGCTCCAGAATTCTCTCAGGGATGCTGAATGATAAGGGTGATTGAAATTGAGCCTGAAGTGGAGCCCCAGCCATTTAGCCAGTCCGCGTGCAATATCGGAATACCCGCTAAAATCAAAGTAGATCTGGAAAGCAAAACCGATAATCACCATCCACCAGAAAAATGAGTTGGAAGTCTGGTGAATATTGGCAAATCCTGAGTTCACCAACGGTGCAATGTTATCGGCCAGCACCACCTTTTTGAAGAATCCGATAACAATCAGTTTAAATCCGTTCCACCGTTCCACTTCATTGGTGGGTTTCAGTTGTTTCAGCTGTGGCATCAGGTCGCGTGCTCTCACAATGGGACCAGCTACCAGCTGTGGAAAGAGGGAGAGGTAGGCAAAAAAGTGCAGCACCTGTTTAGTAGGCTTTAGCTTTCCCCTGTAGACATCGATGGTATAGCTCATGGACTGAAAGGTGTAAAAGCTGATACCCACAGGCAGAAGAAGCATGAACTCCGGGACATTGTCGGCCAGATGACTGTTAAGTCCCACCAGGCCAGTCATACGATCAATATTCTCAGCAACAAAAGCCGAATATTTGAATATGGCCAGGGATCCCACATTCCCCAGCACAGAAAGGACCAGGAAGAGTTTTTTACGTCCGGGAATATAATATATGCCCCTGGCACCGAAATAGTCGATAAAACCGCTGGTAAGGATCAGGAACAAAAAGCGCCAGTCCCACCATCCGTAAAAGAAAAAGGATGCAGCAACCAGGAAACCCCACTTGAGATCAGGAATCTTCGACCGACGGATGAAATAAATGCCCAGGAAGAATAGTGTTCCGAAAACAAGGAAAATAAATGAATTGAAGAGCATCCCTGTCTTTTCTGAGGTTTGTAAGGAGATTATGTATAAACTGGACCAAAAATAACACAATAATCTGCTTCATCGAATTTTCACCGATATTTTGCCGTAAAGGAGTAAGATGGTGTGACTTTTTCTATTTTTGATTGTTTATTGAAAAGTACTTGAACGTAAAATGAAGTGTAACTGAAAACTAAATAGGAATGAAAAAGAAGAACAGAACCTGGATCATTATTGGAATTATAGTATTGCTGGCCGTGCTATGGGGAGTGCGCCGGTATAACGGCTTTGTAACCATGGAAGAGGGAGTGACCGGGCAATGGGCCAATGTGGAGACCATGTATCAGCGTAGAACCGATCTGATCCCCAACCTGGTGAGTACAGTGAAAGGGTATGCTGAATTTGAACAGGAGACCCTAACCCAGGTGATCGAAGCGAGAGCAAAAGCCACCAGTGTGACTGTTGATCCTTCGAACCTCAATCCTCAGTCCCTGGCTGCATTCCAGCAGGCACAGGATGGTTTGAGTTCAGCCCTATCCCGTTTGCTGGTGACCATTGAGCGCTATCCTGATCTGAAAGCCAATCAGAACTTTATGGATCTTCAGCACCAACTGGAAAGTACAGAAAACCGCATTGCCGTTGAGAGGCGGAAATTCAACGAAACAGTGCGTGGCTTTAACACCACTGTCCGGAAATTCCCCAACAGCGTGATAGCCGGAATCACCGGATTTGACGAGAAAGGGTATTTCGAAGCAGCGGAAGGAAGTGATACGGCTCCGGTGGTGGAGTTCTAGTACAAAATCATACGAATCGAATAGTATTATGAACGCAACTAACTTCTTCTCAAAAGAGGAAAAAGAGCTGATTAAATCGGCAGTTAAAGAGGCTGAACTGACCACATCCGGCGAGATCAGGGTACATATAGATAACCATTGCCGGGAGGATGTGATGGACCGGGCCGCATGGTGGTTCGGAAAACTGGAGATGCATAAAACAGAGCAGCGCAACGGGGTGCTCTTCTACCTGGCTGTGAAAGACCATAAGTTTGCCATTCTGGGCGACGGAGGCATCAATGCAGTCACCCCGGACGATTTCTGGGATCAGATCAAAGAGCATATGGCAGCCAGTTTCAGTGAAGGAAATTTTGCTTCCGGGATCAGAGAAGGGATCCTGATGGCCGGAGAAGCGCTGAAGGAGCATTTCCCGTACCAGGAGGAGGATGTGAATGAGTTGTCGGATGATATTTCATTTGGAGGGAACGGATCATGAGAAAGCAGATTGCATGTACACTATGTCTTATTGTATTGATCCCATGGATGGGAATCGCTCAGGACAAACTGCCCGTTCCGGCTTCACCGGAATCATGGGTCAATGATTATGCCGGTATATTCACCGATACGGAAACCTCTCAGCTGAACAGGAAGCTGAGCGATTTCGAATACAGGAGCTCTACCCAGATCTTTGTGGTAACCATCGATGACAACGACGGTTATCCTGCTTCTATGCTGGCCCCAATGATCGGAGAAGCCTGGGGTGTAGGACAATCCGGTAAGGATAATGGCATCGTGATCCTCGTGGATATGCAGAATCGGGATATGCATATTTCCACCGGGTATGGCAATGAGGAGTACGTAACCGATCTTCTGGCGGGACGGATTGTAGACTACGAAGTGATCCCCAATTTTAAGAACGAAGCTTATTTTGAAGGTATCAATGCAGCCACTGATGTGCTCATCTCGCTACTGGAAGGAAAATTCACAGCGGACGAATACAAAAAACAGACTTCCTCCAGAGGGGGGTCTGCCATTGGAGGAGTCATTTTCATGATTTTCCTCTTCTCCATCGTGTTTGGCGGAAGGAGAAGAAGTGCCGGTATGGGACGTAGCAACCTGCCCTTATGGATCGCCTTGGGAATGATGTCCGGAGGCCGTCATTCAGGAAGCTGGGGTAACTTCTCTTCCGGAAGCGGAGGCTTCGGTGGAGGCGGTTTCGGAGGTTTTTCCGGAGGGGGTGGCGGCTCCTTTGGAGGAGGTGGCGCCGGTGGAAGCTGGTAAAACACTATATTTAGGCATGAAGCTCCTTATATGAGACGTGTCCTGATCTCCATTCTATTACTCCTCTCTATCCTGACGGTTACAGCTCAGGTAGAACCATTATATACGGAGAATAGATTCCGGGAGACATCTTCAGAGTCCAGGCTCAAGTTGGTTTTTACCGGCGATATCATGGGACACGATTCACAGATCGCTTCCGCGCTTGCCACTGGTGGACCCGGATATAATTACCATCCATGTTTTCAATACCTGAAACCCTATTTTGAGGATGCCGACCTGGTGATCGGTAACCTGGAAGTAACCTTTGCCGGCCCTCCCTATAAGGGCTATCCTCAATTTTCAAGCCCCGATGAGTTGGCAGATGCCTTGAAAAAAGCAGGGTATGATATGTTGAGCACTGCCAACAACCATGCTCTGGACCGGAGGAGAAAGGGATTGGAGAGGACCCTGAACCAACTGGACCGGAGAGATATCCTCCATACTGGCACATTTGTGGATTCACAGGCACGATCGATTCACTATCCCCTGGTGATAGAGAAGAAAGGGATCCGTGTGGCATTGCTTAATTACACATACGGTACTAACGGTCTGAAAGTACCCCCACCGGTCCGGGTCAACCTTATCGATACGACTCAGATGAAGCTCGATCTGCTCAAGGCTGCTACAGCAGAACCCGATTTCATCTTGGTCACTTTGCATTGGGGGAATGAGTATCAGCGAGCCGAAAACCGTCAGCAACAGGAAGTGGCTTCACTCCTTTTCCGACATGGTGCAGATGCCATTATAGGATCACACCCTCATGTGGTTCAGCCCATTCGGGGGGAAAGTCGCGGCAATCTGGTGGTTTACTCCCTGGGAAACCTGATTTCCAATCAGCGCAACCGCTACAGGGACGGAGGCATAGGATTTGAACTGGACCTTGTGAAAGATATCCATGGGACGGAGATTGCTGATCATGCATTCCTCCCCATCTGGGTATACAAACCTTCCACTGAACAAGGCTCCCTATTTACTCTGCTGCCAGCATCCATAGCACCTGATTCAATAAAAGAATATCCTCTGTCTGAAGGGGATAGAAGTAAGATGCTGCAGTTTCTGAAAGATACACGGACACTCCTGTCAGGACAGCGGGAAGTGAATCCATACTGGCTGTATTAAACTCAGCCATTGCTTGTATACTTTTCAACTCTTGATTTGAAAGCTGGCTGTTTTCTGTTTTTGATGAATAATATTAACTGGGGTATGCACATGTTACATACGTTTAATTAATTTATATTCAACAG
>CAZURA010000013.1:0-64244 GCA_964622985.1 uncultured Bacteroides sp. | reverse complement strand
CATAACCCCCAATATTACTGAGAAATTCAATATGTTTTAAGTGCATACCCCAGTTCTATGATTTTATCTGCCTGACAGCGTGCTGATTACAGGCTGGCCTTAAAAGAGTTTCAGGTCATCAAGCACTTTCATTACCTGTTTCACACTCTCAGATGAGTTTTTAAGCATTTTCTTTTCTTCTGTATTCAGGCTGATCTCAATGATCTCTTCTACCCCGCCTTTTCCCAGTTTTACAGGAACACCGAGATAGAGGTTTTTGAGGCCATATTCTCCATTCAGGTAGGCACAGACAGGGAATACGCGTTTCTGGTCATCCACAATGGCCTCCACCATTTGAGAGACTGCTGCTCCCGGGGCATACCAGGCAGAGGTGCCCATAAGGCTCACCAGCTCACCACCCCCTTTACGGGTGCGGTCTACTATCTTATCAATCTCTTCTTCTCCCAGAAGCTCAGTCACCGGAATACCACTGACAGAAGTGTATCTTGGCAGTGGAACCATGGTATCTCCATGTCCTCCCAACAGCATGGCATTAATATCATAAGGAGAAACACCCAGAGCATTGGCAATAAAAGCCTTATAACGTCCCGTATCCAATATTCCTGCCATTCCAAATACCTTATGGGGATCCTTGTTGGCCGCCAGGAATGCCGCATATGTCATCACATCCAGGGGATTGGATACCACGATGATAATGGCATCAGGAGAATACTTGATGGCCTTTTCAGTTACATCTTTTACGATGCTGGCATTGGTTTTGATCAGATCATCCCGCGACATGCCGGGCTTTCGGGGTATTCCGGAAGTGATCACAATAATTCCTGAACCTTTGGTCTTCAGATAATCATTGGTTGATCCGATCACCCGGGTGTTGAAATGATTAATTGAGGAGGTTTGCCAGATATCAAGGGCTTTGCCTTCCGCAAGACCCTCTTTAATATCAAGAAGCACCACTTCATTGGCCAGGTCCTTGTGGGCTATTACATTAGCGCATGTGGCACCAACATTTCCTGCTCCAATAACTGTTATTTTATTCATAATGTAAAGATTTAGGTTAACATGAGAGCTAAAGACAAATTTAAGAAATTCTCCCCTGCAAGCATGGTTGTTATAAAGCATATAGTAGGGCAGAACTTGACTTTGGCTCTTAATTATAGTAAATTGAGCATGTAGGCAATCTTCCTTTAAAATATTGTAAGCATCATGACCATTGACCTCTCAAAATATCTGGACGATTGGTATAAGGATGATCCGGCCAAGAATCTCTATCCCGGACCGGTGGTGACCTTATCAAGGGAAGTGGGCTGTCCCGCAAAAACCATTGCAGCCCAGCTGACCAAGCGGCTTAATTCCATAAAAAAAACGAAAGCTAAAGATCATCCCTGGCGATGGATCAGTAAGGAGATCATGATGGAATCGGCCAAAGAACTTCAGGTGGAACAGAGCCAGATTCAACATGTTTTTGATTATAAAAGCAGGGGAGTCCTGGAGGATCTGCTATTGGCACAGTCCAAGAATTATTACAAATCGGACTTGAAGATCAGGACCACCATCGCTAAAGTCATCCGCAATTTTGCCAACGAAGGAAATGCGGTTATTGTAGGAAGGGGTGGCGTGGCCATCACCAGAGATATTCCCAAATCCCTGCATGTATTTCTAGAGGCACCTATGGAGTGGCGTGCACTAAGAGTGGCCGACAAACATGAATTTACCATTGAGCAGGCGAGAAGTTATGCACAGAATATTGATAAAAAGAGGACACAATTCAGAGATTTCTTCCAGGGCAAGGGAAACGATTATACCCGGTTCGATATTAAGCTTAATTGCATGACACTGGAGTTGGAAGAAACGATAGATATCATTATTGGTGCATTAAAAACGCGATCAATGATCTGAAAGTTTTACTACCTTTAGCTTCGTGTAATCCTTAAACTTTTCTGAATGTCCAAATATGTTTGTCGGGTGGCTACATTGCTGTTTCTGCTAAGTGCATGCAATACATCCAGAAACAGTGTAGATCAGGGAGATTTTATACCCGATCCAGAAGGGCCCTCAAAGGTCTCAAAAGCCCAGGAGGTTATCTATTCCCTCTATCTTCCTACAGATATTACAACCATCTTTGAAGAGACCGGTACAGGATTTAATCCGAATCTCACCCTTCCCCTTGACAGGGTCCCTCTGTATGAGAATGAGGAAGAAATGGCCTTAGTAATGGGTGCCCTAGGGGTAGACCTAAGTTATTGTACCTTATTTGAAAGGATACAGGAATCTGCTTCGTGTTACAAGCACATTGAATTACTGGGAAGCAATCTTGATCTTCCGGAGGAGTATTTTGAGCAACCTTCCAATGATCTAGAGCAGTATATCAACCAACCCGACTCACTGACCGTGCTGATAGATCAGGTGTACAGCGATGTGGATAGTTACTATAAAGAAAACGGCCAGGAGTCCCTTGCATCTCTTTCTCTGCTTGGAGGTTGGCTGGAAGCCATGTATATCGGAGTAAGGTTATTTCAAGAGAAATCCATCCTCGAGCTGGGCGACCGGATCCTTCAACAGAAATATGCCCTGAACAGTCTTGCCGGATTGCTGGCTAACTACCAGGAATCATTAATGATCAGGCGTTATATGCACCCGCTCAACAAATTGAAGAGCGCCTATGAGCAGGTTGAGATAAGGTATGTTCAGGATGGTTTTGAAATTGACCAGGAGCAACGGATGCTACATGCTGCCGTTTCCGAGATTGTCTTTGAACCTGAAACCCTGGATCAGATTTGTGAGATTATCCTGCAGGTACGGGATGAACTTGTGGATTGATCCGGCCTTAGGAGATAAGTACTTTTCCGGTCATCTCCTCCGGTCTCTCCACACCCATAATGTGTAAAAGGGTAGGAGCCACATCGGCCAGGATTCCTTCTCCGATCTCCTTATAATCATTGGAAACCAGGATGGATGGAACCGGATTAAGTGAATGGGCCGTGTTGGGAGAACCATCGGTGTTTACTGCATTATCAGCATTCCCGTGATCAGCAATGATCAATATGTCGTATTCCTGACTTCTGGCTGCCTCTACCACTTCACCCACACACTGGTCCACTGCTGCTACTGCTTTTTCTATGGCGTCATACACCCCGGTGTGACCCACCATATCTCCATTGGCAAAATTGAGGCAAATGAAATCGGGCTGCTCTTTATGAATACTCTTTATGACCGCATCCTTAACCCCAAAGACACTCATTTCAGGTAAAAGATCGTAGGTAGCCACCTTGGGGGATGCGATAAGAATACGGTCTTCATTTTCAAACACCTCTTCCCGGCCCCCGGAGAAGAAGAAAGTAACATGTGCATATTTCTCGGTTTCAGCAATCCTTAGCTGACTCAATCCTGCCTCAGCCACCACCTCTCCCATGGTTTGATTTACATTCTCTTTATCATAGATCACATGGAGTCCCCTGAAAGTGGCATCATAAGGGGTCATGGTGCAATAGTGGAGGGGAATGGTAAACATACCATTTTCGGGCATATCCTGTTGGGTAAGCACAATGGTCAGCTCCCTGGCCCGGTCGTTCCGGAAATTAAAGAAGATCACTACATCGCCCTCCTTGATAGTCCCCACAGGTTGACCCTGATCATCTACCATCACAATGGGCTTCACAAATTCATCAGTTACTCCCTGGTCATAAGATTCCTGAAGTGCCTGAACCACGTCGGTGGCAGCTCTTCCTTTCCCTTCTACCAGCAAGTCGTAGGCCTCTTTCACACGCTCCCACCTCTTATCCCGGTCCATGGCATAATAGCGTCCGATAAAAGATGCCACCTGCCCGTTTGAGGAGGCCAGATGTTGCGTAAGGTTTTCCATATATCCTTTGCCGCTCTGTGGATCTGTATCCCTTCCATCTCCAAAAGCATGAACAAATACATCCTGAATCCCATACTCACCGGTGATATCACAGAGCTTATAAAGGTGCTTATCCAAAGAGTGGACACCACCATCTGATAACAATCCCATAAAATGCACCTGCTTCTTCTGGTCCCGGGCATAGGAGAGAGCCTCTACCAGAGTTGTATTCTCCTTTATGGTGTCGTCCTTTACAGCCATATTGACCTTCACCAGATCCTGATAGACAATACGTCCGGCTCCAATATTGAGGTGGCCAACTTCGGAGTTACCCATCTGTCCGTCGGGTAATCCTACGTTCTCACCTGAAGCATGAAGCCTTGAAGAGGGATAATTCTTCTCCAGCCTGTCCATATTCGGGGTAGGTACCTGGCTGATCACATCCGTTTTATCCCCTTTTCCAATCCCCCATCCGTCGAGGATCATTAACATTACTTTTTTAGTACTCATATGGTCTTCATGTTATCAGCGCACAAAGATAATCGAATTTACAATTTCTCCCGGGAACAATATTCCACCCCATCTGTTTTTCTTCTGTATATTAATCATTCTGATCCATGCCCACCCTTCAGCGTATAGTCAAAGTGTTCCTGCCCATGATGATAACCGTGGCATGTACATCACAAACAAAATCCCCCATGACAACGCATCGTTATACTAATGAGCTGATCCACGAGACCAGCCCCTATCTGCTCCAGCATGCCCACAATCCGGTAAACTGGTATCCATGGGGTGAAGAAGCTCTCAGGAAGGCCAGGGAAGAGAATAAACTGGTTATCGTCAGCATTGGTTATTCTTCCTGCCACTGGTGTCATGTCATGGAACATGAAAGCTTTGAAGACAGTACGGTAGCCCAGCTTATGAATGAGCATTTCATAAGCATCAAAGTGGACCGGGAAGAGCGTCCCGATATCGACCATATCTATATGACCGCTGTCCAATTGTTGAATCAACAAGGAGGATGGCCTCTGAACTGCATTGTCCTTCCCGATGGAAAACCGATCTGGGGCGCTACCTATCTGCCCAAGGAGCACTGGATAAACGCCCTTGAACAGGTGCTGGCCTACTACCGGGAGAATCCTGAGAAAACAATGGAGTATGCTGCGAGACTGGCAGAGGGAATTCGCCAGAATTCCGTTTATGAAGTGGAAACTGACTCCTCATGGAGTGATCATGAAGATCTTCATCTTACCTTCGACCAGTGGGAATCCCAATTAGATGTTGAATATGGAGGTCAAATAGGGGCCCCAAAATTTCCCATGCCCGTAAACCTGGAGTTCCTGTTGCACTATGGATATCAATACAGTCAGCCCAAAGCCCTGGAGTACGTGGATCTGACACTCACAAAGATGGCAAGAGGTGGTATTTATGACCAGGTTGGAGGAGGTTTTGCCCGATATTCGGTGGATCCCATCTGGAAAGTACCTCACTTTGAAAAAATGCTCTATGATAATGCACAGCTCATTGGTCTGTATGCAAACGCCTACCAGGTATTCGGCAAGGAGACCTATAGTGAGGTGGTGCGCCAGAGTGTGAAATTTCTGAAGAGGGAAATGACCTCCCCTGAAGGAGCCTTTTATAGTGCACTTGATGCCGACAGTGAAGGAGAAGAGGGGAAATACTACATCTGGACCAGGAAGGAGCTGGAGCAGATTCTGGGGACCGATTTTGAACTGTTCGCAGCCTATTACGGTGTCAATTCCACGGGGCTCTGGGAAGATGATAAGTATATCCTGTACCGGACCTCCGATCCTGATGAATTCGTTGCAGAGAGGGGGTTGGATTATAATACTTTTCTGAAAAAGAGAGATGATTGGAATCATATCCTGCTGAAAGCAAGAGCCGAAAGGATTGCACCGGGTCTGGACGATAAATCGCTCACTTCGTGGAGTTCGTTGATGATTTCCGGACTTATCAAAGCCTACAGGGCATTGGATGATCCTGAATACCTGGAGCTGGCTCTCACCAGTGCCGGTCTGATCCGGGATCAACTTTGGTCAGAGGAGCAACTCCTATACAGGAACTTCAAGGATGAAAGGCGCTCCATTCCAGGATTTCACATCGATTATGCCCTATTCACGGAGGCTTGCCTTGACCTTTATGAAGCCAGTATGGATCCACAGTGGCTCCAATTGGCATCGGAACTGACCAGGGTTACCTTAGACAGATTTCTCGATGAGTCATCAGGAATGTTTTTGTACAACGCAAAGAACAGTGAGATCCTTATCTCAAACAATGTGGAATCCCAGGATAATGTCATTCCCTCATCCAACTCGGTGATGGCAAATAACCTCTTTCGATTGGGACATATTCTGGCCGACAGAGCGTATGTGGATCAATCGCTTTCCATGTTGCAACAGATGAGCGGCCGATTTGAACAGCACCCTAATGGTTTTGCAAATTGGGGACGCCTTCTTCTGAGGCATCTCAATCCCTATTATGAAATCGCAGTAGTGGGATCTGATGCCGTATCCCAGTTGAAAGTTTTGTCAAAAGAATACCTGCCACATGCCCTCCTGGTGGGTGCGTCGAACCAAAGCGACTATCCGCTATTCAAGGATCGCTTTGAAAGCGGTAAAACCCGTATCTTTGTATGCCAGGATAACATGTGTCAGTTGCCGGTCGAAAACCCAGAGGATGCAAAAAGAATCTACCATATTAAATAAGCTCAAAGAGTTGAAAGAGGCTGCCTGGGCCGTTCCGGTGAAGAACTCCCGCAGTCATCGCTTCGCAAAAAAGTACGTGGATAAGACCAGCAAACTGATCACCGAAGGAGTACAAGCGGTAGGTGAAGAGGCAGAAGAGACTGAACAGATGGCTCGTTCCTTTTTTAAAATGCTGGAGTCAAAGCTGGATCTCACAGGACGAACCGAGCCTCCCACAGAAGAAGAGGTAAAGGCAGCTATTGAACAATTATTGGATGTGGGTCGGTTTTCGGTTTTCGCTACCCTGGTAATCCTGCCCGGAGGAGTGGTTTCCCTGCTGGGTCTGGAACTGTTGGCCCGAAAATTCGGGATTAAGAGCTTTAACCTGATCCCCTCAGCATTTCGTAAACGTAAAAATTCCGATTTACCTGCTAATCCGGGTGAAAAATCAGCCACCAATTAAAACACCAAGTCATGAACAGAAAAAGAACCACATCTCCCCATCTCCTGACACTTTTGCTAATCTCTATCGTATTGGGAGGGTGCAAAAAAAATGCCCCCGTTGTGGCTGAGTTTACTTCAAGTGTGACCGAGGCCCTGGCAGAAGATACCGTACATTTTATCAATGCTTCCCAAAATGCCCTCACATTCCGGTGGGATTTCGGCGACGGAGAATCGTCTACCGAACAGGATCCTTCCCACGTGTATGCAGACGACGGGCTTTACAACGTCACACTTGTGGCCATGGGTAAGGAGGATTCGGATACGGCCATTAGTGCCGTGGATGTGTATTGGCCTTATGAGAACACCATTTATGAGAAAGTGGGAATTGAGGGTGCCATTCTGTTCGACAGCTGGTCTTCAATTCAAGCGAACTTTACCTCTGATACGGCTCATGTACGACGCTATGTGGCAAGCGAAGATGCCTATTTTCATGAGGTGTATTTTGTGGATGACAACGTGGGTTTTCTTTTTGTCAATGAAGGCACAGTGATTCAAAACGATGACCCCCTTCTCTTTATCTATATCTTTTTTCCCTACGAAGGAGGAACTATCAAGAGAGTGGGATTCTTAAGTACAATAAAACGTATGGAAGACTCCTATGGACCACCTGAAAAACTGGATGAGGGTACTGGTTATACTGGATACTGGTATGATTCTCAGGGTATCGATTTTTACTCCCAGAACTCGGGATATGTGGATGAGATAGACATCTACAACTTTGATAAGAAGAAATCTGCCTCTTATCACCAGGCCCTTATGAGCTATTTGACCCAATACAGAAAAAGCCGTGGAACCCGTCAGTTACCTCAATCCATGCCGTCACAACGCAACTAAGCTCAAGCGTAAACAGAGGTAAGATGAAGGTCCATTTGAGTCTTGGTGCTCTTTTTTCATCCTTTTCGTTAGCCATTCCCATGATGCTCTTTATGATGGTATCCTGTCAGGATATCAAAAATCCACCCGATTGGCATCAGTGGCGAGGTCCTGATCGTTCCGGAACCTGGTATGGTGCACCAGAGATAGAAAAACTTACGCCGGATCGGGTGGAGCCGGTGTGGGAAGTACCTGTAAGCTCTGGATATAGCGGACCCACTGTGGCAGGTGGTTTGGTATATGTCATGGATTATGAAAAGGGTAATGAAAGGGTGCTCTGTTTCGATGCGGAGGAGGGAGAGCTGATATGGTCTTTCAACTACCCTGTCACCTACCAAATGGGGTACCCGACCGGACCCAGGGCATCGGTGCTGGTTCAGGATGGGAATGCTTATTCCTGGGGAGCCATGGGACATCTCCACTGTTTTAATGCGCTGAATGGTGAAGTAGTTTGGTTCCTGAATACCCTGGAAGCTTATCAGAGTCGTATTCCCATCTGGGGATTGGCCTCCAATCCTATTCTGGTGGATGATCAACTCATTGTCCAGGTGGGAGGAAGTGCAGGAGCTTGTCTGGTTGCCTTCCATAAGGAGAACGGGAAAGAGCTATGGCGGGCCCTGGATGATGAAGCCTCCTATTCAGCGCCCATGCTGATCCATCAGGCAGGCAAGGAGGTAGTAGTAAGCTGGACCGGCGGGAGTATTTCCGGGCTCAATCCTTTGAACGGTCAGGTCTATTGGTCAATTCCTTTTCAACCCCGAAAAATGATCATGAACGTGGCCGATCCGGTATATGATCCTCCCTATCTGTTCTTAAGCGGATTTTTCGATGGTTCTTACCTGCTGAAACTGGATCAGGAAACTGTGACTGCAGAGCTGGTATATGACCGGTATGGTAAAAATGAAAGAGAGACAGACGCATTACATTGCTGTATTTCCACACCTTTGATCCGGGGTAGATATATATATGGAATTGGCAGTTACGGTGAAACACGCTGTCTGGATTTGCTGACGGGTGACCGGATCTGGGAGGATCACACCCTGGTCCCCAAAGCAAGATGGGGTAATGTACATTTGATGCCCCATGGGGACAAGGTGTGGGGATTCAATGAATTGGGAATATTGTCGCTCGGACGGTTTACTCCTGAAGGATATGTGGACCTGGGGAGCGTAAAGGTGATTGAACCCGTGAAGGTCTCTCCCAATCCCCGGAACGGAGTGTGCTGGGCGCATCCTGCATGCATAGGCAATCGCATATATGTAAGGAGCGATGCAAAACTTGCCTGTATTGAGATCAATTAATCACATTATTACCCCCCTTATTCGCATTCATTCCAAACATATTTATATCTAGTTTTAGCGCGACTATTTAACTTAAACCAGATCTTTACATGAGTGGTTTTTTTGGAGCAATCTCCAGGGAAGATTGTGTTTATGATGTCTATTACGGTACCGATTATCATTCCCACCTGGGTACCAAGAGAGCGGGCATGGTTTTTTATAATCCCGAAGAGGGTTTCAGGCGATCCATACACAGCCTGGAAAATGGGTATTTCCGCAGCAAATTTGAACCGGACCTGGTACGGTTCAAAGGGAACAGTGGAATGGGGATCATCAGCGATACCGATCCCCAGCCTATCCTATTTAACTCCCACATGGGCAGATTTGCCATCACCACGGTAAGCCGTATGGTCAATATCCTCGATCTGGAACAATATTTCCTGAAGAAAAAGAAACATTTCACCGAGAATTTTCAGGGTAACGTTAATCCCACCGAAGTAGTGGCCAATCTGATCTGTGAGGAAGATGATTTTTTGGCAGGGATTGAAAACGTGTACCGGCATGTGAAGGGCTCCTGCAGTATGCTGCTGCTGACCTCCGAAAGGATGATCGCAGCCAGGGATAAACTGGGTAGAACCACAGTCATTATCGGTAAGAAAGAGGGTTCTTATGCCGTAGCTTCTGAAACCTGCTCATTTCCCAATACGGGATATGAAGTAGAATACTACCTGGGGCCAGGCGAAATTGTGGAGCTCACAGCAGAGGGTTACAACATCCTGAAACCGGCAGAAGAAAAAATGCAGATCTGCTCATTCCTTTGGGTTTATTATGGATATCCCCCTTCCTATTACGAAGGGATCAATGTGGATGAGGTGAGGTACAGATGTGGTGAATCTCTGGCCAAAAGGGATACGGTGGAAGCCGATTTTGTATGCGGTATTCCCGATTCGGGTGTGGGTCATGCCATCGGTTACGGAAATGCCAATGGATTGCCCTACAAAAGGGCTTACTCTAAATACACTCCCACGTGGCCCAGGAGCTTCATGCCCCAGAATCAGGATATGCGCGACCTGGTGGCCAAAATGAAACTGATCCCCAACCGGGAGGTCATAGAGGGAAAAAGCATGGTTTTTTGTGATGATTCCATCGTAAGAGGCACACAGTTGAAAGATAATACCATTGATCTGCGAAAGGCAGGGGCCAAGGAGGTCCATATGCGTATCGCCTGTCCCCCGTTGACATTTCCCTGTCACTATCTGAACTTTTCACAATCCAGGTCCACCATGGAGCTGGCCACCCGCAAAGCCATCAATCAACTGGAGGGGGAAGAGAAGGACCTGGATACGTATGCCGATCCCACTTCTGATAAATACAGGGCCATGGTGGAACAGATCGCCAAGAACCTGGGTATCGACTCACTGATGTATCAGGACCTGGGCGACCTGGTGGAGGCCATAGGTCTGCCCAAGGAGAAGCTTTGCACCCATTGCTGGGATGGTTCCAGCTATTTTTAGCAGGGGGATTCAGAATCCAGGCCGTAGCTTCACTTCTTTTTCATCCTGTGGCTAATCAACCTGTGTCTCTGTTAGTTAAAGGCACCAATTTCCAGATCAAGGTGTGGGAAGCATCTGTATAACAGGTGCAGGTTCCCAATTGAAATAGATTGACTATCTTGCATAATACCCAAATCCCCGAACATGATCCCAACACGTACTTTCGACCTTCTGGAACGCTTTATATCGCAGTTCCCGAACCGCTATGTATTTTCTGAAAAGCTGGATGGCTCATGGTGCTTTTACACCTCAGAGCAGTACTATGAGATCGCACATCAGTTTGCCTACGGGCTCCTTGAAATGGGATTTGAGAAGGGTGATAAAATAGTCACCATCACCAACAACCGGCCCCAGTGGAACTTTGTGGATATGGGAATGTCCCTGGCCGGTGTAGTCCATGTACCAGTCTACACCTCCATGAACAGTGAGGAGTACAGGTATATCCTGGAACACTCGGATGCCAAAATGGTGATGATATCAGACCAGAAACTGTTCGACATGATCCATCCAATCTCCAAAAAAGTGGAACATGTGAAACACATTTTCACTTTTGATAAAATAGAAGGGGGTGTACATTGGATGGAAGTGATTGAAAGAGGGAGAAGGGCAAATGAGGATATTCGCGATACACTGGCATCAATGAAAGCGAGCATTGGCCCTGGCGATGTAGCTTCTATCATCTATACTTCAGGAACCACCGGTCGATCCAAAGGAGTGATGCTTTCCCATGATAACCTGGTTCGAAATTTTCTGGCAGGGCATGAAGTATTTCAGCTCACCCCGGAGGACCGGTACCTGAGTATTATTCCGGTTTGCCATGTGGGAGGCAGGTTTGGGAATTATCAGACTCAATACTCAGGAGCCTGTATCTATTATGCGGAAAACATGGGCACAATTGCCATCAACCTTAAGGAGATCAAAGCTACCGGTTTTGATGCGGTGCCCCGGATCCTTGAAAAGGTATTCGACAATGTGATCGCCAAAGGGCGAAGCCTTACCGGTATGAAAAAGCGGATCTTCTTCTGGGCCGTAAAACTGGGATTGCGTTATAAGCCCCATGGTGAAAAGAGTTGGTTCTACTACAGGAAATTGCGAGTCGCCGACAAACTGATATTCAGCAAATGGCGGGAGGCCCTGGGCGGTGAAGCACGATTGGTCGGATGTGGCGGAGCAAGCCTTCAACCCAGGCTGGAAAGCATTTTCTGGGCCAGCGGCCTGAAGATCATTAATATTTATGGTCTTACCGAGACCGCTCCCACCATTACCATCAACCGGCAGGAGAAACCTCTCTGTAAATTGGGAACTGTTGGATCTGTTATCGACGGAGTGGAGCTCAAAATTGCGGATGACGGCGAAGTGTTATGCAGGGGTCACAATGTGATGCTGGGGTATTATAAGGATGAGGAACAGACCCGGAGTGTGATCGATGAGCAAGGGTGGTTCCATACCGGGGATGTGGGTCATCTGGAAGAGGGTAAATTCCTGGTGATCACTGACAGAAAGAAGGAGATTTTTAAGCTGTCCAGCGGAAAATTTATCGCTCCTCAACCCATCGAGAACAAGATTAAAGAGTCGACTTTTATTGACCACGCCATGGTGGTGGGTGAACACCAGAAATTTGCCAGTGCACTGCTTGTCCCCGATTTCAAGTACGTGAAAGAGTGGTGTGCTGCCAGGAACCTCAACTCCGGCAAAGGCCATGAAGAGATGATTCAGTCTCCTGAGGTAGTCTCCGCTTTCAACATAGAGATCGGAAAGATCAACAAAAAACTATCCTCATGGGAGCAGATCAAGAGGTTCCGTCTTGTTACCGATGAATGGTCGCCAGCTACCGGGGAGCTTTCAGCCAGTCTCAAGCTGAAGCGTAAAGTGATTTCCGGAAAATATACTGATCTTTTGGATTCCATCTATCAAAAAAAATCCTGATCCGCTCTCCAAACTGCCTGATCGCTATGAAACTTCTTGAAGTCGCAGACAGGAAAACAAGGAAAGCATTTCTTCAGGTTCCCAAACACCTTTTCAAGGACGATCAAACCTGGGTTAGTCCCCTGGATAAAGAGATCGAATCGGTTTTTGACCCTAAAATAAACGTCTATTTCAAACATGGAGAGATCACTCGCTGGGTACTCTATGACCCGGATGACCGTCTGATCGGAAGGGTGGCAGCTTTTATTGATCACCATGCTGCGCCTAAGTACGACCAGCCCACCGGGGGAATGGGTTTTTTCGAATGCATCCGTGACCGGGAGGCTGCCTTCCTTTTGTTTGACACCGCCAAATCGTGGTTACAACAACGAGGAATGGAGGCCATGGATGGTCCCATCAATTTTGGAGAGACCGACAAATACTGGGGTTTACTGGTAGAGGGTTTTACACATCCCTCATACGAGATCGCTTACAATCCCCCCTATTACCAGGAGTTATTCGAGTCATATGGCTTCAAAACCTATTACAAGCAGGAGGGATTTCATCTGGATATCACTGAGCCGCTTCCTCCCAGGTTTAAGAAGATTGCAGAATGGGTGACCCGAAAACCGGAGTATGAATTCAGACATTTTGAATGGAAGAAGGCCGATCGTTATATAAGTGATTTTGTGGTAGTATTTAATGAAGCCTGGGCATCTTTTAAGGAGGATTTTAAACCGCTTGAGGTCTCCTACATCAAGAAAACACTGAAGAAGGCTAAAGCGATTATAGATGAGGAGTTTATCTGGATTGCCTATCACCAGGGACAACCCATAGCCATCTACCTGATGTATCCCGATGTGAACCAGATCCTGAAACACCTGAAGGGCAGACTCACTCTTCCTGCCATGTTGAAGTTCCTCTACCTGAAGAAAAAGAAGACCATGACCCGTGCAAGGGGGGTATTGATGGGAGTGATCCCAAAATTCCAGGGACATGGTGTTGAATCAGGCATCATCCTGAACCTGGTAAAGGTGTTTGAGAGGAAATCACACTACACAGAGATCGAGTTCTCCTGGGTAGGTGACTTCAATCCGAAAATGCGCAAGATCTTTATTTCAGTGGGATGTAAATCTGTAAAACACTATATTACTTACCGGTATTTGTTTGACCGAAATGCGGAGTTCAAACGGTATCCCATCCCGGAGGATGGAAAGGAGACAAAAAGTGGTAAAGATGACATATGATGTAATTATTATCGGAGGCGGACTGGGAGGGCTCACAGCAGGCGCCAAACTGTCCAAAGAGGGCAAAAAAGTGTTGCTGCTGGAACAACATGACAGGCCTGGTGGCTGTGCCACTACTTTTAAGCGGAAGGATTTTACGTTGGAGGTGGGGCTCCATGAAATGGATGGACTGCATCCCAGGGATGTGAAGAACAAACTATTTCAGGATCTGGGTATTTTCGACAGGGTGGAATTCCTTGAGGTACCTGAGTTTTACAGGTTCATCAATGAGCGTTACGATGTGGTGATTCCCCATGAACCGGAGGAAGCCAAAGTGATCCTGAAGGCCCTGTTCCCTGGAGAGAAGGAGGGCATTGATTCCTATTATCATCACGTGCTCAATGCAAAAAAGATCATGGTGGAACAGCGGGGGCAGCCTGATAAAAGTGTGGGAGAGTTCATGGATGAGGTTATTACCAATGACGATCTCAAGCTCATCCTTCTGGGCAACCTGGGATATTTTCACGACGATCCCTACACCCTCTCCTGGCTCTATTATCTCAATGCCCAGGGAAGCTATTACGGGGGTCGTGCCAATTTCATCAAGGGAGGATCTCAGAAACTCTCCGATGCCCTGATGGATATCATTGAGGAGAACGGAGGAGTAGTACTACTCAAGAAACTGGTCACCTCTATTGATTATGAAGGGAAAACTCCGGTAGGTGTTACCTATAAAGACAGCAAAGGAAAGAACAGAGGCACCTACTCCGACAAGGCCCTTGAGATTGTTGTCAACTCCGCTGTACCCAACCTGGCCGATACTCTGTTATCCAAACCGGACGGGAAGATCCTCTCGGAACAGATCAGGCAAAATCAGATTGCTGCCTCCCTGTTAACTGTCTACTATGGCTTTAGTAAACCATTGAAGGAGGTGGGCAATAAGAACTACTCTACATTTATCTACGATGCCTCAGTCCGCTCCCAGGCTGATATTTTAACAAATAACCACAGTGATTTCAGTACCCGTAGTTTCACCTTTGTGGACTACAGTCAGGTGGACTCGGAGCTGGCCCCTGAAGGGAAGAGTGTGGGAGCGGTGTGTTGTACGGATTATCCCTCCGACTGGGAAGGGCTTACCCGTATGGAGTATAACCGGATGAAGGAGGATGTGGCAGATACCATCACTGACCGGTGTGAAAAGATCATTCCGGGTTTCAGGGATGCAGTGGAGTATGTGGAGGTAGCCACCTCGCTGAGTGTAAAACGGTTCACTCTCAATCCTGAGGGTTCGGTATATGGTTTTGCACAACATCCGGGTAAATCCACAGCCTATCTTTCCGCCCTTCCTGAAAACATTCACATTGCATCTGCCTGGGGGAAATTTGGCGGAGGTTTTTCAGGAGCCATCATAAGCGGTTATATGACTGCGGTCGATCTCCTTCGAAGATCTCCAGGTAAAAGTGGAAAGTAACAAGTTACAAGAGTCTGATTTCGTGCCCTCAGTACACTAAGAGCTGAGCATTAGGCACTGAGCACTGAGCGCTAGGCACTGAGTGCTAGGCGCTTACCAGCTCCTTGAGCGCCAATTCCGTTCTATCCACGTAGTTGTCAACCTGGGCTTCTGTCTCAAATCCCACGATCATCATATCGACACTGCCCAGTCCCAATACAAAACGTAAGGAATGGTCGATTTTTTCACTCTCATCACGCAGTTTGCCGTTGCCCACCAGCTTCATACCGATCAAACCCTTCCCGGCAGCATGATACTGATGGATCACCTCCACCACCTCAGCCGGATCAGGTTTGTCCATGGCAATACCATAGGGATTGATCCTGGCATGCAGTACATCCACCCAGGGATCAGTCAGGCCCGTCTTCATGGCCTCCAGCGTGTGAACAGATATGCCGTGAGCACGTACGATGCCTTTTGCTTTGAGGTTCTCCAGAATTTCCATCTGTCTCTTCTCAGCATCGGTCCAGTCAGAATCCACCATGCAATGAAGCTGCATCAGGTCAATGTAATCTGTATTCAGCTCTTTGCGAAACCGGTCCACCACAACATCGGCATCCGGTCGCTCTGTTTCCGGAATACCCCCGCTCCGGGTCCAGATCTTGGACGAAAGCAAGAGCTTATCCCGGTCCATATGCTTTAATGCCTCAGCCATCAGCGGATGGATCCCGTAAAGATCGGCACAATCGAACATGCGGAAGCCCCTGTCATAGGCATGAATCAGCATGGCTATACTTTTGGAGTGATCCTGACGGGTCAGATAACAGCTTCGGTTCCCGCCGCTGATTCCCGTCCCCACCCCCAGCATAGTGGTGCTCAATCCCGATTTTCCCAGTGAGATGGACTGGAACGGATTTGCAGAAGAGAACCTTGAGATTGTACCATACAGAGGATTATTAAAAAGCATATGAGCCGTACCCATGGAAAGGGCACCCAGGAATTTTCTCCTGTTTATATCAAACTTACCCATGATAAGTGGTTTTGGGTGTAAGTTACTTCAAAGTTGGGCAATAGCCATTCAGTAAGATGGAAAATCACCTGCAAATAATTACCTTAGCAAAAGATTCCTCACCCCAAGCTTCAGGGATACTCAATTGTTACACATTTTAATCTCAGACACAATGGATGACTTGAATACAGGTAGCCCCAACCGGAAAGAGCTGTTAAAGCACATGATCCTTCAACTTCATGAAGGGGTAGCTCCTGATGAGGTGAGAGGACGGCTGGTTTCATTATTGAAAAGCATCCCTTATAACGAGGTTGTGCAGGTTGAACAGGAGCTGATTAATGAGGGCCTTCCTGAAGAAGAGGTGCTGAAGTTCTGCGACATACATACAGAGGTCCTGGAAGGACATATCGATGCCACAGGTGCCAGGGAAATTCCGGAGGGACATCCGGTGGATACCTTTAAGAAAGAGAACCAGGAGCTGCTCAAACTCACCCAAGAACTGAACCGCTTCTATAAAAAAGTGAAGAGCCCGGATGAAATTGAACTGGATACCTATATCATACAGCTTAAAGCCTTTTTCAACAACCTGATGGATGTGGAGAAGCACTACCTCCGAAAGGAGAACCTTCTCTTTCCATACCTTGAAAAATATAATATTACCGGTCCCCCGAAAGTCATGTGGGGAAAGCATGATGAGACACGTGAGTTACTAAAAGTGGCACTGGAGGGACTGAACATAAAATCAGAGACCCATCTTGAGGAGATGGAAACGCTGATCGAGCTGGTATTGAAACCCGCATCGGGTGCAGTGTCAGATATGATAATGAAAGAGGAAGAGATCCTCTTCCCTATGTGCATGGATAAGCTCATGGACGAAGAGTGGTATCAGATCTCTCAGCAAAGCCCGGAATTAGGTTTTTGCCTTTACGATCCGGAAATCGAATGGAAACCTGAAGGGGTGGATACTTCACCGGTGGTACGGGCTGCTGATGACCAGGTTCAGCTGCGAACCGGAAGATTTTCGGCATCCGAACTTATGGCCATATTCAGTACCATGCCTGTGGAACTTACTTTTGTAGATAGCCAGGATAAGGTGAAATTCTTTTCTCATGGGAAAAAGCCCATATTCAATCGCAACAGGGCAGTTATTGGAAGGGATGTCAGATTGTGCCACCCGCCAAAAAGTGTACATATTGTGGAGCAGATCCTGAGTGATTTTAAGTCAGGAAAGGAGGACCTTGCTGCTTTCTGGCTGGAGATGAAGGGGGCATTTGTCTATATTGAATATTATGCACTGAGGGATGAATTCAATAAATACCTGGGAACCCTGGAGGTGGTGCAGGATATTACCGACCTGAAGAAGGTCGAGGGAGAACAAAGATTGTTAAGTTATTCAAAAAAATAGCATGTCAAATCCTACAAAACTACTGATTAGCCCGAAGACCAGGATGGGAGAACTACTGGACACTTATCCTGAACTTGAACCGGTATTGATAGAGCTATCACCTGCATTTAAAAAACTCAAGAATCCGGTTCTCAGGAAAACCATCGGTAAAGTGGCCACGCTCCAACAGGTAGCGGCAGTTGGCAATATCCCTGTGACAGAGATCATCAATACACTTAGAAGTGAAATTGGACAACAACTGTATGAAGGAGCCGGGAACGAGGCTGACATTAATACTGACAAACCCGCCTGGTTCGAAGATGGGAAAATCTCTAATCAGTTTGATGCCACCACTATAATCAACTCAGGAGAAAATCCCATGCATGAAATTCTTAATCACCTTGATAAAACTGGTGATGGAGAGATATTTATGCTTACGACTCCATTTGTTCCGGCTCCAATCATCGAGCTTATTGGCAAAAAAGGATATCTCCACTATTGCCTGGAAGTTGAACAGGACCTCTACCGGACCTATTTTACTCTTACTCCAGCGTCCTGAAATACTCCATTATCTTCCTGGCCTCATCTTCAGTCAGGCTTTGATCTGCCATGGGCGATAAGTACCGCTTCAGGAGCTCCTTGGCTACCGGGTCCTCTTGCACCATCTGTTCCGGTTCCAGGATCATGTTCATGATCCATTCGGGAGTCCTTCGATCCATGATCCCTTTAGGAGCAGGGCCCACATATTTTTTGGCCGGTTTATGACAGGAAGAGCATTTAGACCTGAACAGAGCCTGCCCTTCGGTCACCCATCCCTGGTTAATGGCTCCAAGTGAGATACTGGAAACCGGACCCACACCTTTTGTGCTTTCAAAATCCCTGGCAATCCGAGCCTCGAAGTCCTCATAGGATTCAGAAAGAGCGGGATTAGCGCCAGCCAGTGTTCTCGCTCCCAGCTCCTGTCCCTGAAGCTTTACCTTCACATATTCGACGATTTTCCAGCGGTCATGTTCCGACAAGGCGGCACCATAGGCACCCATCAATCCATACCCGACTGTTATGGTATGGAACAATTCTCCCCGGGAGGCATTGACCAGTCTCTCGTCGGTAAGATCCCCCACCTTAACTGTTTCAGGCAACTTTTTACTGGTGATGAGGAATCCGTCTCCTTTCCCGGACTCTCCATGACAATTGGCACAAAAGGTGGCAAATAGTTTCTTCCCCTCGAAAACATGGCGCATCGCCATCTGTTCACGGCTCAGCAATGTCTGTCCGGCACGCAAACGGTTTTCCGGCAGTACACTGTATTTGAATGCCACCTGATCCCTGGGAATACTTCCGTAAACGGGCAGCTGGTTCGTGCTATTGTCTTTAAAAACCGGATTCTCAGAATAGGCATCATATGCCCTGGAATAGACCATGTCGGGCATGAAGTCATACCCTCGTATGTTCCGGTTCCTGTCGCATGACATCATCAACACGGAAGAGAGTATAATCACGGTTACAAGATGCTTATAAATAGTTCTCATCATATTCATTTTTCAAAAGTGAAGGCTCGCAATTAAGATTCATAATGCATACTCTCTTCCAGGAACGGATCATTTTTCACCAGTATCGGCTTGGAAGCCAGCACACGTAACACAACAAACAGGAACACTCCGGAATAACACGCAGTCAGGGCTACCTCCAGCACACCTATCCCTGCGTTCTCCCCTGTAGATCCAGGCATGATCATCTGGTAGTAATCGATCCAGTGCCCTATAAGCACCACAAAGGCTACTACAGCCAGCCAGTTCAATTTTCGCTTCATGTTCAATTTCATGAGACCAAAGAAGGGGACAAGGAAATTCAATCCCAGATTCAGGAAAAAGAGAAACCGGAAATGCTCCTGACGCTGAATAAAATAGGTAGTTTCCTCGGGAATGTGTCCGTACCAGATTAATAAATATTGTGAAAACCACAGATAGGTCCAGAATACGCTGAATGCAAAAAGCATTTTAGCCAGATCGTGCATGTGATCTACCCGGATGAAAGTGAGATAACCAGCTCTCTTGAAAAACCAAATGAGTAAGATCATAAAGGCCAGAGAGGTAACAAACATGCCGATGAAGACATACCAACCAAAAATGGTGCTGTACCAGTGTGCATCGATGGACATGATCCAGTCCCAACTGCTGGTAGATACAGTGATTGCAAAGAAGACCAGGAATATACCTGCAAATACCTTTCTTCGGTTATGATACTTAATATCCTCAGCATCCATCAGTGCATCGGTGTTTTTCCTCATGGCCCTGGTCAGTAAAATCCAGCCGATAAAGTAGAGTACCATTCTGATAAAAAAGAACGGTACATTAAGCCATGCTGATTTCCCTTCAAGGATCGGATCATGGAGATCATCATGTGACCAGTGGTAGAGATCATCCGTTCCAAAGAAAATAAGCAACATCAATATGAAGGCTACAGGCAAGAATGCAGTTAAAGCCTCAGGTATTCGCTGCAAAGCAGTATGCCATCCCGACCATGCAATCCTGTGAGCGGCAAGGAAAAATGCTCCTCCCAGGGCTATCCCCAGAAAGAGTTGATTATTGAGCAGTACATTGGCCCAAATTCTTGAAGCAGATGGCTTGAAGATAAATATAGCCGCAACTGAGAGAACCAATCCCAGCAGGGTAACCAGGGCCAGTATGTTGCGGGTTCTTTTTGTAAAAGCTATTCTTTCGTCCATGTCTCTATACTTTCTGTTTACACAATTTCAACCGCCTGGATCTCCGAGAGCACTGCTTTTAAATGATCACGGGTTGATTTTACTTTGGTGGCAGCATCAACCAGAACTACAAATCTGTCGTCGGTACTCCTGGCATCCACCGGTTTGAATTTTTTCACCGGTTTTAACCTTGATCTGATAAGCAAGGCCGCCACAACACCCAGTGCTGTGAACAATACCGTCAGCTCAAAAGTGATAGGAATAAATGAAGGAACTGCCAAGAGGGGTTTGCCTCCAAAGACCAGTGGATAATCTATGGTAAAGACCCAGGCCTGGAAAAGGAATCCAAGTAATCCCCCCAGGGCTCCACAAATAAAACCAGCTATCGGAATACGGGTTCTTTTCATTTTCAGTGCCTCATCCAAACCATGTACCGGGAAAGGAGTCTGCACATCGAGGATCTTCTCATTGCTCTCCTGGATTTTTTGAACCGCCTCCAGCATGGGTTTCTCATTATCGAAAATGACCGACACGTATGTGGTATCTTCCATTATACGGGTTTTCATAAAGGGTTTTTTCACCGTATCTTTTATTACGGTTTTCACCTCAGCAATGGCTATTACCGGGAAAATCCTGATAAAAAGGAAGAAGGCAGTAAAGAAGAATCCGAGGGTTCCAAGAAAAAGTCCCACTTCAACGATGGTGGGTTTGTACATGGTCCAGCTTGAAGTGAGGTAATCCCTGTGTAAAGAGGTCACCACAATAACAAACCGTTCAAACCACATACCGATGTTGATCACAAGCGACAGGAAGAAGGTAAAAACCAGGTTGGTCCTGAGTTTTTTGATCCACAACAATTGCGGTGAAATGACATTGGCAGTCATCATGATCCAGTAAGCCCACCAGTAAGGCCCGGTAGCACGGTTTATCAATGCAAAGTGTTCATATTCAACTCCGGAATACCAAGAGATAAAGAGCTCTGTGATGTAAGCCAATCCTACGATGGATCCTGTGGCAATAATCACTTTGTTCATGGACTCCACATGACTCACTGTAATATAATCTTCAAGATGCAATGCTTTCCTGGTGATGATCATAAGAGTAAGGACCATGGCAAATCCTGAAAAGATGGCCCCCGCCACAAAATAGGGTGGAAAAATAGTGGTATGCCAGCCCGGTATTACCGATGTGGCAAAGTCCATACTCACTATACTGTGTACAGAAAGTACAAGCGGAGTGGCCAGAGCAGCCAGAATCAGGGATACTACCTCATGCCGGTGCCAGTGTCGTGCCGATCCCGTCCATCCAAAACTGAGCACATTGTATACTACCTTCTTGAACCCTGCCTTCAGCTTATCCCGCACAGTTCCAATATCAGGTATGAGACCTACATACCAGAATACAAGGGAAACCGTAAAGTAGGTGGAGATGGCAAAAACATCCCATACCAGAGGAGAGTTGAAATTCACCCAGAGTCCTCTGAAGTTAGGATAGGGAAAAATAAAGAATCCCAGTAAAGGTCTTCCCATATGGATAACGGGGAACAGAGCAGCACAGATCACCGCGAAAATGGTCATCGCTTCGGCAGATCTGTTAATGCTGGTTCTCCACTTCTGTCTGAACAACAAAAGGATCGCCGAAATAAAGGTGCCAGCATGACCAATCCCGATCCACCAAACAAAATTGGTAATTCCCCAGCCCCATCCAACAGTTCGGTTCAAACCCCAGGTCCCAATTCCTTTCCAGATGGTCCAGAAGATCATAAAAGCTCCAAACAACAGGGCAGAGCCGGATAAAAATATACCCAGGTACCAGAACTTTCCCGGCCTGTTTGCCATGGGCCGGAGTATGTCCTCGGTTACATCCTGGTAGTTCTTGTTCCCTTTTATTAAAGGAATTCTGATGGGAGATTGTAACATATGAATAGTTTTTCTAAGTATTTCTTATTTTGGTCAGGTATTGAATGGAGGGTTTGGTATAGATCTCTTCCAGGAGATTATAACGTCTGCCGCTCTTCATGAGCTTGCTTATTTCACTGGAAGGATCATTCATATCTCCAAAAACAATGGAGTTTGCCGGACAGGTCTGGGAACATGCCGTCTGAATTTCTCCATCCGGAATGGCCCGGTTTTCCGCTTTGGCCCTCAATTTGGTTTCCTGGATCCGCTGTACACACAGGGAACATTTCTCAATTACCCCCTGCGACCTGACTGTCACATCAGGATTGAGAACCATTCTTCTCAAGTCCAGGGTCATTCCGGCAGCATCGCTTAAGTTACCCTTCAGTGTACCCGCTTCCGTATAATTATGCCAGTTAAATCTCCTTACCTTGTAAGGACAGTTATTGTTGCAATACCGAGTTCCGATGCAGCGATTGTATATCATCTGGTTCAGACCTTCTGAATTCTGGTTGGTAGCAGCCACAGGGCATACATTCTCACAGGGGGCATTGTCACAATGCTGGCACATGACCGGTTGGAAGACAACCTCCGGATCGTTCTCATCACCACTGTAATAGCGATCAATTCTCATCCAATGCATCTCATGTACCCTCTCCACCTCCTTCTTTCCTACTACAGGAACATTATTCTCAGCCTGACACGCTATAACACAATTTGCGCAACCGGTACAAGTACTCAGATCAATGGCCATTCCCCAGTGGTGATTTGGAAACTCCCTTTCTTCATACAAACTCTCTGCATGCTCCTGGAAATGTTCATGCATCTCATTGCCTGAAGCAGGATTTTCCTTGAAAGAGTCCAGATTCGCTTCACGTACCAGAGCCCTGCCTTCCATGGAATGATGGGTTTGGGTCTGTGCCAGCTGGTGCTTTCTGTTTTTCGTAGCAAGCTCATTAATTCTTCCGGTGAACTGTACATAACCCTCCTTTTCTGAGAGAAGGGGCCATACATCAACGCCCACCTTCTTGCCTACTGCTCCACTGATACTACGACCGTAGCCCACTGCAATTCCAATGGTTCCATAGGCCTGTCCTGGTTGTACCAGAACCGGGATCGCAATACCATCTACTTCAATTACATCACCTGAATCCAGTCCCAGCTCTTTGGCTTGTTGGGGAGAAACGGAGGCATAATTGTCCCAGCACACCCTGGATACCGGGTCCGGTAATTCATGCAGCCAGGGATTGTTTGCTTGTCTCCCTGATCCCATGCCGATGCTACTGTAGAGGATCAATTCAGTGGTTCCGTCATCTTTCTCAAAGGAGAGGCTCAGGGCAGCAGGATCGAAAAGCGTAGTGGCTTCTCCATCTCCATCCTCCTCTGCAGGTGCCTCGGCGGGTGCCTCAGCTACCACAGAGGGTTCGAATACTCCCCTTTGTAAAGCATTATCAAAAAAAGCTTCGGGCAGGAAGTGCTCCGTTTGCAAGGGCATAAGATGCTCTGCCCAGTAACTGCTTATGTATTCGTAATAGTTGGGCTCACTCTCCGACCACTTCAGAAGGGTCTCCTGAAATTGGCGCGTTTCGAACAAAGGCTGTATAACCGGCTGTACCAGGCTATATTTGTTCTTTTTGGGTTCAACATCATTCCAGCTCTCCAAATAGTGGTGATCGGGACAAACATACTGAATCAGGTCGCTGGTTTCATCAGGTGCCCGGCTCAGTGAAACGGTAAGGTTCACTTTTCCGATCCCCTCTTTGAAGGTTTCAGTATCGTGCCAGGTATATGCCGGATTCGCATCGTACACCAGAAGGGCATCAACTTCACCACGATTCATCCTCTCCACAAGTTGGGACATTTCCTTGTCACGACCCCTAACCATCTTCAGGTGTGACTCAAAAAGGATGGTTTCCCCCACATTACCCAGCGAGCTATTGATCTCATTCACCAGGATCTGAATGTTCGGGTCGTTGGAAGCGGAGACCACCAGTGACTTGCCTTTAGCCGCCACCAGCTTTTTACTCACCTCACTCACATCTACTGGTGAATCCGGAGCATCCACTTGGCGACCTTCCACATCTCTTACCACATTCTTGTATAGGTTCATAAGAACTGAAGCTTCCTGTGAAGGCTTGATCTGGATCCTCTGATCAGCATTACTTCCGGTGAGGCTCAAATTGGATTCGATCTGAACCAGGTGATTCATCTCCTTATCAGGGTTCCTCCTGGAGGAAAATTGTCTGGTATATTCCACAGGTGACATCCATGAGCCGAGAAAATCGGCCCCCATACTAACTATTACATCCGCCTTGTCAAACCTGTAATCCGGAACCACCTCGTTCTTAAAAGATATCCCATTGGCTTCTATGATCGCTGAAGCCGAAATGGCATCGTACATGATCCATTCGGTCCCCGGATAACGCGTTTTGAATCCCTCTATAACCGCTTCGGTAGATGGACTGTACACTGTGGGCGTAAGCAAAACAATAGTCCCCTCATCTGAAGAGATTTGCTGTAACCGGTCCATGATCTCAGCATCCACTGCCTCCCATTCAGATGGGACTCCCTCCTTTTCAGGAGCCCTGTACCTGTTGGTATCATATAACTCCAATACCGATGCCTGTACCCTCGCGCTGGTTCCGCCTCCGGTTATGCCCGATTCAGGGTTCCCTTCAATCTTAATGGGGCGCCCCTCCCTGGTTTTTACAATGATGCTGCAGCAATCTGAACCCTCCATGTATGTGGAAGCATAATAGTTGGCTTCACCAGGTGTAATCTCCTGTGGTGCTATCACATAAGGTACCACCTTGCGAACCTTGGATTGACAGGACGCCATAGCCGATACTGCAAAACTAAACCCGCAGAGCTTCAGAAAATCCCTGCGTGAGGAGGATCCGTCGGTTTTCAGATCTTCAAACATGGAAACCAGGGAAGCTTTGTCTTTACCGGGTATCTCAGTTACAGCATCCTGCTGGTTCTGCTCTTTTGCATTGATATCTTTCCAGTATTTCTTCATTATTCAACTGTTTTTACTGCTTATCCTTAATAGTGGCAAACACTACATTGCCTGCCATTGATATCTGAAACCATGATGCTATCGATCCGGCCTGTAACCAGTGAATCGCTTAAGGCAGGATAATAGGTCTTGTAATACTCATTAGAAAAATCGACCTTGGTTTCATCGTGGCATTTGATGCACCATCCCATGGAAAGATCTTCCACCTGTTTTACGATATGCATCTCCTCCACATCACCGTGGCATGTAATACACTCCACCCCTCCGATGGTCACATGCTGCATGTGATTGAAATAGGTGAAATCGGGCAATGCATGGATCCTGGTCCACCGTATGGGGATGCTGTCCTCGGCTGCCTGGACCACTTTGTTGATTTCAAATGCACCTGAGTGCGTTCCCTCCTTCACATGCTTATGGCAATTCATGCAGAGGCTGACTGGCGGCACTCCGGCATTCTTACCTTTTAGTACCCCGGGGTGGCAATAGTTACAATCGATTTTATTATCGGTGGAATGGATGGCATGGGAAAATTTGATCGGTTGTACCGGTTCATAGTCCTCTGAAAGGTTAAAGCCCAGAGCATCCTGAACAATGATCACCAGGATCACTCCCCAACTAGCGAGAACCATGATCTTCCTGGCGATCCTTGGGATCCTCCTGATCCTTTTTCGTTCTATCCTGATTAAAATAAGTAATATGAACATCCCAACGAACAGGATCAATCTCCAACGAACAGGATCAGACGAGATTACTGGATTGTCCCGCAGATGATCAAGGTAAGCGATGATCTCTTTCTCCTCCTCTGAAGAGAGTTGAATACCTGCATGGGATTTTTTCATGACCTCACCCTCGGCCAATCCAAAATAGGCGTCCAAACCCTCACTCACGTATATACCGCTCTGCATGGAAAGGTCCGTGGCTGATGGATTCCAATTAATACTATCCGGTTCTTCAAAATAGTGGCATGAAACACAGCTTTCTCCATCTGAATTGAGGATTTCCTGAAATCTCTTCTCACCAGAACGGGCATCCCCCCGGCTACCAGGATCATCCTGTCCGATAACCGGGCCACTGAATAGTGCCAACAGCATAATGAGTATGCGGATCTTACAAATTCGTTCCATAGGTCTCAAATATTTCATATACATATTAAAAGTCTTTCTTTTTTGCTATCCTGACCATCACAACACACGGTATGGTAATCCAGACGAACAAGGAGAGTATGGTCAGGATCACTCCTGTTGCCGAACCAAAAAATTTCAGGAACACTGCTCCTGTATAGCCCATGAGTGCAGCAATATCCAGCCCAAGCATGATCATCACTCTCGAAAGATCGATGGGATTCAGGAATGTGATCACAATGGCTGCTGAATCGGTCGGATACTCCTTGAACAGGATCAGTAACATGAGGATCAACCCGTCATACAGCACTGCCAGTACAAACCAGATGAACAGTGAGATCCCGAAACCAAGAATCTTATTTTCATGTTTCAGTGATGTGGCATACGCAATAGCCGACATGCTGAAACTCAGGCATATCCCTGCGATTAATATCAGAAGAAAATCGGGAAGATGCTCTGATACGAAAATCCCTTTAATGATAAAGGGAATGGTGATCCCCACAACAAAGCTGAGTGAAAGGGAAGAGGCCAATCCTGTAAACTGTCCCAGGATGAGAGCACTTCTTTTAACAGGTTGTGCCAGGAGCAGTTCCGTGAATTCCCTGGAATTATAATAATAGATCGCCCCAAATACAATGGAAACCAACGGTATCAGAACAATCACTATGTTCATCATGCTGACAATGGATTTGGTCATGTCGGCACTGAAATAGAGAATGGCGCTGGTAACGATCAGGAAGAAGAGAAAATAGAGTATGGTCCAGTAACTCTGCACCAGATCGGCAAAACTGTATTTAATAAATTTCCTCATCTTCCATTCCTTTCAATCAACTTGGCAATTGCTGCTTCCAGAGTAGATTCCCCGGATTCTTCGCAGATTTCTTTATATCCTCCATTAAAAATGATCCTCCCCTCGAGCAACAATATGATGCTGTCCGACAGCTCTTCCACCAGACTCATAATGTGTGTGGTGTATACGATGATCTTCCCCTGATCTCTTTTGTCTGCTATGAGTTTTCGAAATTTGGACAGAGAGACCGGATCGAGACTGACGGTCGGTTCATCCAGTATTAGTAATGGCGTATCGAACAAGAAACCCAGTATCATATTGATCTTCTGCCTGGTCCCTCCCGAAAGATTTCTCAACCGTTTCTTAAGGTCCTGTTCTACCTGAAACAATTCCACCAGCTCTCTCTCATCAGCGTTGTCGTTTCTAATATCCTTGATGAGCCGGATGAGCTCATTTACGCGGAGATTGTCCGGGAAACGAGCAATCTGGGGAAGGTATGAGATCTCCTTCCTGTACAAATAGGTATCTGAAACATCTGTTCCGTTCACACTAATATCTCCCCCCCTGGGATTCACCAGTCCTATGATCGATTTCAGCAGGGTGGTTTTGCCTGATCCGTTGGGACCAAGAATGGCATACACTCCTGGTTCCCCGATATTCAGGTTAATGTCTCTCAACACATGGTACCTGCCATAGAATTTATTCAAACCATTTATCTCAATCATGCTCTATCCTCTTCATTAATGGTTTATTATCCATAAGATTATGGGGTGTGATTACCGGAGCCACCTTTTCCGCGTGGTTGATCAGGTCCACTATCAGGCTACGCATCAGGATGGTTGAAGATTCCATATTAGCCATCATGTAGGAAAACAGCTTTACCGGCCGGTAGGGCACATCCGATACCCCGTCCCGGTCCAGGTCATAGGACCCGGTGTTCTCACTCCAGAAATTGCCTTCATAGGTGTTGTAGTTTCTTTTACTGTTGGTGGTGACCTCAAAGGTGTTGTTCACAAAATTGTTCCCCTGGATTTGGTTGTCGTTACAGCTTCCCAGAATATTGAGTGCCCAGCCGTTCCTGATAAAATCATTTCCCGAAATCCTGATTCGAATAGCACCTTCCCCGTAAATTCCAGTTGTATTCCTCCTGAACCGGTTATTGAGGATCTCACTGTCGGTGATATCCTTTAATAAAAGTCCATATGCTGAACTCCCCCAGTTATCAATAAAATCATTTTCCTCCATCCGGATATTCTTGGAGAACATGACTGCCACGCCAGCTCCATTTGACATAAACGTATTGTCCAGATAGACATCGTTATCGGAAAACATAAAATGAAGTCCATACCTCAGATTTCCGATCACTGTATTGTTTTTGATGTAACTGTCATCAACGAATTCCAGGTAGATCCCGTCACGGTGTCCTTCCGCATGATTGCCCTCAATAAGGTTTTTGCTGCTATACCAGAGGTGTATGGCATTCCCGGAGTTCATTTCATGCACTGAAGTGCCCAGAATGTGGTTCCCTTTTACTATACAGTTGTTACTTTTTTCCAGGTATATTCCAAAAAATGCATTACGCAGACGGTTAGATTCCACCCTGCAATATTTACTCTTTACTATCCGTATGGCAGACTTGTCCTCCACATAACTGATACCGACGTTTTCCAGGGAAAGTCCCATAATGGTTACGCTATCAGCGGTTACGCGGATGATCTCGTATTCATCTTCTCCATCCAGCACTGGATAATCAATACCCATGATAACCAGCTTCTTATCGATCAACAGAGTTCCCTCTTTATAGGTCCCTTTATGAATAAGTATCGTATCACCTGACCGGGCCTGAGACACTGCCTCGCTGATGGAGGTATGGGCTTGCCCTTTACCTACCTCAAATAGAGAGGCGTTTGCCGGTTGCAAGCAAAGAAGAATACCGAGTATACAGATATATTTATTCGCTCTCACTGATCACATTTCGCTTGATGGTTCTGAAATCCCTGTATAATACTTCCCAGCTGTACAGGGCACCTCCTTTATCCCGTTGAAACTCTTTTGCTGTGCTATCGTCCTGAAACGAGGTCAGGTAGGCCCCCATGGGACTGGGCATCTCCCTGCTCACCAGGTAAGTGGCTTTAGTTGCATCTGTCAGGTGATCGGGTGCTGTGTAGGGAGTGACCAGCAAATACCTGGCTTCTTCCTCCATCTCCTTATTGTGGTAAAGAAAATCGATCAGGCACTCTGCCGCATCAAAGGTATATACCTTGCCCTTTTGGGTGACCAGTTCCGATCCGTACCTGTGGTCCATGATCTTCATTTTACAGTAGTCACATTCATCCACTCCATAAGCGATGGGACGCTCCTTCACACTGCAGGAGACTGCATGTATTATCAATAGAATCAGTAACGTCTTTCTCATCTTTTCTCTCTTACAAAATGATTCTTACATTCACATAGATATTTCTACCTGGCCTTAGGTAATCACCCCAATCCAGGTGTTCACTATAAGCCTTGTCAAACAGGTTTTCAATACCTGTACTGGTCTCCATTCCCACATTTCCAATATTCCAGTTCAGGGTAGTTCTCACATGAAAGATCATGTATCCCGGGGTGGCAATTTCTCCAAAGTCGGGATGTATCCGGTTCTGGGTGGAGGCTGATTCACTTTCCAGTTGAAAAGAGCCTCGTTTGTGTTGCCACTTGCCAAAGGTGAGGTTCCTGAACGGGGGAATGAGAGGAAGGGGATCACCCTTGTACGTCCTCCCGTAAGTCACTGAAGATAATGAATAGAAAACCAGGTTATGGACAAGTTGCCATTTCAATTCCAGGCTGGATCCTGTAACCAGTGCATGTGGAATGTTTTCAAATCTCTTCAGTCCACTTGCATAGAGATTCATCTGGGGCAGTTCAGGATCGATGCTTCCTAAAATGTAGTCCTTCACATAACTTACCCTGTTTTTCAGGTTTATTTTGAGAGCAGGCCAGGTGAAATAGAGATGACTGTACAGGTGTCTGGAACGTTCCATATTGATCTCCGGATTTCCCAGGTAATCAAATCCATCCAGAGCATTGAAAAGATAAAATCCAAACTGCTCACTTAAGGTCGGCAACCTTTCTGCGTATCCCATTCCTGATTCCAGATCTACCCGATTTCTGAATGAATATTTCAGGCTCAGGTTGAAACTTTTTGGGAGCATGAAATAGGGCCTGTCAATGGTATGCCCGAATATGGAAAACTGGTTGTAACCGGTTTCAGATGTCACCCCGGTAGTGCTGTAATCGATCCGTCCGTCAATGACAAGCTTTAAATGAGGATTCGCTTCATGTACATTTCGTAGATACAATCCCGTTACATTCCTGTAGGTATCTGGCCAAGTTTCTGCATACATGGGTGGCTCCCCCGGAAATCGCGGGTAGTTCATATGCATGACCATGTGGGCTCGGGAAAAGTTGAGATAATTATCCAGTTTCACAAACAGTTGGGTTCGCTGGCCGAATCTGATCCTACCCTCCACATACAATCCGTAGGTTGTACTCCAGCCCGGCATATCCATCCTCATATACACCGTATCAGCAGGTCCTCCCTCGTTGCCTGAAAGCAGATATGTGCTGTCCCTTTCGGAATCGTCCATCAGGTGATAGACCGTATTGTAATACGCCTTGGCTTTGAGGTAGGAGACCTTTCTATCCACATCTTCCCTCTTATACTCCAACGCATAAAGCCTGGCTCTGGCAAGTCCCACATCCATAGGTAATGCCGGGTAACCCACGTCATATGCATCATCCAGCAGTATATCTCCCCTGAGGGTGCTCGATCCTGTCAGATCATATGTGGCTACCGAATGTAGATTGACCTTTGTGTAATAGGAGTAAGGTACCCGGGATCCATCACCTCCCCCGTAGCTGTGGTGGTTCCTGAATGAACCGCTGGATCTGAATGCCCACTTTTTTCCCTGGAATTCAACAGCTCCGTTCGTATTGAGACCTCTTGAGACAGATTCATAACCCGCACCAGCTTCCATATAGAAACCTTCGGAGTGATGCATACCGGGTTCTTTCAGTATCATATCAAAAGAACCACCCACAGTACTTCCGTTTCGGCTTCCGTTGGTACCGTGGGTGATATTAAAACCTCCAAGGTTTACAGTTTCAATGTACGAGGTAACAGGGTCCATACGGTCTGTACAGGCGCCAAACATCTTCATTCCATCCACCGTAACATTGATCTGCCCTGCACAGAAACCGTCCATCTGCGGTTCCATGGCATAGGCTCCCCGCCTGATCAGGCAAATCCCTTCCAATCTGGAATTGATCTTATCAATGGAGGAAAATCCACTTGACCGGGAGAGATCCAACACGTGCCGTTCATTCAATGGGATTCGTTTTGTAACGGTCAACTCCTCCAATTGAATAGTGTCCATGGATAATGAGTAATCCTGTGCCGGTAAAACAACCGGCAGTAACCACAACCCTATGAACCTTCCAATCCGCATCATTTCAGAGTAATATCCAGATATGAGTCATCCGTGATGATCTCTCCATCTTTCTTTATCACCAGATGAATCCTCCACCACCCTGTCATGGTAAAATTGATCTTCCCGGAATAGTGTCCGTTCCCTGCCGAAACAGGATGTTCATTATTGGGTGATCCGTGTTCCATGGAAGGCATTTCCGGCTCGATCTCTATGTTAAGACCTTCCGTGGCCGGAAAACTCATCATGTTTTCCTTATAATGCACAGTCAGTTCAAAATCGTTCATTCCTACCTCCGGCTGGGTCGGTTCCACCAGCGATACAAAGTACTTGGTATCATCCAGGGGAGAAATCAAATTGAATTTCCTGGCCTCCTCCAGGCTTTTAACCACAGGAATAACCAGTGTGGCTGTCTCCTCCTTATCACCGATACTCACATCCACCCCCAGGGTCCAGCCCATCATTTGAGTGCTGGGCATAATAAATACAACAGCCCCTTCGAAATACCCATCCTCATTGGCAATCTCCACGGGATTTTCAGTTGGAGCAGCATGTTTCATATCAATCATGTCCATTAACGGATGCAGTTGAATGACAGCATCTGTCACTTTTTCCTGAGAGGCTGCCTCTGTCACGGAAATAAATAACCTGTTATATCCTTCGAACAGGGTATCGTTAGCATAAAGGGTCACTTCGAATGCACTATTTTCTGTCATGGCCGTGGAGATCTTTACCATGTCCGCCTCACTATCAGGATCCGCCTCTTTCTCACAAGCGAAAAATGACATCGATATAACATACAGTATTACATAAACAATAGATTGCTTTTTCATTTTTAAGCTGATTTCGAAAGATGATGGGATTTGCACCCCATCATCATTCCACATTACTACCAAATTAAACTAACACTCGACATTAAGGATGGAAGATCCCATCGGAGGGTGAAAGATGAGATCTATGAATTCGAATGAGTAATTTAACTGAAATAATGTTTCAGCTTCATACTTAACGTCCTGCAGTGGTGTGAAAGCATCAACTGCAGGCATATACTTCAAAAGGTTTTCTTCGTCCTGAGATGGCTGAATGGGTGATTCCTCAGGATCTGCCCCTTCAGTGGTTTGCTTAACCTTTTTCTCAAGATGACACTTGCCATTACATTGCTTTTCCGGTTCTTCCTTATTGATGCATAAGTTTTCAATAATATAATCTTTCCGGGCCAGGTATTCCAGATAGGGTATGGCAGGCCTGTAGAGGATCATTGCAAATACAAACATAAGTATGTATGCACATGCTTTCAGCCCCCTGCTGGTCCAACCCCTATGAATACCCGGACTATGCACCTCTTCTTCTCTTCAATCCGGATATAACAGCCAGTGTCCCAAGTATCATGGGTATAACCATAAACAATGCTCCAATGTTGGGATAAGAGATGGCTGTAAAGTTTAATATGAGCTTTTTCCCGATAAGAGGAGGCTGGTAGGCCATCCCCTCGATCTTTATGGCTGCATGGGGGTCCAGGTTATGGCCATAATCATATTCCCAGAGATAAAAATCATACATAGCCAATGCACCTGCTCCAACCAGTATAATGAGCCATGCCAAATTGATCTGCCACTTATTGAGAATCGTGGCAATCAGACCGAGCCCTGCAATAGCAATCACGATATATTTCATGAACTGCAGTTCAGGAATTGAGTCGGGTTCAATGGGTTTCATTCCGATGTAGTGGTTCAGAATATTGATGTTTTGCAGGGTGCCAGGTTCATCTCCTGTGATTTTCGTCATCCATATGAACATGGACATACCATGGGGGTACTGGGGTGCCAGTAAAGTAATTTTCCAAAGTGGAAAAAGGAACATTCCGAGCAGCAATACAGCGCCTGCCAACATATAGATTCTCGGATTCGCTTTTAATAATCGCATCAATTTCTTCTCTTTCTTTGTTGAAAATCCAGGACCAGGTCCCGTATTAGAATACTATAGAACCTCACACGCCCTAAAACTGAACCTGGTCCGGATATACCAACAAACAACTGATTATTTCATAATTTATTCATCGGTTCCAACGCTCCAAGTAAGCTCCGGGCTAGAATTTCTTGCTGAAACCCTGATATAACCCTGCATTTCCTGGTGCAGTGCAGAACAGAAATCAGTACAATAGAATGGGATCACCCCTTCATATTGTGGCTTCCAGAGAAGAGTTTCAGTCTGCCCCGGCATGATCAGGAGCTCTGAGTTCCTGGCTCCCATCACTGCAAATCCATGAGGTACATCGAAGTCCTGTTCCAGGTTAGTCACGTGGAAATAGACTTCATCTCCCACTTTGATCCCTTCGATGTTATCGGGGGCAAAGTGAGACCGTATGGAAGACATATAGATCCTTACCACATTACCTTCACGAACCACCCTGGCCTCATCTTCACTTGTTATGGCATGTGGATGACCATTCTCCTCTAACTTGTAGATCTGCCTGGTATTGCCTATAATGACATCGGCAGCAATACCCTGTGCATAATGGGGCTCACCCACTGTCGGGAAATCGAGGATCAGTTCCATCTTATCGCCTGATATATCATATAACTGAGCGGACTGAGTAAGCTCCGGCCCAGTAGGCAGATACCTGTCTTTGGTGATCTTGTTCAAGGCCACCAGGTACTTGCCCCAGGGTTGCTTTGAATCTCCGCCCGGGATCATCAGGTGTCCCACTGAATAGTAACAGGGTGCACGGTCGAGCACTTCCCAGGTACCCACCTTCCACTTGATCACCTCTGAGGTAATAAAGAAGGTGGTGTAGGCATTACCCCTGCCATCAAATTCGGTGTGGAGCGGGCCAAGGCCAGTACTCTTAACTACACCTGCTAATGTGGCGTCAAAATTCAGTACAGGAATACCATATCTCTCATCTTCGAAATCTTCATTGGCAATGGCTTCCTGCATCTTGGTGAATGAATGGGCTGTAAGTTCAGCTGAGAGTTTTCCCGATCCTATAATATATTCTCCGGTAGGATCCACATCCACTCCGTGGGGGGACTTGGGGCAAGGCATGAAATAGACAAGACCAGGACAATCTTCCGGTTTGAGTACTTTTACCGTTTCTCTCTTCTCAGAGGTAGCCATTTGAGTGTGTTCATCATAATGGTTTACCAGATAAGAAGATTTCATCTCTTCATAATTTCCGGCGGCTATATACTCCTCCGCTTTCTTCCAGTTTATGGCAGCGATAAAATCTTTGTCATTCTTGGAAGCTTCCACCTCAAGCAGTGTATTGCTTTCCTCTGTATTGTAACTGCTGAAGAAGGTCCATCCGTGAGATTTTCCTTTTCCTGAGTGTGCCAGGTCATAGTTAAATCCGGGCATCAGGATCTGAAATCCGATATCCATCCTTCCATCATCTTCCACTTTTACAAAAGAGAGGACTCCTTTATATTTACCCGCATACTCATCAATAGCTATATCCTGTTGAGGAACCGGTACTCCAAATCGGGTACCTGCCACTACGTAATCCGTATTCTCTGTAGTAAACGGGGAAGAGTGGTTACCTGCACTATTAGGCAATTCAATGATCTCAACCGTTTCAAATGTTGTCAGATCGATCCTCGCAATTCGCGGAGTATTGTTCGCGTTAATGAATACCCACCGGCCATCGGGTACACCGTCGGTTTGAGACAGTTCCGGGTGGTGTGAATCATCCCAGGGAAGGAATCCGTGTGAGGTTTCCAGCATCGGTTTGGTCTCCTCGTTGAAACCCCAAGCTTTTTCTGCATCCACAGAAAATACTGGGATCACTTTAAATAAACGCCCTGAAGGCAGGCCATAGACACTGATCTGGCCACTGAATCCACCCGATACAAACGCGTAGAATTCATCATACTCCCCGGGAGCCACATAGGCTTTCTGGGCAGCACCACCAGCACCTAAAGGTCCGCCAGTGCCATTTTGATCGCCACCGCATGATACCATCAGTACCATCACCACGGTGACAGCAACAAGATTTTTAAGTGTTAGAAATTTCATAATACTAGATTTAGAGTTGAAAATTTGGTAAGTATGTGTGTTAATAATCATTGTATTCTTGTATCAATCGAGAATCTTTGCCCTCTTCCTGTGTTGACTGGCCATCGTTCTCATATCCATGGATTGCATGTTTCTTCGAATGGTATCGTTTAGTTCGCACCAGTACTCCTTCATAGCACAAATATCTTTCCTGGGGCAATGGCCCTCAGCTATCAGACAATCGATAATAGCCAGTTCATCATCAAAAGCCGCATATACATCATATATTGTGATCTCATTGGCTGGCCTGGTTAAAATATATCCACTTTTTTTTCCGCCCAAATTGGCGATTAATCCAGCTTTTTTTAAGGCTGAGATAATATGATCCAGATATTTAACAGAAACGTCCTGTGATGCTGCAATTTCCTTTTGGTAGGTTCCTCCTTCTTTATCTGCATTCAGAGCAAGTTCAAGTACAACTCTTACACCATATCTTGTTTTTGTGTTGAATTTCATCTATTTTTGCTTATCCTACCATTTTGATAGGATAAAAGTAGAAAATAATTCTTTACCACAAATATTTATAGCCTGAAACTGTCTAAAAAATAGCGTACAACATAAATAGAAAAATATACTAAACTGAAAACTAATTACTTGAACTAAAAAAATCCATTATGAAAAACTTTCGATTCTTTTCCATCTTGATGATGGTATCTATCTTCCTGGTTGCCTGCTCAGGTGATCCTTCAGCATCCACTTCCAGTCAGGCAGAATCATTTGATACCCACGGTCAGTCCGGTGTGGTCGACAAAGATTCCGACCAGAACATTCTTCAGATTGCTGCAGGTTCTGAAGCACACACTACACTTGCCGCAGCTTGTACGGCAGCTGATATGCTGGATGTGCTGGCCAATGCCGGACCACTCACTGTATTTGCACCTACCAATGCAGCATTTGATAAACTTCCGGAGGGCACCGTGGAAGATTTACTAAAACCTGAAAACAAAGAGACCCTTGCCCGCATCATTCAGTTCCACGCATCACCTGGAAAATATATGGGTAAGCTGTTAAAGGATGGCCAGAAACTCTACCAGGCATCCGGACACTATATTGATGTGGCAGTCAATGATGAAGGCGTGTATGTAAACGGCTCTAAAATTGTAGGTACCATTGAGGCCTCCAACGGAGTCATCCATGTGGTAGAAGATGTATTCCTTCCACCCGCTGAGGAGGAGTAACCTATCCCGAATATGAGGGTATGAACTGTGATGAGGCGGAATCATGTTAATTCCGCCTCATTCTTTTTTTATTTCCCCGGTATCCACATATCATGCGGAGTGAGCCCGCATTCTGAAATCATCTGTAGAGCATAATCCATCCGTCCCAGGTCATTGGCGCCACCATTATTGGTTCCCAGTGTGAATTTCACGCCTGCCTCTTTGGCTCTTTTAATAAAAGCTGCACTCGGTATCCTATTTCTGTTGTTGATCTCCAGGGCAACATCACTTTCAGTCAGCGCTACAACTACCTGATCTATTCTTTCTTCTGTCCACAGGGCATCATACTGATTGGCGATCTCAGCCGGAAGATAGGTGGGATTGACATAGATATCGATAGGTTCTTCGGACACAATCGTAACGATCCGGTCAACCAGTTGATCCATAAAATCCTGCGGATCGCCCACTTCAGTCTCTTCCGGGATCCAGAGCCTCATTCGCTTTCCATTGTCATTGGTCCAGGTCATGGCATCGGTAAAGACATAATCGAAGCGGGCTCTGCTCTCTGCACTGAACAGCTCCAGCCACTCCCTTCCTTCTGCCTGCATGGCGGTCCAGATGAAGGGTGAGGGCTCATAGGAATCGAGGAATGCGTTAAGGGAATCATCATCTTCGTACCCCATTTTCAGTCCACAGTTCCATGCAATTCCATAGGTATAGCCATATCTACGGGCATTGTCCAGGGCCTCCTCCTCGGTTAGTCCCCCCTTCAGGTGGGTATGCAGATCGATCAAAGGAAAGTTCCTGCCAGCCAGCTCTATCAGCTGCTTTTCAAAATCCAGATCATCCGGAGGGATTCCCGCGGTCTCCAGGTCATCCGGTAAAGGCTTTACTTTTATATTCTTGTAATATACCACACTTCCAGGATCGTGGCATTGAAAAGCGAATGTGCCTGAACCCAGTACTCTTCCTTCCACGCCATTCATTCTGTAGATCTCATCCGGTTCGGTATATTCGGCTGCCAGCAACCCGTTGATATAGGTTTGGATGGTCTTTCCCTGTACCACGATTCGATAGTTGAACCATTCATCATCAGGTACGGGGGACTTCCAGACGTTACGGATGGCATAGATGCTGCCTGTCATCTTATGCTCCATATAGTCACCTGGCTCCACCGGATGATTAGAGTTGAGCACCTGGCACTCGTAGCCTTTGGAGGGCCATCCTTCCTCCTGAAACTCGCTATGTATGTAAATGCCAGAATTGGATCCTGTTGTGGTTTTCACATCCACGGTGAATTCGAAATTCTTAAAATTGTGCTCCAAGACATCGCCATCGTAGAAGAGGTGTGAGCGTTCTCCGGCTGTGACAATGGCTCCCTCTTCAATCTTCCATGAGTCTTTATTTTCTGAGGCTTTCCAGTTTTCAAGACTCTCTCCGTCGAACAGTGAGATCCATGGATCTGATTCACAGCTTAAGATGCTGACTGATAAAAGTATAGTCAGCATAAATTGCATTGATTTCATTTGGATACGTTTTTAGTGAGGTTCGAGATGCAATAAATTTAACATAAAAAATGTTAAACCTTATCTACAAGCTATAAAGCATGTTTCCTATTCGATTTGAAAATTGTACATTCGATGGTTTATTCCTTTGAGTTATATCTTATTACTACAAAACCATAACACAATGATAGTAGACAGACGTAGTTTTATCAAAACAGGCGGAGCTGCTGTGGCAGGGACCATGGTGTTGCCTCCCCTTTTAAAATCATGCCAGAATATTCAAATCTCTCCAGATGTGAAAAGCTATCTAGATCATTTTGAAGTCACTGCTCAAATGCTGCAAAAGGTGATTGCAGAAGCCATGTCGAAGGGGGGCGATTATGCCGATCTGTTCTTCGAGCATAAAATTTCAAATACCCTGGGTCTTGAAGACGGTAAGGTAAACCAGGCCTATTCCAATGTGGACTATGGTATGGGCGTCAGAGTGTTGAAAGGGGACCAGACCGGATTTGCATACACAGAAACCATCAGTGAAAAGGATATGCTCAAAGTGGCCAAGACCGCTGCGAATATTGCCGGTGATCCAGTCACATTTAAGCAGGATGAAATCCTGGAAAAGACCGCACCCAATTACTATAAAATCTCTCAAAAGTGGGAGAATGCTACGGTGGAGGAGAAGATCCCGTATGTTCAGAAACTGAATGACCGGGTCTTTGAGCTGGATGAGAAAGTGACCAAAGTGAGAGCCTTTCTTTCGGATGAGACAGGTTATGTGATGTTTTACAGTTCCGAAGGATTGCTCACTTATGACTATCGTCCGATGGCCAGTCTCGCCGCAGTGTGTATCATGGAGCAGAACGGTCAGATTGAAAATGCCTACAGTGCACGTGCATACAGGAAGGGATTTGAGTTCCTGGACGACGACCTGGTGGAAGAACTTGCACAGGAAGCCATAAATAAGACCAATATTTTGTTTGATGCCACAAAGCCCAAAGCCGGAGAGATGCCGGTGGTACTGGGTGCCGGTGGATCTGGGATCCTTTTGCATGAAGCCATGGGCCATGCCTTTGAAGCTGACTTCAACCGCAAGGAAACCTCCATCTTTTCTGATAAAATGGGGAAAAGTGTGGCCAAAGATTTCATTAATATCATTGAGGACGGAACCCTTGAGAACAACAGGGGATCTATCAATGTGGATGATGAAGGCAATGATGTGAAGAAAGTGCACCTGGTGAAGGAGGGTATTCTCACCAGTTATATCCACGACCGCATCAGCTCCAATTTTTATGGTGTGGATCCTACCGGAAACGGCCGCAGGCAATCGTTCAGGCATGTTCCCCTGCCCAGGATGAGAATTACGTACATGGAGCCGGGTCCCCACTCCAAAGATGATATCATCTCCAGCGTGGACTACGGGGTATATGTGGACAATTTCAGTAACGGACAGGTGAATATCGGAGCGGGTGATTTCACCTTCTTTGTCAAATCGGGATATCTGATTGAAAATGGGAAGCTGACACAGCCTATTAAGGACATCAACATTATTGGTAACGGGCCACAGGCCCTGGCAGATATTACTATGGCTGCCGGTGATTACAAGATCGATAATGGTACATGGAGTTGTGGGAAAGGGGGCCAATCGGTTCCCGTCTCCATGGGACTACCCACTGTCCTCGTAAAGAAACTTACCGTAGGCGGAACCAGTGCATAACCAAGAAAAAAGTGTATCATGACCAAAGAGGAAAAATATAGCATAGCAAAATGGGCCATGGAACAGGCCATCGACAATGGTGCTCAGGAAGCCCGAGTATCCATATACAACAACAACAGCAGTCAGATTGAAGTGCGGGATGAAAAGATCGATAAGCTGCAGGAAGCTAACCGAAACAGCATGAGGATCAACCTCTATGTGGATAATAAGTACTCCAGTATCTCTACCAACAGATTGAATAATAAAGAGGAGCTGGGCCGGTTTATCAAAGAAGCCATAGCGGGTACCAAATACCTTTCTGAAGATGAGTTTCGCATGCTCCCCGATCCTGAACTCTATTACAAAGGTGGTGGTGATGACCTCAACATCCTGGATCAGGGATTTGAATCAGTGGATCCCCAGGATAAGATTGATATGGCCCATTCCATTGAACAGGAGGTACTGGGCACAGACGACAGGATCATCTCTGTATCCACCTATTACAATGACGGATTGAGTGGGAATGTGATGGTGGCCAGCAACGGGTTTGAGGGTGACTCAGAGAATTCTTACTATTCATTGAGAGCCTCGGTTTCAGTAAAAGATGGGGAAGCACGTCCCCAGGGAAACTGGTACGAATCTGCCATTTTTGAAAAGGAACTTATAAAGAATGGTATTGGTACAGAAGCTCTGAAAAGAGCCCTGGACAAATTGGGACAGGAGAAGATCCAATCGGGGAAAATGCCTATGATCGTTGAGAACAGGCTGGCGGGCCGGACTCTTCAACCCTTGATTTCCGCCCTGAATGGCTCTTCCATTCAACAGAAAAACTCCTTCCTGATCGATATGAAGGGTGAAAAGATCGGTTCGGACCTGATGACCGTTGTTGATGATCCCTTTATTGTTTCGGGAAGAGGATCGAGACTTTTTGACAGTGAAGGATTGGCTACCGTAAAAAGGGCCATCGTCGAAGGGGGAGTACTGAAGAACTATTTCATCGATACCTACTATGGCAAGAAGCTGGAGATGGAGCCCAACTCCGGAAGTACAACCAACCTGGTCTTCAAACCCGGGGATAAGGATCTCGAGGGGTTGATCGCTTCTCTGAACCGTGGTATCCTGGTAACCGGATTTAACGGAGGGAACAGCAACGGAAGCACAGGCGATTTCTCCTACGGAATCGAAGGGTTCCTGGTAGAGAATGGCCAGCTGACACAGCCGGTATCAGAAATGAACATAACAGGGAATTTCAAGCAGGTGTGGAAAGACCTGATCGCAGTGGGGAACGATGTCTACACCGGTTCATCCTGGAGGCTTCCCTCCCTGGTATTCGATAATATCGATTTCAGCGGTCTGTAGAGAATCAGCAGGTGATCAGGTAAAGTCAATACCTGATCACTTTGCCAACAGAGATCTCATTTCGTGTATTAAATACAATCAGATAATTGCCGCTGGACTGAAAGAGTTCGGCCGGTAATGTATAATAGTGCTCTCCGGTATGCCGGTTACCAAGCATCTCTTTGCCGATCAGTTTTCCGTGCAGGGAGTACACCATGATTTCAACATCTCCCGGCTGATCTATGGAAAAGGATACATTCACTTCCTCTGAACTTTGCCCCGGATTGTCGTAGATCACCAGGTTATGATTCCCGTGGTTCTTGTATTCAGGCACAGAAATGGGATCAAAAGTAACCGTGGGATCGTAACACTGAACGATTACACTTTCGATATAAGCCTTCCAGGGAGTATGGTCAAAACTCTCCAGCCATCCCCATCCGTTATCCTCCTGAAAATGATGAAAGGTATTGGAAATGGATCTAGCGCTATCCGCTTCATTGGCATCTTCTTTAATAGTGATTGACCTTGTGCTGTCTGATTGACTAACGCCCACCACGGGTACCCAGAAGCCTCCCAGTTGATTCCCCTGGTCGTCATACCATCCGATCTGGATCTCTACGGCACAACCGGCCATCATGCTGTTATATATATAATACCACGTGGGAGGGATACCGTTATTACCAGCCTGATTATTTACTGCACGATGCCCATAATCGACCACCGGAGAGCTGATTATGTCGTCATCTATTCCCATGCTTTGAAAATTCACACCAACAGGGATCATCTTCTGGTCGATATATTGCAATTTCGCTGAGATCACCTGTCTTGTAGTGGTGGTCCCCGTGTCGCTCCGGGCCATCATTCCACTCAACGCTTCAAGGGTCATCCTCACCGAGGTGTCTGCCTCAATGGTGATTTCATCCCACCCTTTATCCAACAAATGAAATCCCATGGCCGCTGCATGCGGACCACTGGCTCCAAGATCACCCGCATACTCTGCAGTAGGTGGATTAGTTGTATTGTTCAGGTCATCACTCATCAGATCATTAATGTAGGACACATAGTTGAACTCCTGAACTGATTCTGCCACATTCACTCCTTTTACAGGTGCTACTGCTGCCCCTTTCTTTTTGAAATCATGCCTGATCCCGAGCTTAATATCTCCAAGTCTGACCGGCACATTCATCCAGCCATAATCCAGTTGAAACTGATTGATAGGCTCATCGGTCTCCTGTACTATAAAATCCACCGATTCCACTTTGATTCCAGCAGTGAAACCAAAATCCGAGTATTTAAACCTGCCACTTATCCTGGTGAAATATTCATCGGTGAGTGGGGGGATCTCGGCATTTTTTACTATCCAGCTCTCTTCCTGGGTATCCGGATTCCTGGCTTTCAAATTGTAATAGGTGAAGTCCGTTTTAGGCGAGATCTTAAATGAAACCCATCCCCAGTCACTCTTCATACCAAAGTCCGGGCTCACCATATTGAATTGTTTGAATCCTAACCTTTTGAATCTGTTAACGGAAACATCGATATTGATATCGTCGTTGTCAGGATTAATATCATTTGAGGCGGTGGTGGTAATGCGCCATTGATATCTGCCCAACAGCGAAGGTGTCCAGGGCATATCACTGTTATTTACCGTAACAGATGAATTGGCAGGTACGGTCATGTTGTTCTTTTCATATTCATATTCCAGCTCCCAGGTAAGATAGCCCGTAAGCTTGTATACGCTGTAATTCACCTTGAAATCATTCACATCATACGCTTCATCATTGGTAAAATCCAGTTCAGCAGTCTGCGGCTGGTTTACCTCAGCAAACTGTTCAACATAGTATGCTCCAATCTTAACATCACCTGCGTTCAGAGAGAGACTGAATGACAGTATACATACTATCAGTGCCAGGTGGCACCACATATTTAAAACTAAGTGTATAATTCTTTTCATAGTCCTGAGGTTTGATTTGTAATCAATTGTAATTCAAAAGTTAAGTACTTAACAGCATCTATTCAACAATCGGGATTGATTTGACTTTTTTTTAACTTTTGAAGGATCTGTATTAGCTTAGGAAAATGGGATTATTAATGATAGATTTTTGTTAAATGAGTACCTTTATTTAAATGGAATACCTGATCATCATACCGGTGGCCTTCGGAGCGGCTATGCTGACCTTTTTTTCCGGTTTTGGTCTGGGAACTATACTGATGCCGGTCTTTGCCCTTTTCTTTCCTGTGGAGATTGCCATCGCTACTACAGCTATTGTGCACCTGGCCAATAACCTTTTCAAAGCTTCTTTGATCTGGCGAGCTATACATTTTAAAGTAGTACTCTGGTTCGCCATTCCTGCGGCTTTTGCAGCATTTGGAGGGGCAATCCTTCTCAATAATCTTTCCGGGCAAACTGACCTGATTACCTATAGTGTGGGAGACCGAAATATGACCGTCACTACGCTGAAACTGGTGATTGCCATCCTGCTTGCATTTTTTGCCATCATGGAGATTGACAAAAGGTTTGAGAGGATCACTTTAAAAAGGTCTTACCTGCCACTTGGGGGAGTATTGTCAGGTTTTTTCGGTGGATTATCGGGACATCAGGGGGCTCTCAGGTCCATGTTCCTGCTTCGGGCGGGTCTTAACAAGGAAGGCTTTATTGCCACAGGCATTGCTGCTGCCATCGTTATCGATATCTCCCGGCTCTCTGTATATGGCAGCTCCTTTTTTGCCAGGCATTTCCAGGCCATTCAGGATGAATCAGCCCTCCTGGTGATTGTGGCCTGTCTGTCGGCTTTTGCAGGTTCGTATATCGGGAGAAAGGTGTTGCGTAAGTTCACATTCAGGGGAGTGCAACTTACGGTGGGAATTCTGATCCTGGTGCTTGCCCTGTTGCTGGGAACCGGGATCATTTGATCCTAAATTACCTCTTTGATCTGAATGGTAATGACCGCTGTATCGGTCTTTGAATCCAGGTGCAGATCCCTTACCTGTGCAGTAAAAAGAAGCTGTTGATTCAGATCATAATCAAAGGCTGAAGTATCACTCACAGTAAGTGCACCACTGTCAGAGTCGAGTGAAACTATCTCTGGTTCATTTCCAGATAACAGAGTGAATTGCAGGCTCTGATGTGTCTCAGGATCAATAGCTTGAATGGTCCCTATCAGATCATCTTTGGAGGGGTGCTCATTGATCTCGAAGTTCTGATCCTCCATCACCGGGGCATATTCATTCAGGTCATTTAAAAATACAGTAATGTTGGCTATGGATGATTTGGGATCCTTTGGATGATCATCAGTGACCAACACCGAAAGATCTATCTGCGTATGTATTTCGTAATTCAGTAATTCCGGATCGGCCACACTGATATGCCCTCCGCTGGCATCAATTTCAAAGGTACCTTCCTCGTTCCCCTTTCTGAATTCAAAAGAGACCGATTGCCCCGGGTCCATGTCATATGCGATAACCACCCCCACCATGGTGCCTGGTGAACTGTTCTCATCCACATAAAAATCATGATTTTCCACCTCTGGGGGATTGATATTCTCTGTGCATGAGGAGATCCATATCACAGAGATTACAATTCCAGCTAAAAGACTGATTCTCCGCATCTTCTCAAGATGAATCGCATAGAAATGAGATCTGGTAATCAAATACTGGGCTGTGCTCGAAGCCTCATAATCTCGCTCTCTGCCTTTGGTCCGATCTGAATGGCAAATTTCCTTGGCCAGGGATTCCTGGCCGATCTGTCCAGCATGACTCCGGGGGGTGGGAAGCAGATAAAATTACTGTTCTTCCAGATAATCTTCTTCTCTATAACTTCACCCGTCATACACTCCATGGCTTCATCTTCGGAAACAAGAAGTAAACTGGATATCACCTCTGCCCCTAAAAGGATAATGGCAATAGGATTGGCAATTTCAATTTCCTGACGAATCCACTTCAGGCTCCTGTTAGCATAGTCCATATATTTCGAGCGGTTCTCCTTTATCTCCTTCCCCAGCCTGTGGTATTTCTTCACCACATCGTCATCAAACAGAAATACTTTCACCAGGCTGGTTAGCCAACACTGCTCTCTGGTAATTCCAATGGTCTCCAGGATCACTTCAGAAAGCTCTTGCCCGGTGAATGAGCTCCTCACTCTCGATCCATCATAATAGGGTTCAATGGAAAACGGAGCTGTGCCATCATAGAGGGGAACATCGGGAATATCATTAACGAAATAGACCTTCGCAGCAGGATAGGGTCCAATTACCATAATATTCCCACTGGCAGTTTCGATGGGAACAACTGTATTAACAGGATTTCCATATAAATAGGATTGCTCTTCAGGGAATTTAATACTCTTAATATACTCTTTTGAGCATTTCTTTTGATACTGCTGAATAGTCATGGATACAGGATGAATGAGTAAACCTCCAACAAATTACAACATTCTTGGCAAAAATGCACCTCTCAGAACAGTAAACAAAATACTGCTCAGGATAAAACTATGTCTAAGAGGATCTTATGTGTAAATGTAATTCACGGCTTAAAACAAAAGGCTCCCGGAGTGATTCCCACCCGGAAGGTATCCAGTGGTGTTCCGTCGGCCTGAAAGCAATAAACCACTCCTCTCTGCGAAAAATCTATGGCATCGGCCACATAGATCTGAGAGGAACCTGCATCCACTTCCAATCCATAGAAACCTCCATAGTCAGATCCTGACGAAGGGCCTGCTATGAAGAGTTCAGGATCTTGTGTGCTAAGCACAGGGTGACGGTAAAGGTGACGGTTGAGGAAGTAAAGGGTATCGCCGGTTCCGTTGATCTTCAGTTCAGAAGGATGATCGCCGCTTTTGAACCGGTGAAATGGCTCCACGTCACGGGATCCGGCATCAATCTTCAGCAACCCTGGCGCCTCATATCCATAAGGGCTACCTTCAAATCCTCCATCGGAAAGCACCCATAGAGTATGATATTTATCCATGACCATTGAGTTGGGCTGTTTTAAAACCTCAATGGAATCCACCACCTGGTCACTTTCCGAATCGATCACCAGGATGGAGTTATCATAGCTCCAGCAATTGGTAAAAACATATTTATCGTGCTGCACCATCTGCTCTGTGGTGTGCTGATTAAATCCTGAAGCCTTGTTGCTCACATCAATAGTTCCTGTAACCTCCTGGGTAACGGGATTCACAATGGAGATATACCTGGCATAGAGATCGGTCACATAGGCTTTGGTGTCGCTGATGAAATGCATATATCTTGGAGAGGTGAGTCCCGTAATCTTTCCCACATAATCAAAGGTATTTACATCCATCAGGTAGATTTTACCGCTATTATTGACCACGATGTATCCTATACTATCCCTTATGGTCATGGAAAAAGCCACATCGCCCAATGGCAGGGTGTTGGTGGTATAAAAAACATCCTGATATACTTCATTTGTTTCGATATCATAGTAGGAGAGCGAGGCATTTCCATAGGTGAAATTTCCCTCGTTTACAATAAAGATCCCCTTAGAAGATTGATTGTAATCCGGGTTCTCAAGGTTCCACAGTAAATCATCTTCCATGCAGGAGGAAAGCAGGCATATAACTGCCATCGATATGATTGTGATCCGGTTCAAATCGATCTTAGAGTTTCATCATAATTACCAGGTTATAGTTCCTGCCTGGCATAGGCCTGTAAAGAATGGTATGATAGGTTTCGTTAAACAGGTTGAACACTTTCAATTCGGCCGTGAAATCTGCATTTTTAATCCTGAATTGCCTTCCGGCAACCAGGTTATTCATGAAATAGGGATAGAGCCAGTCGCGCCGGGTTAGGTCGTTACTGGATGTGGTATATCGCTCACTGTAAGAGTTGTGCTGATAGGTAATGAAGAATTTACTGTAGGAAATATGCACCATGAAATTACCTGAATGCAACGGAATATATACCAGCTGCTTCCCGTATGATTCGTCTCCCCACACCTGTGAATCCCCATAATTAACAGAACGGGTATAGGCATAGGTTCCTGCCAATCTGTAGTGAAGTTTGTGAAATTCACCCTGCAGTTGTACAGAATACTCCATACCCTTCGACAATACTTTTGAAATATTTGTGGGTTCCCAGTACCCTTTGTAACTGGGGATCCAAATAATCCAGTTGTCTATGTCGGAACGGAAGAGGGTCAATTCGCTCTTCAGCCGATTCCCGGAGAAGATATGTTGGTACTCCAATCCTGCTTCAGCAGTTAATCCTACTTCAGGCAGCAGGTCAGGATTTCCTCCGGGCTGCCAGTAGAGATCATTTAACGCGGGTTGATGATAATTGCGGGCCAGGTTCCCTTTCAATACGAGCTCTGCTCCATCGAGCAGTTTAATGTCGAACCCCAGGTAAGGGCTGAAAGGTGCCCTATCCCGGTCGAACCACTCCTGTCGCAGCATCAGGTTCAGATTAAATCGGTCAGCAAAACTCCTCCTGAAGGCCATAAACAGGGAGAATTCTGCTCTTTGCTGGTCATAGCCGTTCTTACTCACTGTATCGCGGGAACTCACCTTATGGTAATTCAGATGTGCCGCTCCCTCTGCGGAAAAATCGGGAGAGACATCCATAGCATAGGAGAGGGTATTGAACAGGCTGTGGATCCTGCTCTCAGAGAATATGGTGGATATCATTCCCAATCCGGGCACCTGGTTTTTCTGTGAGTAGACCAACTGTTTGCCTGAATATCCCGACCGCACAAGCAGCTTTCCACCTTGCCTATAATAGTGCCAGTCAGTCACCACCCTGTGATCAAGATCGTGCTGACTGTTCAAATTGGAGTTATCCGGGCCCTCGTAGCTGGTGGGCCGCGGGATGGTTCTGTCGGCAGACTGTCCCCAGTACTTCAGAGATAACAGATGGTCGGAATGGGGTCTGAAATATATCTCCTGCAACATGCCAAATCGCTTATAATCTGCCTGATCATTGGTGTCGAGAGGATGTATCACTCTGCCGGATTCAGGATCCAGGCTTCCAATCCCCCGGTTAATGAATGTATAATCATTCTTTGAAAAGTTGTGATACAGCCTCGATTTCAACTGAACTTTCTTATTACCAACACCCAGTTGTAAAAACTCATCATAGGTCCGGTAGCTGCCGATCCCCTGTAAATATTTGATCCGGGTACTCCCGTCCCACTTCACTGAGTTTTGGATAGAAACAGACCCTCCAAGTCCCCCCCCCTGCTCAGACATGGAAGCCGATCCGTGTTTCAGGTTCAGGTTATCGATCAGGTAGACAGGGATCAGTGAGAAATCGACCATTCCCGCCATGGGGCTGTTGATCCGGATACCGTTCCAGCTCACCTGGGTGTGGGAAGCCGAAGTGCCCCTGAACGAAGCCGTGGCCAGGGCTCCCCGTCCATGATTCTTGATAAATACGGATGTGTTTTCCGACAACACATCCGACAGGGAAAAAATGGCTTTCTCCTGCAGGATGACCGTATCCACTTCGGTCTGCTTCATGCCTGCCTCCTCTTTCACAAAGACCTGATCAGCGGTAATCTCCACTCCTTTAATTTGAAAGACAGAGTCGATGATTCCCTGAGCGTAACCCATGGAAGTAATCATACATAAACCCACCCATATGGATCCTCTCAAATTCATTTTATTCCACCAGGAGTTTATTCCACTTTACCCTTCCTCCATCCAAATGGATCTTCACCAAATAGATCCCTTTTGTCAAGGGGGTCAGATCGATCATATTCTGATCAGCATATGCATCGATCTGCAAACAATGCTTTCCTGAAGTGTCAAACATCGATACGGCCGCTTTGTCCACCCCTGCTATCCTAATGTGGTCAGTGGCCGGGTTAGGGAATAGTGCAATTTCAGGCCACAGGGTCTTGCCCTGTTTCACAGCAGTGTGATCCAGTTTGACAATGGTGGTAACCGTGGTACGGATCTCCGGCCTGTCAACCAGTGAAGCAGTCAGCGTCAGATCCCCGGATCCACTTACACGGAGCAGATCGTATTCATCCACCGAGGCTTCAGCCAAACTGCTGGTCCATTGAATATCACGATCGGATTGTAACCTTCCCCCATGGAACACAAAAGCTTCAAGCTGAAGCTGAGTCTCCTTTAATAGGGCCGGAAGGTCCCGTATCACAATCAAATCTTCCTCACCTGACAGGGAAGGATCAGGAGCCACATCAATTGCCCCGGTAATTTCAGTAGAGATCTCCCCCAACCAACCTCCGTGAGCCTGAACTCCATTTTGAACTTTCACAAAATCAATGGCATCCAGCTCCACATATTGGCCTAGTGTATCTACGGCCCAGTCCAGATCAAACGCATCTCCGCCTGAGTTTTCCATTTCAGGAGTGTATGGATTGTCTGGCTTCGTAAAAGGTTCATTGCCCCGTATCTGATTATCGACATACCCAAAAGCTCTTTTCGGAGAGGAGAGCATCGTGGGATTCAGGCTATCAACTGTTATCTCAATGCGTGTTCCACTCAGGCTGTACTGGTCCACAGGAATGGCCGGGAATGAATCCGCATGGGGATAATAGGGTTGCAGGTGCGCACTGTTTGAGAGGATCTGCCCGTTGTTCCCCAGATTATCGCTCCAGGGCACATCCCTGGCTGTGGTATCCCCTGGATTAAAATAGGTCACCGTGTAACCTCTCACAGTGGAGGAGAAATAGGAATCACTGCCAGCCAATTCATACCAGGTATCATCGGGCCATCCATTCCCATTGATATCTTTCATTACCCATACGACTCCCGGCTCAGACCAATGGGGGGCCGGATTACCAAAAATGGTGAAATCAATGCCGTACGGATTATCCGGATGGTTCTCCACAGGCTGTTCAAATCCAAATACCACATATCCACCAAAGGCACCCAGACACATGGATCCATTCACCCCTCCCACAATGGAGTTTGTTGCCGCAGGGGTTCCCCAACCCACGGAATTGGTAAACTGTCCGGGTGCCGGAACGAACTCAAACACATCAGCAATATATTGCGCATCTACTGTGGTGAACCACACCACAAGCATGACCATCAAAGGGATATTTCTTAATCTGTACACCTCTATTGTAATAGAATGATGCTGCTTGTTGTACTCTGATCATCGGTGATATGAACGATATAACTACCCGCCGGCTGATCACTCAGGTGAATGGTGTTCCCTGATATATAGTTCCTATCTTCATATACCTTAACACCGGTCAGACTGAAAATCCTCAAATCCACTCCCATTTTGCTGCCGGTCAGGATCGCAAAATCTCCTGAAGCAGGATTTGGGTAGATAGTCACGCTCAGCGGATCCGACTCAGGAATGGGTTCGTTCACCTGTGTGGAGATACTGGGTTCCACAATCAGGTTATCCACACAGAAGAAACCCGGGGTATTCATTCCCCAATCGCCTGTATCACTGGAAGAGAGTGCAAACATCAGGCTGTCTACTTCACCCAGCGAACTCACATCCACCCATTGCCAGGTCTTTATCATGTAGTCCTTTTCGGGATCTTCAAAACGGTAATCGGCCAGGTAATACTCAATGGAGTCGGTGGATAGACTATCTTTTAATCCCCAAACAGAGAGTTTGAAATAATCGGGATCTGAACCTTCTGCACCTCCGAATTTCTTGGCAAAGTCATCTCCATGCTCCATGGAAAGGGCTGCATAGGTGCTGTTAGTCACCATGAATCCCTTCACCACATGCGATTTTTGGTCAGCAAAATCGATGATCGATACGGGATAGGGATACCCCACTCCGTAGTTCCCCGAGTCGCCAAATCCCATACCGGTAATGGCGCTGTATTGATTGAACCAGCCCGGAGTGACGTTGTCAGAGACACTGGAATAGGCCCATCCGCTCCAGGAAAACCAATCCGGATTGTAGCTGTTTTGAAAACGGGCCGAGTGGGAAATATATGCTCCCGATCCGTCTGCCCCGTTCCAGTAACTCTCCGATGCCAGGGTAAGGTCTTCGAAATCGGATACCAGGAAATCTCCATTGATCTCAGGATAAACCCCTACTACAGTTTTTCCCGAAATGGATTTCCCCCCATTGGTAGCTTCGATCACCAGATTGGCTTGTCCCGCGCTCTCCAGGGAACCCAGCAGGGAATTTCCTTCAATCCGTAAATCTGCTACAGTATGATCAGACATGACAGAGATTTCGAATTCAAATGCATTCAGATCGTCGGGATCGTCCACATATTCAGAGAGATCAATGGCTTCAAGGACCGCTTGTTCATACCCGTAAATGGCAGGTATAGGACCCTTAATCACAGGGAGATAGTCCACAGTATGGATATCTGCCAATGCCTGTCCGAATGAGAAGGTGATAATCCGGTTTCCCATCTCCTGAACCTTTACATCACCCATCGATTTCAAGGTCCCTAACCAATCCCAATCCCCGTTTGCCTCAGCAATGGTATCCAGGTTTATTCCATCTCCATGGGAACCATTCCACATGCCCAGTACTTTGGAGCTGCCAAACAGGTTCATATTGAACAACAGGTTTCCTCCATTGTCAATCTCACAATCATAAACCCCTGCCGGAAGATCGGTCAGTTTTTGCGCTCCTGCAATTTGCAGAGGCGTAATTCCCGGAGTTTCTATGACGGTTGCCAGATCGGCGCTGTCCCACCGGTAAAGTGCATTGGGATCCATGGAATAGGAGGTTCCATAATAGAAATGACCCATGCTGTCGATGGCCATCCCAGCAGAATTTCCTCCCACATCGATAATCTTCCTGTGCTGATCCACCCCTGAGGTGTCCAGCACAAATATTCCGTTGGGATCTGACCAGGAGGTGCTGTTCAATCCCGATACCAGGATGGTATCATTCCAGAAAATAAGGTCGAAATTACCGGGAAAACGGGCCACCAGTTTCCACTCTCCGCTGACCAGGTCGATGCAGTAGATGCGATCATCCACGTTGCCATCACTGGTATAGCCGGTCCAGATGGAACCTTCATCAGGTGAGAGGGTCAAAAAGCTGACATAGTGGGCCGCCTCATAACCGGCAGGTTCCCCATAGATCATCATCTCTTCACCACTATCCAGGTCCACCCGTATAATGGTATCCCCTGTATGCAGGAAGAGTGATGAATCGGACAGCTCGAATGCACCGATGGAGTTTTGTTCAGGAAAGAAATAGGCGGTTTTATAGCCATTTTCAGGGGTCAGGTAGGTTTGTCCTGCTGCCGGAATGACCAGCATCAACAAACCCGTCACAAAGAGGTTGAATTTTTTCATAAAGCTGCAATTTTAATTTAAACATTATTAAAATTCGCAGCGGGCGATTGTGAGGCGAGACCAATTTCAGTGGTTTGATCGGCTTCCCGTTCACCGCGGGCTGCAAAACATGGGGTACCACTGGCAGGTCTTCTGACTTGTCCGAATTTCTGAAACCTTCCCATTTCTCTCACAGAACACGTGATCGAAACAGTGGTTATCCTTCAGAAATCTTTTGACCAATGGATTGGCCCGGATTCACAGCAGCGGGAACTGTTACCGATTCTAACGGCATTCCCTTTTCATTCCACCGAACTTCTCGGTATACGGAAACCAATGATGCAATAAAAGTAAGAAATAAATCTGAAGTTGGAGTAATTAATTCTACATAGGAGGGGTCCATCCGTAGTCCACATACTCCCAATCCAACTCATCTCCGGTGACACGCACCAGCAGAAAACCCTCTTCCGGAGTGCTGTCGGGTTTGTTACCCCACCATCTGCCACTCACTGCACCGGCGGTGATAAAATGGACCTGGTTCCCTACGTAAATATCTTCCAGAAAATGAAGATGCCCCTGCAGCACCAGTTTCAGGTTGTAATCAAAAAACAGCTGCAATACCTCCTGAGAATTTGTAATCACGCTTGATTCACCGCTTGCAGCCATAGAACCTTGAGCAAGCTGTGTGGTTGAAGTGATAAATGGAATATGTACGCTCATTCCTATGGGAGTATCCTTATCCAATTTTTGGAGATCATCTTTCAGCCATTCCACTTGTTCCTCGTCGATCTTCCCGATGTAATAACCACTGGGGTGTCTGGCAACGGCATCCAATATGATAAAATGCCATCCTTTATGATCAAATGAGTAATAGCGCTCACCCAAACGACTCTCAAACATCTGCTTTCCGAACTCGGGATGATCCTCAATTCCATGTTCATCTCTGTGCCAGCCATAGACTTCATGGTTACCTACTGTATTGTATACCGGCATGTCAAATCCCTCGCTCACCTTTTGATATAAGTTGTATAGTGAATCGGCTCTTCCATAGGTCTGGTTTAATACATCCATAACCAGATCGCCTCCTGTGATCACAAAATCGGGACTCAGAATATTGAGCGTGTCAATGGCTTTCTGAAAACCTTCAACTGCACTACTTTCAGGCTGAAGGTGAATATCTGTCAGGAATGCAAAGGAAAATCCTTCCACAGGTTCTTCACTCCCTTTTTCACCTGCTTGCTTGCAGCCTGTGATGAGTAAACCCAGAATGATCAGGGGAAGCACAAGTTGTCTCATAGTCTATCTGATTTTGGTTTTAATGTAGCATGCAATATAGCACATTTCCCTTGCAATCAGTAAGGATGCCTTGTCATAAGCCCGTTGCTCTTCATGGGAATGGTCGGCATGCTTGGGATCAACAAAAGGGAGTGAGAACCGCTGTTTTGTTCCGGGGATAAAGGGACACGCTTCATCGGCATCGGAACACACCATCACTGCTGCAAAAGCTTTTGAGGGATTCACCGGATCATCATACACTTTCGAAAACACCGTGCTGACTGGATAGTGTGAACCCGGACTCACCAGGTACCTCTGGTTTTTCTCCTCGATCTCACCTTTAGTCACTGAAAATCCCGCCCGCTGAAGTGCCTCCATAGCCCTGATATTTGCGGCAGTGGTTTCCGTGCCACCTGAAAAGGTAAAGAGGTTTTCCAATCCATAATAATACCCTGCCGCGAGCAACCAGATTTGTGCCATATGGCTTCTGCGGGAATTATGGGTACAAACCATCAGCATATTGACCTTCCCGTGATCCTGATAAGACTTTAACATGTAATCTCCGATCTCCTCTAATGCCCTAATCCGTTCATTTTCAATATGTTTGAATTCGGAGATGATCTGTGAAATGTATTTCTGAAGCTCGGGATGGAAAGATTGATCAATCAGTTCTGTAGAAGTGGTATTGGTGGGCATGGTAAAAAGAGTAACAAATTAACAAGTACTCCCTGAACAACAGTTCAGATTGGAAAAAAGAGTATCCAATAGTGATTTAAATTCATTGATCCGTTCTGTATTCAAACAGTAATTCACCTTCACTCCACTTATCTCACCCTGAATAAGCCCCATATCCTTCAATTCTGACAGGTGTTGATTCACAGTGGTACGGCTCAAGGGGAGCTCATTGGAAATATCCCCCGTCATACAAACCTGCACTTGTGCCAGATAATTCAGGATAGCCAGCCTGGCAGGATGTGACATAGCCTTACAAAAGCTGGCTGCTATCTGCAGTTCCCGATCGAAAAGTTCAGTTTTAGAAGTGGTCATGATGAGTTATTTGACGTAAATATACGACATAAGATTCTTCTAACGTATAAATACGTCATATGTTCATAGCAAAAATCGGTTTTGCTCACGACTTACTTGTTGCTGTAGCTGTGATAGATTTGCTCTACCCAGGTTTCCGTAGAAATAAAAGGAAAGAATTTGCCCCATCCCTCCCATTTTTCCAGCAGGTTGGCAGCCTGAATCTCCTGGAGGCTCCTGCCGGGTTTCATTTTCTTTCTTACCACATTTACTGTCTCTTCTACCATGGCTATATAGCCTCCAAAGTATTCCATGGTAGTCTCCTTGCCATGACCCGGAAACATACGGGTATCATCGGGAAGGGATTCAAAAATCTCATTGAGATGATGCAAAAGGGTTTCCACACTGGATCCGGCATCTGTAACAACCAGCGGAAATGATTCAGATAGATACAGATCTCCCAGATAGGCCAGCCTCAGGTCGGGAATAAAAGTGATGATATCACACTCTGAATGTCCCCCCGTATAGGCCATGCAGAATACCAGGTGACCATTGAAATCGAAGGTCCAGTTACTGTCAAAGGACTTCACCTCCTGACCATGTTTTGCATAGGCCTCCCTGCAAGATTCATGACCGATGACAGTGACATCCGGGCCAAAAAGCGCATTGGCACCCACATGATCGGCGTGACTGTGTGAGTTTACGATCACCTTCACCTCTTTCTTCAAAAAGATAATAGCATCCACCAGGTCAGCTCCCACCTCTTCAAATCCCGAATCCAGGAGCAGTATTTCATCTTTGCTTACAATAGCCAGGCAGTTTGCAGTAAACTTAAAATTCTCTTTGAGCAGAAAAATGTTGTCGTCCAGTTGAATCACCTCCACCTGATCGTTAGAATAGACGACCTGTGCTTCAATTACTGCCGGTAATGAGATAGCAAGAAGGAGTGCTGCGAGTATATTCCTGTACATGGGATTGGACTATTTGACCTTTATTTTTCTACCAACTAAATTACTACGTTCCGATGCTGCAAGGTGTAAGGTTTGCCACCGCCAATAAGTAAGGGTTCGCCATAATCCTTCAAGGGGACCAAACCGGAACCGGTTCAACCAGAAGGGTGACAGGATCATGAGCAGGATCCATATCCCTAACATGATCAATACCTGGAATTTCCTTTCTACACTTCCGAACAGGCCCATTCCGTGACCATAGAAAATAAAAGTGCAGATGAGTGTTTGTAAAATATAGTTGGAAAATGCCATTCGGCCAACCTTGGCAAAAACAGATTTGAATTTAGAGTACCTGACCGATTTCGACAATAACATCACTATCCCCACATACCCCAGAGCCACTGCCACACTTCCCACGTAATTAAACTGTGCTCCCATGAACATGGAGAATTCCATAGTCCATTCACGATTGAAATTGATGACCACACCCGCTGTTGATAGCCCATACCCAATTACCAGGCCAATCCCAGTCATTTGAAAATAGAACTTCACGGAACGCCCCGATGAAAGAACGTTCCATTTATATAATGCCATCCCCATAAGCATCATGGCCATGACCCGCCAGAAAGTCTGCATCATAAACAATCCGGTCTGCATAAACAGGGTACCGGGTACCCTCACTCCCATCTGTGCCACCCAATTACCACGTATTCCTTCCAAATGATGTTGTAACGAAGATTCATCGGGTTTCCAGCTTTTCATAGTACTATCCACAGCCTCTTCAGGCCAGTATGGCATTGAAGCGGCAGCCATTGAATCAATGATCATAGGGATCACAAAAAAGCCAAAACCTATCCAGATCAGAACCCATGGCCTAAGTTTACGAAAGGTGTACACCAGCATACCACATAAACCATATGCCACTAAGATATCCCCTTCCCACAAAAGATATGCATGTAGTATTCCGAACAGGAGCAACCATCCCATTCTCCTATAATGAAGTGACGCGCTATTCCCTCCCTTTTCCCTGGCTCTTTCGGTAAAGATCAGGACTCCGGCTCCGAATAATAGTGAAAAGATACTCATGAACTTCTCACTGGCCACCACATGACTCAGGATCCATACCCATTTATTCATGCCTGTCAAATCGCCATAGGCCAACGGATTGATATAGGCAGCCGAAGGCATGGAGAAGCTTTGAATATTCATGATCAGTATTCCCAGTACAGCCACACCTCTGAGCACATCAATGGAGATGATCCTTTCTGCTCTGGTCGCCGGATAAATCATTTGTGAATTCATAGGGTCCTAAAAGCAATTTGCAACTCACTTGAAAGATATAAAAGAATATTCATTATTTTTGGGTTCAGTTCCGTCGTGGGATATGAATTCAAAAAAGTATATATCATTTGTACTAGTTATCTGTTTTGCAGTTTTTCTGGGTCATAATCTGGTTCCGCATCATCATCACTCAGAATCGACTCACTTTGATTCAGAGGATCATTGCCCATTAGGCCAGGATGATCACCATGAGTCAGAGGATCACCATGAGCCAGAGGATCGGCCATTGCACTGCCATGCTTTCAACGACATTGATTTTGTAAAGATCAACCATTCGGATATACAACAACCTGTCCGTATCTCCTCTTCACTGATCGTTCCCATTTCGGAGGTACAACTGGAGTCTCTGGTTACTTTCGGATTCCACAGGTATATCTGTCTGAAACTACCAGTAAAGTCGATCGACTATTTCGGTGCCATTTCCTTGCGGGCACCTCCCATCTATTCTTAGTACTCCCATCTTCTTAGCAGAAGCGTATTCCGGTATACACCATTGTATACCTCTTGTGTAATATTTCAAACCTCAACATAATATGTATAAGATAGGATCGATCACTTTGTTACTCATGATGAGTGCCTGTTCAGGCGGACTGAAGAAGGCATCTGATCCATCGGATCACTCACATCAGCATAGCAGTTCCAACTCCCAGTATACCCTGTTTTCAGACAGCCTGGAGTTCTTTATCGAGCACGAACCTCTTGAAGCCGGCGAGGAGTCACAATTCCTGGTACATGTAACAGATCTGCCATCATATAAACCCTGTCTGGCTGGACATGTAACCATCTCCATTGACGGCGTATCTGTAACATCAGGGCAACCTGTTACACCTGGTATATTCAACATACCCTTTATTCCCAAAAATGGAGGGGAATACCCTTGTACATATACCTTCGAAACCGGCGCCAGTAATGAAACGGTAACCGGTCATGTGCACATATATGCGGATCATGATGCCATGCATGCAGCCGAAGAGGCGCCTTCGGGACATTCTCATAGCAGTGATACGGAGGGTGAAATCACATTCTTCAAAGAACAGGCATGGAACAATGATTTCATAGTCAAGAAAATTGAACCTGCTCCTTTTGCGTCGGTTATTCATACAAGCGGAGAGATCCTTGCGGTACCCGGAATGAAAAAAAACCTGTCGGCCACCCATGGAGGCATGGTCCTCTTCAGGGAGAAGAACCTGGTGCAGGGATCTGCAGTTAAACAAGATCAACAATTGTTTACCATCAGCAGTGAGCGGATGATTGATCACAACCTGCAACTTCAATACCTGGAGTCAAAAAACAGCTATGAAAAGAGCAAAAGTGATTATTTGAGGCATCAATCCCTGTTCAAACAGGGGGCCATTTCGCAGCGACAATTCCTCGCAACCAGATCAGAATACCTCAAAGACAGCCTGCTCTATCATAGCCTGAATGCCAATACAACAGGGCAGGGTATCCAAGTCCATGCGCCGATTTCAGGGACCATTCATGAACTGAATGTTTCGGAGGGTCAGTTCATTGAAACCGGACAGAACCTGGCTGTCATTTCCTCCAACCGAAACCTGCTGATCAGAGCAGATCTCTCCCAGCAATACTTTGACCGTATCCTTGATATTGAAACGGCTAATTTTCGCCCTGCTTATACAGAGCAGATTTACTCTATTGAGGAGGTCAGGGGCAAGCTGCTGGCAACCGGACGTACAGTAGCAGAGAATGATCACTACCTGCCGGTCATCTTTGAAGTAGAAAATGACGGTAGTCTGCTAGAAGGGGCCTTTACCGATGTATACCTGAAATCGGCTCAGAAAAGTAATGCACTCACCCTTCCTGTCACAGCTCTTCTAGAAGATCAGGGCGACAAATTTGTCTTTGTGCAGGTGACAGGTGAGAGCTACACCAAACGATCTGTCACCATGGGTAACCATGATGGTATCCATGCGGAGATCATCAGCGGGCTGGAACCGGGAGAGAGGGTTGTAACCAGAGGAGTGATGCTGGTGAAAGCAGCATCCATGGTAACCGGGGTAGTGGGCCATGGACATACACATTAAAATCCAGTATCATGCTGAACAGAATCATACAATATTCCCTGAATAACAGGCTGCTGATCATATTTCTCTCTCTCTTGCTGCTGGTAGGGGGAGTCTTTACAGCCAAGGATATAGAGATCGATGTCTTTCCCGATCTTACCGCTCCCACAGTAGTTGTACTCACTGATGCCCATGGCATGGCAGCTGAGGAAGTGGAGACGTTAGTCACTTTTCCCATTGAGTCTTCGCTTAATGGTGCCACCGGAGTACGCCGTGTACGCTCAAGTTCATCGTATGGATTTTCCATAGTCTGGGTGGAGTTTAACTGGAATACTGATATATACAGGGCTCGTCAGATCGTAAGCGAAAAACTCCCCACCATAACCAACCTGCTTCCAAAAAGCATCGAAGCACCCATTCTCGCTCCGCAAACCTCTATCATGGGAGAGATCATGCTGGTATCGCTCACCTCAGATTCACTCTCCATGTTTGATTTGCGAACAATGGCCGATAAGCAGGTCAGGCAACGCCTTCTTTCAGTGACCGGGGTGGCACAGATCGTAGTGATGGGTGGATTGCCAAAACAGTACCAGGTACTGGCCGATCCTTACCGCATGAAGTATCATAATGTCACTCTCAACGAATTGACCGATGCTGCCGATAATACCAATAGTAATGCTTCCGGGGGATTTATCAATCAATATGGTCAGGAGTATATAGTACGGGCTACCGGTCGTTCCAAAGATCCCGCGGAGATCGGATCCACCGTGATCAAGGTGAGAAATGGAAAGCCGGTCAGGTTTCAGGATGTGGCCGAAGTGAAGATCGGTCACCCCGACAAGATTGGCGATGCATTCCTGGATCAGGAACCTGCCGTCATTCTTACCATTCTCAAACAACCTGATATCAATACCCTTACCCTTACCGAAGAATTGGATCAGGCCCTTGCTGAACTGGATGCCACCTTACCAGGTGAGGTAGAGATCAATTCAAGGCTATTCAGGCAGGCTGACTTCATCAACATAGCTGTCAACAACGTGTTTAATGTACTCCTTGAAGGGGGATTGTTTGTCTCAATTATTCTGTTTCTGTTTCTGCTAAATGTACGTACAACCCTTATTTCGCTGATCGCCATACCCCTTTCCCTGCTCCTTTCACTGATCACTTTAAAGCTGCTGGGGCTGACTATAAATACCATGTCGCTTGGAGGTATGGCCATTGCCATTGGGGCTCTGGTAGACGATGCCATCATTGATGTGGAGAATGTGCTGAAAAGGCTGAAACAGAATTACCGGAAACCCAAAGAGGAACAACAACCTGTATTGAGTGTGATCTACCACGCATCTGTCGAGATCAGGTCTTCCATTGTGCAAGCTACCCTCATTATCATTGTAGCCTTTATTCCTCTCTTTTTCCTGGCAGGGATGGAGGGACGTATGCTGAAGCCCCTGGGTATTACCTTCATCGTATCCCTGCTGGCTTCTCTTCTTGTGGCACTCACACTTACCCCGGTGCTTTCAAGTTACATGCTTACCACCAAAAAACAGCTTACCAGAGATGAAAGAGGGGGAAACAGGCTGGTGCAAAAACTAAATGCCTGGTATAAAAGAATCCTTGGTATCGTGTTGAAATTCAGAATATCGGTGTTGTTATCCTCCACCGTTGTGCTTATCATCTCTCTCATTATGTTTTTCAGATTTGGTAACTCCTTTTTACCCGAATTTAATGAAGGTACACTCACTATAACAGCGATCACATTTCCTGGAGTATCCCTTCCTGAAAGCAACCGGATCATGGACCAGATAGATGATGCTTTGCTTTCCATACCCGAAGTAAAGTATGTAAGTCGACGTACAGGCCGAGCAGAACTCAATGAACATAGTCATGGAGGAACAAACTCTTCTGAGATTGATGTGCCCTTTCAACTCGAAGAAAGGAGTCATGATAAGTTTATGGAAGAGATCAGACACAAACTGTCAGGTATATCCGGAGTGAACCTGAGCATTGGACAACCTTTAGGTCACCGTATCGATCATATGCTCTCGGGAACCAGGGCTAGTATTGCCATCAAATTGTTTGGAGCTGATCTGGGAACCATGTATCGCACGGCCAATGAAATAAAAGAGGCTATCGGTGATATTCCCGGCCTGGTCGACCTCAACGTGGAGCAGCTGGTTGAGATTCCGCAGCTGCAGATCCGGCCTCGAAGGGAGATGCTGGCCAGGTATGGTATACCTCAAAATCAGTTGACTCATTTTGTGGAAACTGCCATTGCCGGAGAAAAGTTTGCCGAGGTGTATGATGATAACCTCAACTTCGATCTGGTAGTGAGGTATCAAGAGGGATTCCGTAATAGCCAGGAGGCCATTGGAAATGCCCTGATAGATACGCATTATGGCACCCGGATCCCTCTGAGTTATGTGGCTGATGTGGTCTCCACCAGTGGCCCCAACATCATCAACAGGGAAAATGTCCAGCGCAAATTGGTTATCTCTGCCAACACGGCCGGTCGTGATCTGGGCAGTGTAGTCAGAGAGATCCAGGAGACAGTCTTTAACCAGATCGACGTTCCGGATGGGTACCGTATCGAATATGGAGGACAGTTCAAAAGTGCTCAAAGCGCTTCCGTCACCCTGCTCATTACATCGATCTTAGCCGTAGTAATCATATTCATGATTTTGTTCCAGGAGTTCAAGAGCGGTAAACTGGCTGGAGTGATCCTTTTGAATCTGCCTCTGGCTCTCATTGGAGGTGTTGTGGCTATAATGCTGACCTCGAAGGTGATAAGTATTCCTTCCATCATTGGATTCATTACCCTGTTTGGCATCGCTACCAGGAATGGAATATTACTGGTTTCACGATATATTCATCTGAAACAGGAGGGACTTGACCTGAAAGAGACAATCATCAACGGCTCTGCCGACCGGTTGAATCCGATCCTGATGACCGCACTGGCTTCAGCTCTGGCTCTTATTCCATTGGCCCTGGGAGGGAATAAACCGGGGAACGAAATACAGAGTCCCATGGCCATTGTGATTCTGGGTGGGCTGATCACCTCCACCCTGCTAAACCTGATTGTAGTTCCATCGGTCTATTATCTACTTGAAAAACGAAAGCGATGAAAAGAGGATATATAGTTACACTCATACTGTCCATGAGTTTCGCCCTGAACATGCATGCGCAGTATTCTACACCCGATAGCCTGTTAAAGATAGTCCTGGAGCACAACAAGACCTTAAAAGCTGCCAGGGAGTCGTACCGGGTCTCCATCCTTGAGGCAGGTACCGGAAATACCCCTCCTGATCCTGAGGTAGAGTTTGGGTATTTGTATGGAAATCCCATGGAAATGGGAAACAGAGTAGATTTCCGGGTGAGTCAGGAGGTAGATTTTCCTACAGCCTACCTCCAAAAATCCCGCATCAGGAAAACTAAGACCTCGCAGGCCACATTGGAATACACCCTCTCCAGGCAGGAGATATTGCTACAAGCTCAGCAGTTATGGATTGAAGCGGTCTATCTTAACCTGAATGAAAAACTTCTTTCTCACAGGGTTGATCAGGCTGAAGCGATCCACAATCACTTCAGCAACATGCTCATGGCAGGTGAGCTGGATCGCCTTACATACAGTCAATCCAGTTTGCAACATGCAGCCATCGAGAGCGAATATGAACAACTTAAGTCAAATATCAGAAATAACTTGTTAGCCATCAGCGAAATGGCCGGAGGAGAAAAAATTAGTGTCACCGATACTATTTTCCCCCCTCATACAACCATCATCCCTGATTCTCTTTTCCATGCATACATCCAAAGTCCAGGCTTGCAATCCCATTATCAAAAATTGCGATTGAAGGAGGAGCAAAAGAGCCTGGTCATGAGTCAGAGCCTACCGAAGCTTTCTGCGGGATACTATTCCGAATCAGTTCTCGATCAGCAGTTTAAGGGTTTCCAGGTGGGGATTACGGTTCCGCTGTGGGAAAATGTGAATCAGATGAAGAAAGCCAAAACAGAGGTGCTTTATGCAGAGGCTGATGCAGAGCGATATCTTCTCTTTCAACAAAAAGAGATTGAACAAAAGTTGGAACAACTGGAGAGTGTAAAATCGGTGATCCGCAAATTGGAAGAAGCCCTGGAGGAGGGAGATCAGGTCGTGCTCCTGACCCATTTGCTGGAGAGCGGAGAGATCTCCCTTTCAGAGTACTTCTATGCTTCAGATTTCTATTTTCGGAACAGACAACTGTTGCTCCGGTATAAAAGGGACCAATACCTGATGGAAGCTGAATTATTGAAAGTACATCTGTAAAGATCAGTGATCGTGGTTATCGTGACTGTGATCGTGGTCATCGTGACTGTGATCATGGTCTTCATCACCCTCATGACTATGACTGTGTTCACCAGATCCCACCTCGGCATGAGTGGACCAACTATCGAATTCGCCAGACTCAGCCACCAGCTTTACCTTCCTTTTCTCTCCGGGCCTGAGATCAATTTGCGTGGTGGGTCCCAATTCCAATCCGCTGGAAAGATGTACATCCACCTGTACTCTGTCTAAAATCTCTTCCGACACATTCTCAACGCTTCCTGTAAAGGTTTTCGTTTCAGCATTGTACCGGAGTACCAGGCGGGTGCCTTTTCTCACTTCATTGTACACATCATCCAGTCCCAGTTGAATTAAAGATTCTTCGGCTTCAGGGGAATTGACAGCTTCCTGGTCGTGGTTTTTGCTTGCATTTGAGCACCCGGTCATTGATAGACCTGCTATGGCCGCTACTAAAAATATGGAGATTGATTTTTTCATAGTTATGTTCTTTTAAAAAAGCATCCGGAAAATGAGTTCTGGATTAGCAAATATAACAATTCCATAATTGAAGCTCCTCGCGGCAAACCGCGAGAAATCTTCGATCCATTTATTATCCCAAAGGTGCTCGCTAACCCCGCCGCAAGCAGCGGGGAACCGAGCTTG
>CAZURA010000012.1:0-64336 GCA_964622985.1 uncultured Bacteroides sp. | reverse complement strand
GGAATAACCGAACTGCTTCATGAGCGCGGGAACGATCTCTTCAGTGTATTTCTTTTGTAGTGTGGGTATGTATTGCTTGTCCATCTTACTTGATCTCCTCACCTGATTTTTTTGCGTATCTCACTAATTTGTTGTTGTCATTGAGCCTTCTTCCGGTGCGAGTTGCTTCACCGGTGGAAGGATCCACCAGGTTCAGGTTGGAAATATGTACAGGAGCTTCCTGTTTGGTAATTCCTCCCTGGGGATTCTTGGCATTGGGCTTGGTGTGCTTGGATACCATATTCACACCTTCTACGATGGCCCTGTTCTTTACCCTGTCAATGGTAAGAATCCTGCCCTTCTGTCCCTTGTATTCGCCTGAATTGACGATTACCTGGTCACCTTTCTTAATATGTAATTTCTTCTGCATGGGAATGATCATTTGTTGTTCTACAATACCTCCGGAGCAAGGGATACAATTTTCATAAATTGATCGCGGAGCTCCCTGGCCACAGGCCCGAAAATACGGGTGCCTCTCATCTCATCCAGATTGTTCAGCAATACTACCGCATTGTCATCAAACCTGATATAGGACCCATCTTTACGCCTCACCTCCTTTTTGGTTCTAACCACAACCGCTTTGGAAACGGTTCCTTTCTTCACTTCACCAGAAGGAATGGCACTTTTCACGGTAACGACTACCTTATCTCCAATGGATGCATACCGCTTTTTTGTGCCTCCGAGCACACGGATAACCAGAACCTCCTTGGCTCCGCTGTTATCGGCTACGGCTAATTTACTCTCTTGTTGTACCATGATTACTTAGCTCTTTCGATAATTTCTACTAATCTCCACCTTTTGTTCTTACTCAGTGGTCTGGTCTCGCTGATCTTCACCGTATCGCCCACATTGCAGCTATTCTCTTCATCATGAGCCATGAACTTTGAGGTCTTATTCACGAATTTACCGTAGATGGGGTGCTTCACCTTTTGCTTTACGGTGATCACAATGGATTTCTCCATGTTGTTGCTAACCACCACACCGATCCGTTCGCGTCTTGTATTTCTTGTAGTTTCCATATGCATTATTCCTTTTCAGACTGCTCTTGAATTTGCCTGGCTCTCATTTCTGTTTTCAATCGAGCAATATTCTTGCGCGTCTCAACGATCTTGTTGGGATTGTCGAGAGGTGAAACAGCATGGTTCATTTTCATGCGGACCATCATACTCTCTTCGCTTTCAAGGCGCTCTTCCAACTCCTTTATTGATAATTCTCTAATTTCAGAACTCTTCATTTTCGTAATATCTGACAGATTTCTATTGCTCTACATAATCCCTTCGAACCACAAACTTGGTAGTGACGGGGAACTTCTGGGAACCCAGACGAAGTGCTTCTTTGGCCACATCAAAGGGCACACCTTCAATCTCGAAGATGATCCTCCCAGGGGTAATGGGATATACAAATCCTTCCGGCGCTCCTTTACCTTTACCCATACGAACTTCAGCAGGCTTCTTGGTGATGGGCTTAGCCGGGAAGATACGGATCCAGAGCTGACCTTCCCTCTTCATATGACGGGTAATGGCCTGACGGGCTGCCTCAATCTGTCGTCCGGTGATCCAGGCATTATCCAGCGATTTGATCCCAAATGAACCGAATGCAAGTTGATTTCCCCTCTGGGCGTTTCCTTTCATCCGCCCCTTCTGCATTCTCCTGTATTTGGTTTTCTTCGGTTGTAACATTATTTATGATTTACCTGATTATACGATTTATTAACGTCCGGCTAGCGTCTTCCGCCCTTTCTCGGACCTCTCCCGCCCTTGGGTTTCACGTTGGATGCACCAATGTTGGGAGAAAGGTCACGTTTTCCAAAGATCTCACCGTTGCAGATCCACACCTTAATTCCGACCACTCCCACCTTGGTATGTGCCTCGGCCAGTGCATAGTCGATATCGGCACGCAGGGTATGCAGCGGTATCCTTCCGTCTTTGTAAGATTCGGTACGCGCCATTTCGGCACCTCCCAGTCGACCACTGATCAGTACCTTGATCCCATCGGCGCCCATACGCATGGTGGAAGCAATACCCATCTTGATGGCTCTTCGATAGGAGATTTTTCCTTCCACCTGACGGGCAATGTTATTGGCCACAATGGTGGCATCCAGTTCGGGACGCTTCACCTCGAAGATGTTGATCTGTACCTCTTTCTTGGTAATCTTCTTCAACTCTTCCTTCAGCTTGTCTACTTCCTGACCCCCTTTACCAATGATGATACCCGGACGGGCAGTATTCACGGTAACGGTGATAAGCTTCAGTGTACGCTCAATGATAATCTTGGAGATGCTGGCTTTGGCCAGACGGGCATTCAGGTATTCCCTGATCTTATTGTCCTCCACCAGCTTGGTAGAATAGTCTTTTCCACCATACCAGTTAGAATCCCATCCTTTGATGATTCCCAGGCGATTACCTATCGGATTTACTTTTTGTCCCATCTATGCTTGATTTTCTTGTTCTTGTACTACTTCTTGTTCTTCCACCAGATTCTGGCTATCGATCACAATGGTCACATGGTTGGACCGCTTCCTGATCCTGTGTGCCCTTCCCTGGGGAGCGGGTTGTATTCTTTTCAGGGTCCTTGACTGGTTCACAAATGCCTCCTTCACAAAAAGGTTACTCTCTTCGATCCTGGCTCCTTCATTTTTGGCCTGCCAGTTGGCTATTGCCGATAAAAGAAGCTTCTCCACTTTACGGGAGGCTTCCTTGGAGCTGTACTTCAGCATATCCAATGCTTTGTTCACCTCAACACCTTTGATCATATCGATTACCAGCCTCATTTTCCGGGGGGAAGTTGGGCAGTTACGCAAGGTTGCGTAGTACTTATTTTGCTTCTCCTCTTTTAACTGATTCGCTCTATTTCTTTTTCTTGCACCCATTTTTTCCTAGGATTTAACTATTATCTCTGCTTTCCACCGTGACCCCTGAACATGCGGGTGGGTGCAAATTCACCCAATTTATGTCCCACCATATTCTCTGTGATGTATACCGGGATGAACTTGTTCCCGTTATGCACGGCAATGGTGTGGCCCACAAAATCGGGAGAGATCATCGATCTTCTCGACCAGGTTTTGAGCACTGACTTCTTCCCGGAATCATTCATGTCCAGGATGCGCTTCTCCAGCTTGAAATCGATAAATGGTCCTTTTTTCAGTGAACGGCTCATGCTATCTTATTTTTTTGATTTCCTCTTTTCCACAATATATCTGTCTGAATACTTCTTTTTCGCACGGGTCTTGTATCCTTTGGCAGGCAGTCCTGTCCTGGACCTGGGGTGTCCTCCTGACGCACGGCCTTCACCACCACCCATGGGGTGATCAACCGGGTTCATGGCCACACCACGAGTACGTGGACGGCGTCCCAGCCAGCGAGAACGTCCTGCTTTACCTGATTTCTCCAGTCCGTGGTCGGAGTTGGATACACTCCCTACTGTGGCTCGGCAGGTGATAAGTACCATTCTGGATTCCCCGCTGGGAAGCTTTATAATGGCATATTTTCCATCCCTTGAAGTAAGGGTTCCGTACGCACCGGCACTCCTTGCCAGCATTCCCCCTTTACCAGGCTTCAATTCAATATTGTGAATGTCGGTACCCAGTGGAATATTGGCCAGCGCCATGCAGTTCCCTGTTTCCGGCACCACTTTTTCTCCCGAAACGATCTGTTGTCCCACTTCAATTCCTTCAGGTGCTATAATATAACGCTTCTCTCCATCGGTATACACTACCAGTGCGATCCATGCAGAGCGGTTCGGATCATACTCGATACTCTTTACTGTACCTTCCACATTGTCCTTATCTCTTTTGAAGTCGATGAGACGGTACCTTTTCTTATGACCACCACCCATATAGCGCATAGTCATTTTACCGGTATTGTTCCTTCCACCGCTTTTCTTCATGGGCTTAAGCAACGATTTCTCAGGCTTAACCCCCGCTGTGAGCTCATCAAAATCTGAGATCTCTTTGTAGCGCTGACCCGGAGTTGTGGGTTTATACTTCTTAATTGCCATAATTCCTTAAATGTTGCTGTAAAAATCAATTACTTCACCTTCAGCCAGAGTAACCACAGCCTTCTTGTAAGAAGGGGTTTTTCCCTCTGAAATACCGCTACGGGTGTAACGCTGTTTGCGCTTCCCTGCATAACGCATGGTATTCACTTCAGATACCTTAACATTGTAAAGCTCTTCCACTGCCTTCTTGATCTGCAGTTTGTTGGCGTTCTTATCCACCACAAAACCGTACCTGTTGAAGTCCTCCCCCTGGGCAGTCATCTTCTCGGTTACTATGGGCTTAATTAAAATAGTCATGATTCAAAACGATTAAGCATTCTTCTGCAGAACGTCAAGTGAACTCTCAACGAAACATAATGCCGATGCATTCATGATTTCGTATGTGTTTAATTCCGAAAGAGTTACAACCTTAGAATTCTGTAAATTTCGAGACGACAAATATAAGTTATTATTCCTTTCATTGATGACGAATAGCGACTTTTTGTCATCGATCTTCAGATTTTTCTGAATAAGTGCAAATTCGCTGGTTTTAGGAGCTTCCATGGCGAAGTCCTCCACCACCATCATCTGCTTGTTCTTCACCTTGTAGGCAAGGGCTGATTTGCGTGCCAGCTCTTTCACCTTTCGGTTCAGTTTGCCTCCGTAGTTTCTGGGTTTGGGTCCGAATACACGGCCACCTCCCCTGAAAAGAGGGTTCTTTATGTCACCGAAACGAGCAGTACCAGTACCCTTCTGACGCTTGATCTTCTTGCGACTTCCCTGGATCTCACTTCGCTCTTTGGTCTTACTTGAACCCTGGCGCCTGTTGGCCATGATCTGTTTCACATCCAGATAGATGGCATGATCGTTGGGTTCGATCCCAAAGATCTCTTTGCTCAGTTTTACCTTTTTACCGGTGCTTTCTCCGGATATATTCATTACATCTAATTCCATCACTTCTCAATAATTAAAAATGAACCATTTGATCCGGGAACAGAACCTTTAAGAATGAGGAGATTATTCTCGGGAACGATCTTCATTACCCTCAGGTTCAGAATCTTCACCTTCCTGTTACCGGTCTGTCCGGCCATCCGCATTCCCTTAAATACCCGGGAAGGGTAGGAAGAGGCACCCAGAGATCCTGGAGCACGGTTACGGTTGTGCTGTCCATGGGTGGCATCGTTCACACCAGCGAAGTTGTGCCTTTTGACAACACCCTGAAACCCTTTACCTTTTGAAATTCCTGATACGTCCAACCAGGTGTCATCGTTAAAATAGTCAACGGTGATCACGTCACCCGGTTTCCAATCTTTCACAAATCCCTTAAGTTCAATCACCCTCTTTTTGGGAGTAGTGTTGGCCTTGGCAAAATGTCCCTGTTCGGCTTTAGGAGTATTCTTCTCCTTTTTATTGTCAAAAGCCAGTTGAACTGCAGCGTACCCGTCCGAGTCAACGGTCTTCACCTGTGTTACGGTGCAAGGTCCCGCCTGAATCACAGTACAAGGGATGTTCTTTCCGTCATTATCGAAAATGGAAGTCATTCCAATTTTCTTACCAATTAATCCTGGCATTTTATTTTGTTTTTACCTGTGTTAGACTTTAATTTCAACTTCAACTCCACTGGGCAACTCAAGCTTCATGAGCGCATCAATGGTCTTGGGAGTGGAACTGTAAATATCCAGCAGTCTTTTAAAAGAGCTCAACTGGAACTGCTCCCTCGATTTCTTATTCACAAAAGGAGACCTCAATACGGTATAAACCCTCTTGTGAGTGGGCAGCGGAACAGGTCCACTTACCACAGCTCCCGTGGATTTTACAGTCTTCACAATCTTCTCGGCCGATTTATCAACCAGGTTGTGATCGTATGACTTCAACTTAATTCTAATCTTCTGACTCATTATCTTACTAATTATGAAATAGCTTTTCCTGTTACCTTTTCTAATATCTCTTTTGCAAGATTCTCCGGCATGGGTTCATAGTGACTGAACTCCATGGTGGAACTGGCCCTTCCTGAAGAGAGGGTCCGAAGCACAGTGACATAACCAAACTGCTCTGCCAGCGGTACCTTGGCCTTGATGACACGGGCACCCGCTTTAGAATCCATTCCTTCCACCTGTCCCCTCCTTTTGTTCAGATCGGAGATCACATCTCCCATATACTCCTCGGGGGTAACCACCTCTACCGCCATGATGGGCTCCAACATGACCGGTTGAGCTTTGGATGCTGCATGTTTGAATGCCTGCCTTGCAGCGATTTCGAAGGAGAGTTGATCTGAATCCACCGAATGATAAGAACCATCCACCAACCTCACCTTCAGGTTGTCCACGGGAAATCCAGCCAGTGGACCATTGGTCAGGGCATTATTGAATCCCTTCTCAACAGAGGGAATATACTCTCTGGGAACATTCCCACCCCTGATCTCAGAGGTGAAGTGTAATCCTTTTACATCTTTTTCGGCAGGACCAATATAGACTTCGATATCGGCATATTTACCACGACCACCTGTCTGTTTCTTAAAGACTTCACGGTGACGTACTTCCACGGTAAGTGCCTCCTTATAGTTAACCTGAGGTGTACCTACATTACATTCTACTTTGAACTCACGCTTTAGGCGATCCATAAGGATCTCCAGGTGCAGTTCCCCCATTCCGTTGATCAGGGTTTGGCCGGTTTCATGATTGGCACGTACCTGGAAGGTGGGATCTTCTTCCGCCAGCTTACCCAGGGCAATGCCCAGTTTATCGATATCAGCCTGAGTTCTGGGTTCAATGGCGACACCGATCACAGGCTCTGGAAAATCAATGGCTTCAAGGATCATGGGCTTATTCACGGTAGTGATCGAATCTCCTGTCCTTAACTGTTTTAGTCCTACCACAGCACAAATATCTCCGGCTCCAATCTCTTTCTTTGGATTTTGCTTATTGGCATGCATCTGATAGATGCGGGTAATCCGTTCTTTCTTCCCGGTCCGGTTGTTCAGAACCATCACACCCTCCTGCAGTTTACCTGAGTATACACGCACATAAGCCAAACGGCCCACAAACGGATCTGTAGCAATTTTGAATACCAGTCCGGTTAAGGGCTCCTCATCGCTGGGTTCCCTTGATATCTCTTTATCGGTCTTTGGATCCGTCCCTGGGACTGCACCAATATCTAATGGGCCTGGAAGCAGATCGGAGACGGCATCCAACAGACGCTGAATCCCCTTATTCTTAAAAGCAGAACCGCAGAGCACCGGTACAATATCCATATTGATGGTGGCCCTGCGGGCATATGACATAAACTCTTCTACAGAGATGGAGTCCCGGTCTTCCAGGAAGCGTTCCAGCAGATCATCGTCAGAAACACAGACAGCTTCTACCAGTTTCTCCCTCCACTCTTCAACGGACTCGATCAGATCTTCCGGAATCTCACAGTACTCGTACTTCATTCCCAGTGTTTCGTCCTCTTTCCAGACAATGGCCCTGCGTTCGATCAGGTCAACGATCCCTTTGAAATTTTCTTCTGCTCCAAAGGGAATCTGCATGGGCACTGGATTTGATCCCAGTTTGTCCTGAATCTCCTGAACCACCCTGAAGTAATCTGCTCCCACACGGTCCATCTTATTGACAAAAGCAAGACGGGGAACTCTGTATTTATCAGCTTGCCTCCAAACGGTCTCCGATTGCGGCTCTACCCCTCCCACTGCACAAAATACCGCCACTGCACCATCCAGTACCCTCAACGAACGCTCCACCTCAACGGTGAAGTCGACATGCCCGGGAGTATCAATAATATTAATCTTGTACTCCTGGTCGTTGTGGTTCCAGAAAGTGGTTGTTGCTGCTGATGTAATGGTGATTCCTCGTTCCTGTTCCTGTACCATCCAGTCCATAGCAGCGGCTCCGTCATGGACCTCACCGATGCGATGGGTGATACCCGTATAGAACAGAATACGTTCTGTAGTGGTAGTCTTCCCGGCATCGATGTGCGCCATGATCCCGATATTCCTTGTATGTTGCAAATCTGGGCTCATAAGTGTCACACACTTACCTGGCATTCTAAGAATGCCCTATGTCAAATACTAATTAGAACCTAAAATGGGCAAATGCCTTGTTGGCCTCTGCCATGCGGTGCGTATCTTCTTTCTTCTTATATGCTCCGCCTTCACTATTATATGCTGCAATCGTTTCTGATGCCAATTTCTCACTCATGGACTTGCCTGCACGGTTTCGGGAATACATAATAAGGTTCTTCATGGAGATAGAGATCTTCCGATCTGACCTAACCTCCATGGGTACCTGGAATGTCGCTCCTCCAACCCTGCGGCTCTTCACCTCCACCTGCGGAGTAATATTTTCCAGAGCCAGTTTGAAAATCTCAAGTGCCGGTTTTCCTTCGTCCTTGGTCCGCTGCTCAATCAGGTCCATGGCTTCATAAAAAATATCATAAGCCTTACTCTTCTTTCCACTAAGCATCAGATTATTCACAAACCGGGTTACATAAGGATCATTGTAACGCGGATCCGGCAATAAAATTCTTTTTTTCGGTTTAGTTTTCCTCATTGTGACTACACCTATATAATATATATACTATTTTTTCTTGGGTCGTTTGGTTCCATACTTACTTCTGCGTTGGGTTCTTCCCTCTACACCTGAAGTATCCAGAGCACCACGGATGAGGTGATACCTAACACCGGGAAGATCTTTCACCCTTCCGCCCCGGATCAACACAATGGAGTGCTCCTGAAGGTTATGTCCTTCACCCGGAATGTAGGCGTTGACTTCCTTCTGATTGGTTAGTCTTACCCTTGCCACTTTACGCATGGCTGAGTTCGGCTTCTTAGGTGTGGTGGTATATACACGCACACAAACACCGCGCCTTTGGGGACATGAATCCAGTGCGGGAGCCTTGCTCTTATCATTCAGTTTCTTTCGGCCTTTACGAACTAATTGTTGAATCGTCGGCATACGGTTTGATCAGTTATATGATTAAACGTCTGTTAATTTCGGTTCGCAAAGGTATTATTTATTTTCAAAAAACAACAATGTTTTAATGAATAATTTACCCTAAAGACCATCGCCTCTGGATGATGAGATTTGATAAGGGTTCCACGGAGCTTTTGGAGGCATTTTGTTTACTCCGGTTCAGTTTTGAACAATCTTCAGGATTCTGAAGTACGGTTTTCGGACTCCATTTTTGAAATCTCCTTCTCCCTTTTTTTCAATTGTTTAGAATCAAAATTTTATTACTTTTGCATCACTAAATCTGAGGCTATCCGAACTGAATTTATTATATAATTTATTGAATACCTTTTATTTATATCCCAATGAAGACATATTCAACCAACCAGATTAAAAACATTGTTCTGCTCGGCAATTCCGGAGCAGGAAAAACCACACTCGTGGAAGCCATGCTCTTCGAAGGCGGAGTGATCGACCGGAAAGGTGATGTGGACCATAAAAACACCGTCTCCGATTTTCACCAGATTGAGCAGGAGAATCAAACCTCCATGTATTCCAGTGTGATGTACACAGAATACAATGGCCAAAAGATAAATATTCTGGATGTGCCAGGTGCTGACGATTTCGTAGGCGGAACCATATCCAGCCTGCATGTGGCCGACACAGGAGTTATCCTGGTTAATGCACAGAATGGGATTGAAGTGGGTACTGAGATCCATAGCAGATGGCTTGAGAAATTCAATAAACCTGCAGTGGTTCTGGTCAACAAATGCGATCACGACCAGGCTAATTTTGAGAAGTCAGTGGAAACCATCAAGGATAGCTTGGGTGGAGATGCTGTGCTGGCACAATATCCAGTGAATGCTGGTCCCGGCTTTGATTCCATTGTGGATATCATTCAGATGAAGCTTTACAAATATCCAAAAGGTGGTGGTAAGCCTGAGGTGTCTGATATTCCTGACAGTGAAGCTGACCGGGCCGAAGAGCTCCGCAATGAGTTGATTGAAAAAGCTGCGGAAAATGATGAGGCACTGATGGAACTCTTCTTCGAGAATGATGGTCTCACTGAAGATGAGATGAGAACCGGGATCACTGCCGGAGTAATTGCGCGTGGAATGTTCCCTATTTTTTGTGCATCTGCCAAAGAAAACATGGGTGTGGGACGCTTTTTAGAGTTCCTTACCAATGTAGCCCCATCGACCCATGAACTTGAACCGGTAGCCACAGTGGATGGTGTCGAGGTGAAGTGTGATTCCAAAGGTGCCACCTCTATTTTTGTCTTCAAGACCTCCGTTGAATCACATATTGGTGAGATCAACTTTTTCAAGGTGTTGTCAGGTGAGGTGAAAGAAGGGGTAGATCTGACCAACAATGCTACTCGCAACAAGGAACGTCTATCTCAGATTTTTGCCCCCCTTGGTAAGAACCGTGAAAAGGTATCTTCGCTTGCTGCAGGCGATATCGGTTGTACGGTAAAGATGAAAAATACTAAGACCAACAATACGCTTACATCACCAGATGTATCCTATGAATTTGGCAATGTGCCTTTCCCCGAACCCAAGTACAGAACTGCTATCAGACCGGTGAGTGAAGGAGATGAGGAGAAGCTGGGTGAAGCGCTAACCAGAATAAACCAGGAAGATCCTACTGTAACTGTTGAGTACAGCAAGGAACTGAAGCAAATCATTCTCTCGGGTCAGGGTGAATACCACCTGAACATTGTGAAGTGGCACCTGGATAACGACTTTAAAGTGGAGACCGAATTCGTAGCGCCTAAAATTCCGTACCGTGAAACCATCACCAAACCTGCTCAGAGTGATTACAGACACAAAAAGCAATCAGGTGGTGCAGGTCAGTTCGGCGAAGTGCATATGATCATTGAACCTTACGCAGAAGGTACAGAACCTAAGCCTATGTTCAAATTGGGTGGGAAAGAGTACAAGATGGCTAATCGGGGTGTGGATACCCACGCTTTGAGCTGGGGTGGTAAACTGGAGTTTGTGAATGGCATCGTGGGCGGTTCCATCGATGCCCGCTTTCTCCCTGCCATTCTGAAAGGGATCATGGAGAAATTGGAAGAGGGTCCACTTACCGGATCTTATGCCCGTGATATCCGGGTATATGTCTATGATGGTAAAATGCACCCGGTAGATTCCAACGAGATCTCTTTTATGCTGGCAGGACGGAATGCCTTCAGTCAGGCCTTTAAGGTGGCAGGTCCCAAGATCATGGAACCTGTCTATGAAGTAGAAGTGCTGGTACCCGCAGATTATATGGGAGATGTGATGAGCGACCTTCAGGGTAGACGTGCCATTGTACAGGGTATGTCCAGCGAGAAAGGTTTTGAAAAGATCACAGCCAGAGTTCCACTGGCAGAGATGAATAAATATTCCACTGCGCTGAGCTCCCTCACCAGCGGACGTGCCATATACAGCATGAGGTTTGATGAGTACAGCCAGGTGCCCGGAGAGATCCAGGACGAACTACTGAAGGCGTACGAAGCTGAACAGGAGGAGGAATAACACTCATGGCGTATTAAACGGCACTTAAATTTACCGCAAGCAGTAAATTGTAGGTGCCTCATTAATAGCCATTCGTAACAGAAAGCTTAACAACTAAAGGGTACACAAACAAGGTGCCCTTTTTTATGGGTGAGATTTTATCTCCTGGGCCCCATACCAGCTGTTGATGTCGCCCCAGGGAACCATCTCTGGCCTTTTGAATGCCATTTGAACTGTCTCCAGGCTCTCCCCCCGGATTTCGATGGCATCCAATGAAGAGGGTCTCATCCCCGAGCGAATGGCTAAAGCCAATGTAGCGATCTCGTTTTTGTGAAATCCCATAATATAAGCTGCCACCATATCAGTAGCCAGCGGATTGGTACCTGCAATGATAAGATCGGTCTTCACCAGGTCGCCCTCTGTAGGCCCGTTACCTTCCATGGATGTAGATCCGTCAATGAGAGTCAGTCCCGGGGTGCAGGCCTTGACCATATCCAGGATCTCAAACGCGACACAGGGAGATCTCTTTTCCCATGAATCATTATGTACACATGATCTCACTGAACAATAAACGCTTCCCGGATATAATCCGATCAGGTTTTTCATCCCCAGTGTGACCCTGGCAAGCACATGGGTTTTCATTATGGGTACAGAGCATAACAGGTCTATCTCCGAGAGGGATTTATGTACGATGATTTTATTATATACATAAGCATTTGGAACTCCTATTTCCACCATTTCACCGGAATGAAGGTTGACCAGAGGGATCTCCAGTGAATTGGCCATTTCGGTATAACCCAGTTGATCATACACATACTGCTGCATGGGATCCAGTATTCCCGGATCTTTAGAAAAATGGATAGCCGCTTCCGTCGCATTGAATCCGGGTGCTGCAGCAGATCCCTCCCCAATAGATACCTCTTTCCCGGCATTCTTCATAAGCTGAGCCAGTGCTCTGACCACTTCCGGTTTGGTGGTGCACCTGGGATCTGAGTTGACCAGGTTGGGTTTTATCATGATCCGCTGTTTATCCCGGGTCACTTCATGGATCCCACCCAGCAGGTCGATGGCCTCCTCCACTGCCGGACCTATTACCTCATCTTTTATTCTCACCACACTGACTACTGGTCCGGGCTCCGTAAAGGTGAATCCTGAACCAATACCCAGGGTACCTGCCATACCTGTAATGACAAAATCCCTTCGGGATATCTCCTTACGTGTTTTCATGATGGCTGGTATTGGATTTCAAATCCAAGTTACAACAGCAGAAGTATGCTTGTCAAGAAAAATGCTGAATAGGTATAGATGTAGCAAAAGTCTTTGCTAAGGATATGAATTAGTGCTCGAGGATAAAATCGGCGATTACAGGATAGTGATCGGAGAGGTACCCGTTTTCTTCTCCATTGCAGATTCTTGCACCCACACATGCCGGAGCCAGTTCTTCGGAAACCAGGATGTAATCAATCCTCTCCAGGTGTGCGATCAAGTGCTCCCGGCTCTCTTTGGTAACAGCACCAAGGACGATGGCCGGAAAACTACCTCTCTCAGCCATCGAAGTAGTTTGAGTACGCACCACATCATACAGTGGAGAGGAGAGAAATCCTGACATCACTGCATAATCCAAACCATCATCTACCAGGTTACCGGACAGCCCTTTCCCCTGGTTTGATTCTTTTAATCGATTAATGAAATAGCCGTCGGGATCATACAGGTGCGCATCGAAAGGAGAATGTGCATTGAAATCACCCAATACAATGAGCCTGGCTGTGGAGTGAAGGATCTCTTCAATCTTTCTCAAAAGGATTCGCATCTCCTCACGTCTCCTCTTAATACTGCCTGGATGAAGATGAACAATCAGAAAATCAATGCCCTTCACCTTGCAGTGCATGGCTCCATGGTGCATCCCATCAAAGATTTTCTCTTGGATTTCTACGGGATATTTAGAAGTTAATCCAACTGAATAGCCCTCCTTTTTAAGCAATGCAACATAAGGATGGTTCCATTTCCTGGCTTCATCGAGTAACTTCGCCTGGGTATAACCGCAAAGCTCCTGCAGTGCAGCCACATCCGAATCCTGCTCATTCATCCATCTTTGAAAACTTATGGCCCTGGTGGTGTCTTTCCCCCAATCAAATCCATTCCAGATGTTATAGGAGATGACTCTGAATTGTTCTTTGTGCTGACCATTTGCCAGAGTGGAAATAGTCAACAGGACCAGTTGCAGAATCAGGATGCTTCGCATAACTATTTAAGGAGTTCCTTCAATTTGTTATCCAGAAAATCTCCCCTCAGGTTTTTGGCGACAATAATTCCATCACCGTCAATGAGGAAGTTGGAGGGGATATGCATGACTCCGTAGATGGCTGCCGGGACCGATTGCCACCCTTTCAGGTCGCTTACATGAGATTCCCATTCCAATCCGTCTTTCACAATGGCTGCTGTCCAATCCTCCTTCCGCCGGTCCAGGGAGACTCCATATACGGTAAATCCTTTCCCATTCACAAACTCCTTATCCTGAAAGTGCTTGTAGGTATTGACCAAGTTGGGGTTTTCCATACGGCAGGGTGAGCACCAGGCGGCCCAAAAATCGATCAATACCATCTTTCCCCGGAGGGAGGAGAGGGAAATATTAGTACCGGAGGGTGATTCAAATACCAGTTCGGGAGCCCTTTCACCAATATTGATCCCGACTTTCACACTGCTTCTCTTTTCCATTGCACTTTGGGTGCCGGATTTATCTCCTTTACTGGCTTGGCATGACAGCAATAACAGAGATATAACAATAAGGTAGATTATACTTCTCATGATTTAGGTTTAGGGATCTAAAATATGATTTTTTCAGGATTCCCGGTGGATCGAGGCACCCAGGTTGTTTAACCGCCGGTCAATGTGTTCATACCCGCGGTCGATTTGTTCTATGTTATGAATCGTGCTGTTGCCATCAGCCGACATGGCTGCAATAAGCAACGCCACTCCTGCCCGGATGTCGGGAGAGGACATGGCAGTGGCTCTGAGCCGTAAGGAGTGATCGAGGCCGATCACTGTGGCCCTGTGCGGATCACATAGAATGATCTGAGCCCCCATATCGATCAGTTTGTCTACAAAAAAGAGGCGACTTTCAAACATCTTTTGATGGATAAGCACACTTCCCTGTGCCTGAGTGGCGGTGACCAGTATCACACTGAGCAGGTCAGGAGTCAATCCCGGCCAGGGCGCATCGGCAATGGTCATAATAGCCCCGTCGATAAAGGTTTCAATGGCATAATGCTCCTGGGCAGGGATCCTGAGATCATCCCCTTTTTGTTCCATCCTGATGCCCAGTCGCTGAAAGGAGGCCGGAATGATACCCAGCTGATCAAAAGCCACATCTTTGATAGTCAAGTCAGATTGCGTCATTGCCGCCATTCCGATAAAACTACCTACTTCAATCATGTCGGGTAAAATGGTATGGACCGTACCCTCCAGCAGGGTCACTCCCTGTATGGTAAGCAGATTGGATCCTATTCCTGAGATATTTGCCCCCATTCGTACCAGCATCTTACACAACTGCTGGATATAGGGCTCACAGGCCGCATTATAAATGGTTGTAGTTCCTTTAGCCAGAACACTGGCCATGAGTATATTGGCTGTTCCGGTCACCGATGCCTCATCCAGAAGCATATATGTACCCTGCAGATTGGAGGCGTTTACCCGGTAGAAATTCTCTCCATGATCGAAATCAAACTGTGCCCCCAATGCCTGGAATCCCAGGAAATGGGTATCTAATCTGCGACGTCCTATTTTATCCCCTCCGGGTTTGGGTAAAACCGCCTTACCAAAGCGGGCCAACAGGGGACCCAGGATCATCACCGATCCTCTTAATGCGGCCGACTGTTCGAGGTAGGCATCCGTTTGGAAATAGTCCAGATCCACTTGCTCGGCTCGAAAACTGTAGCTGTGTTCATCTAATTCTTCCACCTGTACACCCAGATTCTCCAACAGCTGTACAAGCATCAGTACATCTTGGATGCGGGGAAGGTTATGAATGGTGATTTTTTTGGAGGTGAGCAGGGTGGCACACAGGATTTGCAATGCTTCATTTTTTGCTCCCTGGGGAGTGATCTCTCCCTGCAGAGTGCGTCCTCCTTCGATGATGAATTTCCCCATGGATTAGGATTGGGATTTCTTCTTCCCTCCTCCCTTCTTTTTACGGCTCTTGGCAAGGATATCCTTGGTCTCGGGAAGTTTCAGGTCCTCCTTAATCTCTATTTTCCCACCTGACAGGGTCTTCAGATCCGTTAAGATCACATCATCGCTAACAGCTTCGCGATTCCAGGTCAGATAAGATTTTTTCATATGATAGGCAATCATCCTAATCAGGTCATTCTTCTCCTCTCCCTGCTCAAGTTCTACTGCTTTCTCGATCATTAATACTATGGATCGGCCATAGTGCTTATACCTGATGCTATGCTGATTGTAGGGAACATTACTAGGCTTACTTTGAAACGACTCAGGTTCTGGCCATTCATAAGGAGTATCGATATCCAGGTCAAAATCGGCTATGAGCGCCAGGTGATCCCAAAGCTTGTGCTTGAAATCATTGACATCCCTGAGGTGGGGATTCAGGTTCCCCATGACACCTATGACTGTCCGTGCAGCCTTATTTCTCTCATCACGGTCCTCAATGGTCTTTATGTGATTGACCATCTTCTGAATGTTTCTGCCATATTCGGGCAGAATCAGCTTTTTACGGCTGGTGTTATAATCGTATGACATTAAATGAATTTTTTACAAAAGTACATCTTTTTAATCAACAACCCTAAGTTTGGCAAATTTGAGCAGGAGTTGCTTGGTACCAATGGGGAATTGTACGGTGGCCTTGATGTTGGAGCCGGTACCTTCGAGCTGGTGAACCTCTCCAATACCGAATCGGGGATGTTCCACTTTGGTACCTACCTGGATCAAAGAAGGATCGGACGGGGTAAAATCTTTTGGAGGCTGCGATGCCTGACCTGCCTGAGAGGTTCGAGTAACTTGATTCACATTCACCAGGTTACGACCTCCTGCACGGATATTGGAGGGCTGGGAACGCCGTTCCATCACTTTCCTGTAAGCCTCCGGCACAAATTTCTCTCCTTCCAATGGGACAGCCTGTGGGATGACCGGGTAGAAATCAGGTGGGAGTTCCAGGTATTTTGTATCGATCTCTTTGATAAACCGGCTGGGTGCACAGTCATTCTGGATTCCCCACTTATACCGCTTAGCCGCATAAGAGATCGTAACACTCTTTTCTGCCCGGGTGAGCGCCACATAAAACAGCCGGCGTTCCTCCTCCAGGTCTTTGGGATTATCAATACTCATCTGGGACGGGAACAGCTCCTCTTCAACTCCTGCAATGATCAGGTGTTTAAACTCCAATCCCTTGGCAGAATGAATGGTCATAATGCTCACCTTGTTCCGGTCCTCCGGCTTCTCGTTATCGGCATCGGTCATCAGTGTTACCTCCTGCAAATAATCCCCCAGGGTCATCTCTCCCTCACCTTCCGTATTATCCGTATAATCCTTTATCCCGTTCAGTAGCTCTTCCACGTTTTCATACCTGCTCACACTTTCAGGAGTCTGTTCAGATTTCAGATCCTTTATTATACCCGCTTCATTCACAATTGTATAGGCCAGATCAAAAGCTTCCATTTCATGAAGACGTTTCTGAAAGCTCCTGATCATTATCGTGAAGCCCTGCAACTTATTCAGTGTACCTTTATTGAAACCCAGGTTCACCTGGTCGAGATGCACCAGGATATCCCAGATATGTGAGTCCAGCTTCTCTGCATAGGTGTTCAGTTTATCCAGGGTAGTTTTACCAATGCCGCGCATGGGGTAGTTGATCACTCTTTTCAGCGATTCATCATCCCTTGGATTGACCGTGAGACGAAAGTAGGCCAACAGGTCCTTGATCTCCTTGCGCTGGTAAAAAGAGAGCGAGCCAAATACTTTATAGGGAATATTCATCCGCCTCAGGCTCTCTTCAAAGATCCTCGATTGTGCATTAGTCCTGTAAAGCACTGCAAAATCCCTGAACTCCAGCTGCTCCCTGAACCTCAGATCAGATATGTGACCGGCCGTTAAAAATCCTTCTTCTCTGTCATCTGTGGCCTTTATCACCCGGATGGATTCCCCGGTTTCATTCAGAGAAAAAACCTCTTTGGAGATCTGACCCCGGTTTTTCCGGATCACACTGTTAGCTGCTTTTACTATGTTTTGTGTGGAGCGGTAGTTCTGCTCCAGCTTGAAAAGGCTATAGTCCGAATAGTCATTCTTGAAATTGAGGATATTCTCTATACGGGCACCCCTGAATGAGTAAATGCTCTGTGCATCATCACCCACTACACAAAGGTTGCGGTGGATCTCTGATAGCTTTTTAATGATCAGGTACTGGGAATAGTTGGTATCCTGGTATTCATCCACCAACACATAGTCAAAGGCATCCCTGTACCGGTCCAGCACATCGGAGTGATCCCTGAACAACAGGTTGGTTTGAAGCAACAGGTCGTCGAAATCCATGGCTCCAAAGTGCTTGCACCGCTTCACATACCGGTCATAGACCTCACCAAGTCTCGGCCTCCTGCTCATCTGATCTCTGACCTGGTATTCACCACTTCCGAGGTACACATCGGGGGTAACCAGATTATTCTTGGCAGCTGAGATCCGTCCGAATACCTCCGCCGGTTTGTAGATCTTCTCATCCAGGTTGAACTCCCTTATGATCGTCTTGATCAGGCTTCTGGAATCGATGGTGTCGTAAATAGTGAAATTGGATGGGAATCCCAGGACCTCTGATTCTCTTCGGAGAATCCGTGCAAAGAGGGAGTGAAAAGTACCCATCCACAGGTTCCTGGCCAGATCGGGAGCCACCAGTGTGGCAATCCGCTCTTTCATCTCATTAGCTGCCTTGTTGGTGAAGGTCAGAGCCAGAATCCTGGAGGGCGGGATCCCCAGGGAAAGCAGATAGGCAATGCGGTAGGTTAACACACGAGTCTTACCCGATCCGGCACCGGCAATGACCAGTGCCGGGCCTTTGTGTTTGATCACAGCGGCCTGTTGCGCCTCATTCAAATCCTGTTTAATCGCTTCCACTATCTCCCGTTTTAATCGGCTGACTAAGATAACATATGTTGATGGATTAAATCCCCCGGAAATCGTCAGGTAACACATAAAATATTGCACAGTTCTTCTAAAAATTGCAATTTTACCAGCCTTCAGTACTATAATAAATTGACAATAATTCGGTTATAGAATAAACAATTCTCATGTTGCATCTGCGGTCAGTTGATAAAAAACTCATTTTAGGGATCATGGTTGCCTCTTTTACCTTCATGACTACATGGGGGCAGGTTACCTCTACCACTGCTGACCGGATGGATACAGTCACTTATCCCGTGAGTCCTGCAGAAGACCTCCTTTTCGTCTTTTACCAGGTCAATCGCATAGCCAAACCAGGCAGTCTCACGGCCACCCTTCCCGGCACAGAGAGTTACAGTTTTGAATGGAGCAGGTATAACCCGTCCATCAACGGATTTGATCCCCCGTTCCACAGTGATCCATCCTCGACCATCTCCACAGTGACCGGTCTCGAGGAAGGTGGTTACCTTGTAAGGATCTACGACGGAATAACTGTAGATACGACCTTCACTGCCTGGGTAATGCTGAATGATTTCAGGGCAGAGGTGGAAAAAACGGAAGATGACCTGGTTCCTTCATACAAATACACCTGCGTTTTTCTGGTTGTATCGGGTTTCGTCACCCCCGACACCCTGATCTACTACGATCCGGTCTCCCATGACAAAGTGGCAATGCTCCTGGATTACACTTTCAAATGGACCTCCGATAACAGTGATTTGATAATACCCAACGATACCCTCGTACTGGATCCCAACATCACCTATCTGCCCCCCTATGAGGATACCTGGTACATTCTGACCGCAACAGACGAACTGGGAATGGTGGAGGTAGATTCTGTTTTTTATGAAAGCATTCAGACCAAGGCTGAATTTGAGGTGGAATACCTGGACAAGGTGACTGAGGAGTATGATCCCGATCTCACCGGATCATGGAGTGCCGACCAGGGAAGCCTGGATGCCAGACTCACCGTCAGGTTCATCAACAATTCACTGAACGGGTCCGCTTTTGAGTGGATATTTCTCGATACCCTGGGTGGCATCAAGCAAAACGAAACCACTCACAATGTGGAGGAGATGACCGAATTCACCTATGAAACAGCTGATGAATACTACTACCCCTATATGGTTTCTACCAGTGAAGAGGGGTGTATTGATACATTCCGCCTGGAACAAGCCATTTTCGTAGTACCTTCCCAACTGTTGATCCCTAATGTATTTTCACCTAATGGAGACGGGGTGAACGATTTCTTTGTATTTAAACATCAGTCGCTTCAGACGTGCAAGGTGACCATCGTGGATCGTACAGGCAAAGTGGTCTACAAAAGAAAAATTGAAGATATCTATACGTGGGACGGATGGGATGGTAACGTACATGAAAGTAGTCGCAAAGCCCCGGAAGGACAGTATTTTTATGTGGTGGAAGCCATAGGATATGACGGGATGGAATACAAAGATCTGAATATCTACGAAAACTGGAAACTGAACCGCGGAAACAATCAGAACTCAGGCCCCGGTGGATCCAATCCGGGAGGGAGTCCTCCAGGGGGACCCGATACAGGAGACACCTCCAACAATCTCTATACCGGATGGCTATACCTGTATCGCAACAAGGGGGTATACTAGTGCCTAGTGCAAAGTACTCAGATTGACAAAGAATGAGGGAGTTAAGGATTATTATCATTGCTTTTATCCTGATCACGGTGGGAGTGTTTGTCTACCTGACTGCAGGAACCGATGCAGAGACCCTGCTCTTCGAACGTGTCCTGGTCATGGATCAGCAAACACTGCTCCTGGTCCTGCTTATCTGTGCTTTCATCCTGCTAAGTACCCTTACCGGATTACCTGTCTTTTACCTTTCCATGGCTGTTGGTTTTCTGCTGACCTTCACCTCTGCCATTCTGATCTGCTGGGTCGTCAACATTGTAGCAGTCATGGGCACTTTTTACATGGTGAGGTTTGCATTTACTACGTACTTCACTGAAAGATATGGCAAGAAGAAGCTGATTAAACGCATCAACAAACGCATTCATAAGTATGGGTTATGGACTGTGGTATTTAGCCGGTCCATCTACATCATCCCCACCAACATCATCAATTTCAGCTTTCCGCTGAGCAGTATCACCACCCGAACCTATTTCATGGGGATTGTCATCGGGTTGATTCCGGAAACCCTGCTTAATGTGATCACGGGCTACCTGATCAAACACGAGGTGATCCTTCTCTCTGCCCCCGAAACACGCAACTGGCAGGCCCTGGTCATTGGAGGTTTTATTCTGCTCTTCACCCTCATCTTCGTCCTCCTGAGAATAAGACAACACCGGAGGAAGAGATTCCGAACCCTCAAAGCCATTCCTTACGAGGGCTAGATCTAGACTTTCCACTGAGTACTGAGCACTTTGCACCTGCCGCGTAGCGGCACGGTGTGACAATTTGTCAAATAGAGGGCGTTGGCGCAATATTTGACCTAACAGGTTCTAGTTAATGAACAGCATAATAGACATTGGAAATGGCAAAAAAGTCAGAAAAAACTGAAAAACAGAAAGATACAAAGATTAAGGTGGAGAAGAAATTGAATGAGGAGCAGGTTCAGGCCGAGGTCGATCAGCAAGAAGAAGCTGAAGAGGTAGCCGAAAAGGAGGAGGAAGAGGAGAAAAAAGAACCTACCGCAGAAGAAAAACTGGCAGAATTGCAGGATCGGTACCTGAGGCTGACAGCTGAATATGACAATTTTAGAAAAAGGACACTGAAAGAGAAGATCGACCTGCAGAAGCGTGCCAACGAGAGCCTTCTGGAAGCACTTCTTCCGGTGGCTGATGATTTTGACCGGGCACTCCAATCCGTAGATGAGGCAAAGGAGATTAAAGCCGTAAAAGAGGGCCTCAATCTGATTTCGGGAAAATTCAACGGATTTCTAACTCAACAAGGGGTCAAAGAGATTGAAGCCGTTCATAAAGCATTTGATACAGACCTCCATGAAGCTATCACCAAGATACCGGCCCCTTCTAAAAAGCTTAAGGGAAAAGTAGTCGATGTGATCCAGAAGGGTTATTTTCTGAATGACAAGGTGTTGCGTTTTTCTAAAGTGGTAATTGGAGAATAAATATACCCTATGGCAAAAAGAGATTATTACGAGGTGTTGGGGGTAACCCGTGATGCTTCACAGGATGAGATTAAGAAGGCGTACCGCCAACAGGCGCTGAAATTTCATCCTGACAAGAATCCGGGGGACAAATCTGCCGAGGAGAATTTTAAGGAGGCAGCTGAGGCCTATGAGGTGCTTTCCGATGGTCAGAAACGAACCAAATATGATCAGTTTGGTCATGCTGCTTTTGAAAACGGAGGTGCCGGCGGATTTGGCGGAGGCATGACCATGGAAGATATTTTCTCCCAGTTCGGTGATATTTTTGGAAGCTTTGGTGGATTTGGCGGATTTGGCGGGTTCGGAAGTTCATCCAGGGGAAGCGGAGTTAGTAAAGGATCCAACCTGAGGGTGAAAGTGACATTGGACCTTCAGGAGGTGGCCAAGGGAGTTGAGAAAAAGATCAAGGTAAAAAAATACAATGCCTGCGAGGCTTGCAATGGATCAGGAGCTAAACATGGCACGGCTAAAAGTACATGCTCCACCTGTCATGGCAGTGGTCAGGTAACCCGGGTGACCAACACCTTTCTCGGACAGATGCAAACCGCCTCAGCCTGTCCCACCTGTCACGGTGAAGGACAGACCATTCGCGAAAAATGTGAATCGTGCTATGGGGAAGGTATAGTGAAAAATGAGGAGGTGATCCGGATCAACATCCCCGCCGGTGTGGCAGAAGGGATGCAGGTAAAAATGAGCGGTAAGGGCAATGCAGCCCGCCGTGGAGGGATCAATGGCGACTTGCTGATTATCATACATGAAGAGCCGCATCCCCAGCTGATCAGAGATGGCAGTGACCTGATCTACAACTTGCATCTTAGCATTCCCCAGGCCACTCTGGGCTCCACGGTGGAGATCCCTACCGTAGAAGGGAAAGCGAAGATTAAGATCGACGCCGGAACTCAACCGGGTAAGATACTCAGATTGCGAGGGAAAGGAGTTCCCGAAGTGAATGGCTATGGACGGGGCGATCTGATGGTACAGATCAACGTATGGATCCCGAAATCGCTGGATAAAGAGGAGCGGAAGTTGTTTGAAAAGATGGAGCAGTCGGACAGTTTTACTCCCAGACCTGATAAGTCGGAGAACGGATTTTTCAATCGCATGAAAAACCTTTTCGAATGAACCGAGCCTGCGAGCTCAGCGGAGCTAATCTTATCACTGCCAATGCAGTTGTTAAGGACTTCAGTGGTCACAGAGCATTGAACCATGTTTCCATGGAAGTCCCAGACGGCAGCGTGTACGGATTGCTGGGTCCGAACGGTGCCGGAAAAACTACCCTGCTACGCATCATCAATCAGATCACTGCACCAGATCAAGGTTCTATTCTTTTTAAAGGCGAACCCATCGGTCCGGATCATCGTTCACTGATAGGATATCTACCCGAAGAACGTGGCCTCTACAAAAAGATGAAAGTGGGAGAACAGGCCCTCTACCTGGCTCAACTCAAGGGATTGTCCAAACAGGAAGCCATGAAACGGTTAAAGGTCTGGTTTGAGAAGTTTGAAATGGAAGCGTGGTGGGGCAAAAAGGTGGAGGAACTCTCCAAGGGTATGGCCCAGAAAGTGCAATTCATCACTACGGTGCTGCACGAGCCCAGATTGCTGATTTTTGACGAACCCTTCAGCGGATTCGATCCCATCAATGTGAACCTGTTGAAACAGGAGATCATTCAGATGAAAGAACAGGGTGCAACCATTATTTTTTCTACTCATAACATGGCTTCCGTAGAGGAGTTGTGTGACCATATTACGTTGATCCATCAGTCGGAGACTGTACTGGAGGGTGAGATCTCCAGCATCCGTGAACAATACAGGGCCAACAAATACCTGGTTAACTTTACAGGAGATGGAGAGAAACTCTCTGCCCAACTCAATCCCGGTTTTGAAATGGTCAAATTGGAAGAGAATGGAATGGGAAAACAGGCCACCATTCGAGTCAAGGAGGGAGAAGGATCGGGCGATCTGATCAGGAACCTTCTGGAGATCGTGGATATCAAAGCCTTCCATGAGATCCTCCCCAGCATGAATGATATATTTATCGAGGTGGTCCAGAAAAACTCACTGAAGAACGGACAAAGCCATGAGTAAAACATCCTTGATCATACAGAGAGAGTACCTGACCCGGATAAGAAAAAAGTCCTTTCTCATCATGTCCATTCTCGGACCTTTTATCTTCGCTGCCTATGTGTTGATTCCCATGTATTTTGCCACTCTGGAGGATAAAGAGGAAAAGATAGTGGTGGTTATCGATGACTCCAAGCTTTTTACCGAGTACGGACCCGAAGGTGCCACATTTGTCATCCCGGAAACTGAGTCCCTGAAGTTCAGGATCATTGAAGGAGTGCCCATGGAGATGCTCAGGGAAAGCTTTGATGAAATGGGTTATTATGCACTTCTTTTTATCCCTTCCAATATACTGGCATCAGAATCGTCCCTGATCTACTCCACCAAACAGGCCTCCCTGCAAGTCACGGAATACATCAGCCATTCCATGGAGACTGAAATTGAACAGCTCAAATTAGCCAGCCATGATATCCAGGATATTGAAAAAATTCTGGCTGAGGTGGAGACCACTATTCAGGTGAGAATCATCAAATGGACCAAAGACGGGGAGACCCAGGAGAGCCATACCGGGGTCATCATGGCGATTGGATACCTGGGAGGGCTCCTTATCTTTTTCTTCATATTCTTTTTCGGTTCGCAGGTAATGCGGGGGGTAATTGAAGAAAAAGTGAGCCGGATCATTGAAGTGATCGTGAGCTCTGTAAAACCGTTTCAACTGATGTTGGGCAAGATCATTGGAGTGGGTCTGACCGGACTTACCCAGTTCATGATCTGGTTGGTCCTCTCCACGGTATTGATTACCGGACTAAAAGCCGCATTTTTCTCTGAACTGAATCAAATCCCCACCGAACAGGTGGTGAGCTCGGATCTGTTTGGAAACGATACCCCCTCTCCAGCTTCACAAGCTTTAACTGATGAGGATATGGATGTGGCCAAGGAGATCTTTGCTTCTTTGAAATCGATTAAGGCGGGTATTCTGATCGGTGCTTTTCTCTTCTTTTTCATCTTTGGTTACCTGCTCTATGCGGCCATGTTCGCAGTAGTAGGATCGGCCGTAGATAATGAGACCGATACACAGCAATTGATCTGGCCTGTCATCCTCCCCCTTATTCTGGGTATCTACGTGATGATCAGTGCCATCAACAATCCGGACAGTACGCTGGCATTCTGGTTCAGCATCATCCCATTCACTTCCCCGGTTGTGATGATGGTCAGGATTCCCTTTGGCGTACCATGGTGGGAGGTAGCCCTTTCCGGTGCACTGCTGGTTGGGACCTTTCTGGGAATGACCTGGGTCGCTGCCAAAGTATATCGCACCGGTATCCTCATGTATGGGAAAAAGAACAGCTACAAAGAGATCTGGAAGTGGCTTCGCTACAGCTCATAACTTTTTTATCTTTGTTCTTTTAACTTAGCCCTGCCAGGCACTGAGTACTGAGCATTGATTATGACCATCGCCATTCTAGACTTCGGAACCAACACCTTTAACTTGCTGATCGCGGAACGAAAGGAACGCAGTTTCCGTGTCATTCACTCCAGCAAACAACCCGTGAAACTTGGGCGAGGGGGTATTCAGATCAACCGCATCACGCCGGATGCCTTTGAACGCGGATTTGTGGCTATTCACAACCACATGGAAACCATAAAAGAGCATGATGTAGAGGAGATCCGTGCTTTTGCCACCTCTGCTATCCGGAATGCCAGTAACGGGCAGGATTTTGTGGACGAAGTGAACCGCCGTTTCGGATTCCGTGTAAGAGTGATCCCAGGGGAACGGGAGGCCGAATTAATCTACAAAGGAGTTCGGCAGGCTATCCGGTTCACAGAGACAAATGTATTGATCCTCGATATCGGAGGGGGAAGCAATGAGTTCATCATATGCAATAGGGAAGGGATCATCTGGAAGCACAGTTTTGAATTGGGGATGGCCCGGATCCTGGAACTGTTCGAACTGTCGGATCCCATTACACACGAAGAGATCGGGGCTCTGGAGTCCTACTTCAAGCAAGAACTACAACCCCTGGTAGAGATGGTGAAAAAGGAGAAACCGCGTACGTTAATAGGTGCCTCCGGATCATTTGACACATTCTATTCCCTTCTTCTGGGAAAGGGTGCGTTGACTCCCGATGAAGTCCACGGAAGAGAGATCCCCCTGAAAGAGTACCGCAGGTTGCAAAAGACACTGATACGGTCAACCCTTGCAGAACGAAAAGTCATGCCGGGCATGGAGCCGGTCAGGGTGGAAATGATTGTAGCCGCCACGATTTTTGTTAGTTTTGTGATACGTGAATGCCAGATCAAACAACTTATCCAATCAGAATTTGCATTAAAAGAAGGGGTGGTCTCAGAACTGGTGGGCATTTAATAGATAAACAAGCATGGCACATATTCTGGTGATAGACGACGAGCGAAGCATTCGAAATACCCTAAAAGAGATCCTGGAATATGAGAAGTTCGTAGTCGATCTCGCCGAACATGGAGTGGAGGGGCTTGAAATGTATAAGAAGAGCACCTACGACATCGTACTTTGCGATATCAAGATGCCGGAAATGGATGGTTTGGAAGTGCTGGAAAAGATCTTTGAAGAGGAGGGCGATGCCCAGGTCATCATGATCTCCGGTCACGCAAATATCGATAACGCTGTAGAAGCCATAAAAAAAGGAGCCTACGACTTCATCGAAAAGCCACTGGATCTGAACCGTTTGCTGATCACCATCAGAAATGCCCTGGATAAATCGTCCCTGATCACTGAAACCAAGGTGTTAAAAAAGAAAGTGAGTAAGGGGTATGAAATGGTGGGAGAATCTGACGCGATTCAACAGGTAAAAGCAATCGTGGAGAAGGTAGCCCCCACCGATGCCAGGGTATTGATTACAGGCTCCAACGGGACCGGGAAAGAGCTGGTTGCGCGTTCATTGCATGAAAACAGCACCCGTGCTACAGGTCCGTTCATTGAGGTAAACTGTGCGGCCATCCCTTCCGAACTTATTGAAAGTGAGCTTTTCGGACACGAGAAGGGTGCGTTTACCTCTGCCATTAAACAGCGGAAAGGAAAATTTGAACAGGCCGATGGAGGCACTATTTTTCTGGATGAGATCGGCGATATGAGCCTCTCTGCACAGGCCAAAGTATTGAGGGCACTTCAGGAAAATAAAATTACCAGAGTGGGGAGCGACAAGGACATTAATGTGAATGTAAGGATAGTGGCAGCCACCAATAAAAACCTGAAAGAGGAGATTGATAATACCAAATTCAGAGAGGACCTTTACCACCGGTTGAGTGTGATCCTGATCCATGTGCCGTCACTGAACGAACGCCTGGAAGATATTCCATTGCTGGCCGATCACTTCAATCACCAGATCTGCAATGAGTATGGTACCTCTCCACGCACCATCAAGGAGGAGGCTATCAAAGAGCTTCAAAAGATCAATTGGACAGGGAACATTCGCGAATTCAGGAACGTACTGGAGCGCCTTATCATCCTGTGCGAAAAAGAGATCACCGGCAAAGATGTGGTTGCCTTTGCCATGCCCATCTCGAAGTAGTGCTCAGTGTTCAGTACTAAGTACTCTGTGGTCAGTACTCAGTGCCCAGTACTAAGTGCTTAGTGCTCAGAACTGAGGATGCTGTTCAACAGTTCTTCGTAGATCTGGTGGTTATCCAGGCCATCGTCTTCCATGATCCGTTGAAAGAAGTATATTTCGTAAAGGTAACCTCCCAGTACAGTGAAGGGCTCTTTGTCCCTGGTGAGATGGATCAGTTGAAATCCGTCATTGTCCATTAGCCTTTCCAACGGCAAGCGACCCTCGTTGGGGCTGAAATGTGCATCCCAGATCACAATGGCGCCCTCCGGTACAGCATATTCAGGAGTTTCCCGGTTGTGAACAAAAGCTCTTACACGCTCTTTGTCGTAAGGATTCAGGTCCATGAAGAAGCAGAAGAAGGGATCGTAATAGTAGATCTTATTCTTAAAATAGTTTGAGTTTTTCAACCATTCGGAGGCCTCCTTGACCCATTTTTGCTCACCGGTAATCGGAACAGGAATGGTGTACACACGGTGGGGCATGGTAACCAGGATGATGCCCAGAATTATTGTGACCAACCCTTTCCAGGTCTGACGAACCGGAATCCAGTTCAACAGCTTGCTCCAGGCCAAAGCACCCAGGAGTGCAGCTGAAGGTATGATGGCTGCCATTACTCTGATCAAACCCACTGAGTTGCCCTGGCCTTTCCACCAAACATAACTGTGTGCGGCAAAATAGACCAGGAACGGCATATAGACTACCAGCATTTCCATGAGCCATGCTTTCGAGAATCTGTTACTCCTTTTAAGAACAGGTTCAGAGAGCCAAGCCAATAGCCCTAACAAGATTAATAGGGTTAGCGGAATTCCGAAAATATACTTGTATGCCTTCACATAGTGCAGCAACTCACCACTTCCGTATATCCCCGGACCATCACTTTTATACGGCATCTCGTGGATTACCCAGAGTATATCCTTGAAATGGAAACTACCCACAATACTATAGAAAACAAATCCAACGAAGACAAAGGGAATCGCTTTCCACTGCTTTTGCCATGCATAAGCCAGCATGAACAAAGGCAAAATGACAACACCTTCGGTCCTCACGAAGGGTAAAAAAGAGAGGATTAATGCGGACCAGAGATAGTGTTTTTTATAGAAGAGAAAGATGGCAAGGATCAATACCAGGCTAAAAAGAATCTCAGTCATTCCGCTCAGCATCAGCACAGTGTACATAGGAGAGGATATGACTAGTAATAATGCCAATAGCGGAAATGAGAATTTCAACAGCAGAGCTGTCCGGTAAGTAAAATAAGCTGCTGCGGTCCCCGCCAGTACATTGAATATTCGCACTCCGTTATATCCAAATTGTGCAAACGGAGAACTCAATGCCGTAAAGAATGGCTTCCCCCAGTGATGAATAAAGAAATAGGGGATCTGAAAAGCATATCGGGAATACCTGAAGTGGGTCATATCATCAGCTCCACCGTAGGTCCCTTCAGAGAGGAAGACCAGAATAGAATAGACAATCACCACAAGGGCCAGGATCACATAGGGAAGATAGTTTGAAAAGCCTGGTTTCATCTTCATCGGGTACCTCTTATTTGAATACTCTTCTGGGAAAAAGTCCGTATTTAATGATACAATAGATCGCTCTGAATCCATCCTTCCAGTTGATCTTCTTACCTTCATGGTAGGTTCTACCATAATAGGAAATGCCCACTTCATAGATCCTGATCCCAGGTACCCGGGAGATCTTTGCAGTGACTTCAGGTTCAAAACCAAATCTATTCTCCCTCAGGTATATCTTCTTGATGATCTCACTCCGGAACATTTTATAACAGGTCTCCATGTCGGTGAGATTCAGGTTATTAAACATGTTGGAGAGGAATGTAAGGAATTTGTTCCCAATGGAGTGCCAGAAAAAGAGAATCCTGTGGGGATTGGATCCCATAAACCTGGATCCATAAACCACATCCGCTTTGTCCATGAGCAAGGGACCCAGCAATGCCTTGTATTCATTGGGATCGTATTCCAGATCTGCATCCTGAATCACCAGAAAATCCCCTGTAGCTTCTTCAATCCCCCTGTGGATAGCTGCCCCTTTTCCCATATTCTTCTCCTGCGAGCAAAGACGGATGGAGTGCTCCTTGTGTTGACTGATATAGGTTTCCACAATCGATTTGGTCTGATCGGTGGAACAATCATCCACCACCACGATCTCCATTTGGATCTCCTGGATTTTCACTCCGGTCACCAGCTCAAGGATCTGCTGAACCGTCTTCTCTTCATTGTAAGCAGGGATAATAACTGTGAGTGTCTTTATCATTTGCATGTTCCCATTTCTTGATTACTTGATTCGGTGGTAAAGGGCCCCAAGCTCACGAGGTGTGGTCATCACCAGTTCATAATGTTCTTCGAGGATCTCTTGCCAGTATTGAAACGCCTCATTTTCCCATAAACGAGGATAGTAAAATACAGTGATATAATCTACCTGGAGCTTTCGATGACCCTCTCCCTCTACACTGGGGGCTCCTCCCGGCCGGTAAGGTTGATCCCCCACATAACATTCGGGCAGGCGATTCTCATTCCAGATTATTGGGAATTGTCCTGCACACTGGGGATTATTCAGGTGAACCAATGCTTTATTGTCGGCAGCATATAACTGAAAATGCAAGTGGATCCAGTTATCAGAGGTGTTGATACTCAGCACGGTGGACCCTTCTTCCATATGAGGGGACATCTCCTGGATATCCGCTATGTCTTTGTTCAGCTTTTGCATAAATGGGAGGTGATTTTGTCGGGCCAGGATCATCACAACAATCAGCACGATGAGGGATGCCATTTGAATGATCCTGGGCATGGGGAAGGAAGCAAGAAATACGATCAGCGTAAGGAAGAAATAGAGACCAAATCTGTGTGTGAGGCTTCCTGCTGAGATCCGGTCCGGTAAGAAAAAATAGGCTGTCAGGAAGAGAAGGGACAGAGTGACCCAGATATAATGGGTATTCAGGATCTCAATCCAATGCCCCTCCCCTTTCTGCCTTCTTTGGATGAAAACCACAAGTGCGATCAGTCCAAGGACAACTAACGTCACAAACAGAGTGATATAGGCAGAAGTTTCTATTTCATGACTAAAGCCTACCAGCTGCCTGATGCGTAAGATAAAGAGGACCAGCTCTCTTGTGGAATAGGTGGCAGCAGCCACGGTAGAATTGATATCCATGACAGACCGAACATAGATGATCCACAGGATCAACGCCGGCATGACTGATATCCCCAAACGCCATATTTGAGAAAGAAGGCCTTCCCAGGAAAAGGTATGTTCATCGGACACAGATGCATGAATATGGGTGGCCAGCCATAAGAATAGAAATGAGATTGCAAAAAAGAGAAAGACCAGGGCATGTGAGAGGAATATCCCCATCACAAGGACACCAAATCCAATCATCTCTTTCCATCTGAAGCGCTCCCTTATTCTGATCCAGTAGCCAAAGGCCCAGAAAAAAAAGATGGCCGCTATACTGAATGAGTAATATCCCAGCAACAGGTAATTGTGAAAAATAAAGGGGATAATGAGATATACAAGCAGGTTCTCTTTGTGTCGTGTGATGCTCCTGATCAGGAATCTGAAAGAGAAAAACATCCCGGCCACATAGGCAGTGAGAAACAGTTTCTCGGCCAGCCAGGCAGGAAAAACCAATTTGAACAGACCGAGGAAGATGTGACCTGACCAGTATCCGACGATCATTGGATTGATTCTGAAGAACTCCCTGAAGAGATCATTCCCGCGGATCAACTCCGAAAGTACATGGGCATTGTAAAGATGCTGTGGGCCATCCAGGGAAGGAACATACCTTGTGCGCCAGATCTGCAACATGCTGAGTGTCAGGAAGAGTATTACTAATAGCCAATCGAATCTGATCAGATAACCAAAGATTTTCCTGATGTAGGCCTGCACGGAGGATGGATTCATTAGGGTCGGGTTTGTGCGATGCTAAATATAGCCATTCTCCAAATCAATCCCCATTTATAATTTTTATCTTTGGACCAGATGCCCAATTCATGAAGAGAGTATTCAACCTGCTACTGTTCATTTCGTTTGTATTCCTATTTATCTACTTGATCAAACAGGATTTCATCATTCCGGAAATCCAGGATCCCCACGCGTTGGGACTCTCAATGGCACTTCTGTTTGCCGGATTCTATGCGAGCACCTTCAGTTGGAAAGTAGCACTGAAGTCTCATGGCTATGTAAATACACCGAAAGAGGCACTTGTTTCTCATGGATTATCTGTCTTTGCCAAATATATCCCAGGTAAGGTGTGGGTGATACTGGGACGGGCGGGTTATCTCTCCAGGGACAAAAAGGCATTGAAGAATACCACATTTATCTCCTTTAAAGAGCAACTTATTTATCTGTGGGTCGGATTCCTGATCAGCAGCATTCCCACCATCATTTTCTATGGGATCCAATGGATCAGCGGACTTATACTCCTGGTGATCACCAGTCTCACCCTCTTTCTGTTTGTAGCTAAGATCCACAACCGGGTGATAGGATGGATTCAGCGGATTACAAAACGTAGCCTGGAAGTTCCACAGGTCTCTTTCTCCGGTTCATGGCCTATGATCGGGGCCGTGTCGCTGATCTGGATTTGCTGGACCGCTGGTTTCTATCTCTTTATGATGGCTTTTAGCAATGAGATCACCCCGGTGATGATGTTTGCCTTTCCATTGAGTGTCTGCTTTGGTCTGCTGGCGATCATTCTTCCCGGAGGAATCGGACTCCGTGAGGGTATCATTATTGGATACCTGGTGCTGGCCGGACTGGATGTGGAGAGCTCTACCACCATCTCTTTCCTTAACAGGATCTGGTTCATCTGTGGTGAGGTGTTTATTTTTCTGTTGGCTACCGGGATCAGACTGATCACAGGTGCAGGGCAAAGTGGAGATCACCCCTCCTGATTTCTACTTTTGCAGCCTGTCGTTATCCTGTATATCCATCCACATGGCGAAGAAAAATGACTGCAATCCTGAGATCACCAGGAAGATATAGATCACCAGTATGCTGTTGGGGGTCACCTTCCCTGCCACAAACAGGTTCCTTACGATCTCCACCAGGAATGGGATGGAGAAGAGAAACAGTAAAATACCCAGCATATAAAGCAAAAAGAGCGGATGGAAATCGCGCTTGAAATAGCGGATCCATATCCTTCTGAAAAAGGCTTTGAACAGCAGCCAGGAGACCCTGGGAATTACCCGCATGATCTTCATTTTGGAGTTTTCCCCAATCCGGTAGATGGGTTTAATCTCCACCTCCTGCAGTGTACATCTGGACATATTCAGTTTGACCAGCATATCGTTGGGCATTCCGTAGCTGCGGTATATACGGGCTATATCGATCTTGCGAAGGGCATCCAGGGAGATGGCCGTGTAGCCTGTCTGGGTATCCGATACACGCCAGTACCCGGAAGCCACTTTGGTCATAATGGAGAGGATGGAGTTCCCCAGATAGCGTGTGCGTGGTATCACCAGCTTGGCACTACGATGTATTAACCGGTTCCCTTTGACATAATCGATTCCCTTGTTGATCACCGGTGCACAAATACCTTCCAGCTCCTCAGGATCCATTTGTCCGTCGCCAGCCATAACCGCCGTACAGTCGATTTGGTTATCCTTGCACCATTTATATCCCCTGGCAATGGCGGCACCCACACCCCTGTTCTTTAATTGCCGTATCAGTATGATCCTGCTTTGATCGGGATCCGGATTATATATTTCTGAGGGTACAAAGGAGTTGATCTCCTGTTCTTCAAACTCCTGCAGCACCATCTCCGCCTCATTATAGAAGTTCCTGGCGATGCTTCGGGTCCCGATCCGTTCTGACCGATGATCCTTTTTATCCTGATTAATATAAGACTGAACAACCTCTGAAGTCCGGTCGCTGGAACAATCATCTACCACAATGAGTCGATCCACAAAATCAGGCATATTCTCGAGAACAAGTCCGATCTGGTCCTCTTCGTTATAGGCTGGAATTACTACAGCAACGGTCTTTTGGTCAAGCACTCCAAGTAGAATTAGTTGTACAAATGTAATATCTTTTAGAAACAATGGAGGATTTGCAGACTACTTGTTTGTCATGCGGTCGTACATCCGTTCTGCCACTTCCTGCATGGCATCTTCCAGTGATATCCCGGCTCTTTCGGCATATCTCCTCACCTCTCTGTAGAGCTTTCTGTCACTCTCTATCTCCCCCAAAAGTGTTTTCATTCCTGTATCCGGTCCCATCTCTTTCAGATCGGTATGCTCTTCCCCGGTATGATAATAGACATAGATGCATTTCCTGGCCAGGGAATAATCAGGGAGAGTCAGCGACACCCAATAATCATGTGGCCTTTTGAACTTCATGAATGAATTCCAGTATGCCTCTTTATTCATGCCGTTATGGTGGATGATGTTTTTCATATACTGCCAGGTATTCACCTGATGAAACAGAATGAGCAGAACCACCAGGATGGGATAGGAATAGTGTAACCACTTTCTACGATGTTCCAAAGCAAAGGCAAGGGTAGCAGCCAGAGGCAGAGCCAGGATCCCGAAGATATCGATGTAGGCTCGCAGACCGAATCCCCCTCCGAACCACCAGCTCCACCAGGAGCTCTGTACATAGATCATCAACAGTGCCAGGACCAATACGGGTATGAAAAGTGCATGGATACGCTTCCTGAGCAATCCGATGCCCGCCACAGCAAAGAACATCACCGGAACATAGACAAACCACCCTTTCTTATAGCTGAACAGAGACTCCAGAATATGGGGGTAATCGAAAAAGAACCTTCCCCCGAATGGACCGTAGCTGTTGAATATGAAGTGCCCGGTAACCACCTTCCAGTAGAGGAACTGAGGGGTCCATACTAAAATGAATCCCGCCAGCATGATCACTACCAGATGATATTTCTTCAGGAAGAATAGAACCCTCTGTCCCAGATCGGCTATGGTTTTTACGTTGTAAAACAGAAGCAAGACCAGTATCAAAATGTTGGTGGGGCGGACCAGGGAGATTAATCCCAGTAAAGCCCCGATACAGAGGGTACGGAGGACCGTTTGCTTTTCGTGCCACCGGATCACCTGGTTTAGATAAAGAATGAGCAGAAAAAAACTGCTTCCATGGGCCATGGGTGCCTCATGGGTGGCGTAGTAAAAAAGATTGGTGCCCAAGCCCACAGCGAGCAGGGTGATTGCCGTAATCCCTTCATTAAAGAACCTGAGCAGAAGTTTCTTTAGCTGGAAAAAGCCAAGGATCACCCAGAACAGGGAGCCCAGGACAAGGAAAAGCTGGTAAATGGAATCGTATCCATCCCTGACCTCCCCGAACCATGGAGCCAATCCATGGGCCATAAAGAAAAAAGGGGCATACATAAAAGACATCCCCATGGAGGTGGCGATGAGCCGGTTCCCGTTTTCAAGCTTGATATACCAGAACTTGCTGTCATTCTTAAACCCCTCTGGAGGATGGTCAAGAAATCCGAGAGTGGGATCACCATAGATAAAGGTGGCAGGCAGGTAAGAATAGTAGGAGATAATATCCCACTGAATAACCCCTCTGCCCTCTTCAGGATCTATCCGGGTCCAGTTGTGAAAAGCCATGTCAATCCCCAGATAAAAGAGGACGATAAACAGAATAGATAAACTGATCAGAGGATGAGAACGGAATAAACGGAATCTGGGTAGGAATCGCATGTATGACAAAACTTCAGTACAATCTCACAAACGTACGTAAAAATAGAGAAAAGATCAGAACTGGAAATAGATAAAGGGTTGAAGATCGGCGGTCCATGACTGGTAAATAATTACCACCATCAGGACGGTGATCACCACTTTTGCCCATAGGGGAGTGCCAATAAATCCGTTGAGAAGGGCCAGTTTCCACCGGTGAGGTACCCAATGGGTGAAATAACCCAGGGCCATGACACCAAAGACCAGGCGGTAGGTCCACACTACATCTGGAATAATCGAGCCGTTGAAATCATGAATCACCTGATGGATCAGCTGATTGGCTTTTTCCATGGATTCAGACCGGAACCAGATTCGTGTAAAGGTGATGAAGATGAATGTATTGAAGATCTTCCACAACCTCACTGCCCAATGTTTGCTCTTTTCATACGGGGATATCTTCTTCCATAGCTTATATACGATGATGCCTACCCCGTTCAATCCTCCCCATACCATGAACTGCCAGCTGGCCCCATGCCAAAGTCCTCCCAGCAACATGGTAATCATCAGGTTCACATCGGTCATAATCCTCCCCTTCCGGTTTCCGCCCAATGGGATATAGAGGTAATCCTTCAACCAGCTGGAAAGAGATATATGCCACCTTTTCCAGAAATTTCCCACATTGGTGGCCTTGTAGGGAGAGTTGAAGTTTTTGGGAAGCCGGAATCCTAAAAGCAGTGCCACCCCGATAGCTATATCGGTATACCCTGAGAAATCCACATACACCTGCAGGGAGTATCCAAAAAGGGCGGCCAGGTTCTCAAATCCGGAAAATCCGTTGGGATTGGCAAATACCCTGTCGACGAAGTTCAGGGCAATGTAATCTCCTATGAACATCTTCTTGAATAAGCCTTTCAGGATCAGGAAAAGAGCAAATCCAAACTCCTGCATCGAGAGACTGTACCTTTTGTAAAGCTGAGGGATAAACTCAGAAGCCCGAACGATGGGACCTGCCACCAACTGGGGAAAGAAAGAGACATAAAAACCAAAGTCGAGGATGTGTTTTACCGGATCGACCTTCCCCCGGTACACGTCCACCGTATAGGAGATGGTCTGAAATGTATAGAAAGAGATTCCCACGGGAAGAAGGATCATGGAAACGTCGAAATGGGTATTTGTGAGCCGGTTGGACCAGAGGGCCAGGTGGTTTACCACTTCGATCTGGAGGTTGAAAAGTGAATTGACCGTATCTACAAAGAGGTAGGTATATTTGAAATAGGAGAGCAAAAACAGGTTGATGAAAATGCTCATGATCACTCCAAATTTCTTCCAGCTCCTTCGCCGGGAATAGTGGATCAGGTTCCCCAGGTAAAAGTCTGAAAAGGTAGAGAAGACCAGGATCAGAAAAAAGAGTCCGGAGGTTTTCCAGTAGAAAAAGAGACTGGCAGCAAAAAGAAATGCATTCCTCACGGCGCGTTCCCTGTAGAGGCCCGAGTAAACCAACAGCACCACCACATAAAAACCCCAGAAAAAGAGTCGGGTAAAGATCAGGGGTCTCTCCGGATGGTAAAGGAATATGTCGACCAGGATCTGACTCAACGATTCTGGTTTTGAGTGATGTATCTGTTATACTCGAGCATCAGCGAATTATAGAACATTTCAGCCACCAGGTTGACTCCCAGTGAGGTAAAATGGATGTGATCTTTGGAGGCCAGGGGTGGATCTGATTCCGCAAATGAAGGCATGGAATTATAACCACCCATGGCCTCATACAAATCCCAGAATGCAAATCCACTCTCCAGTGCGGCAGCTTTTAATGCATCCCGGATGGGCTCCAGGCCCGGATAGGTTCTGAAGAATCCCTTTTCCTTCATCGACATATCTGAAGGTCCGATCACGATCACTGGTGTACCCGGAGCGATCTCCTTAAAAAACTGCAGCTCGTGTCGGAATACTCTGCGATAATATCCTGGATTCATGTAGGGTACCACATTCCCTCCATACTGGAGCAAGATCAGGCTGGGTGTCAGATGATTCATCATGGCCTGCTGCTGATCCCTGTTCATTTTGGTAAAAATGAGTCCCGATCCACCCCGCATGGCAATGTTATCCACATGCAGACCCCTGTTAGATTCGAAGGAGATTCCGTAGATCCTGCCCCCCTCAGGTAGATTCAGGTAGATCTTCAGATCCCTTACACCGGTATAGTGTCTGAAATCCACCACATTAAATCCATCCGTGATGAATCGCAAGGAATCGGTAAAGGTTTCATTCACCTGGAATACCACCTCGGCACTGTCCACATAGGAGTGAAGGAAGATTCTGATCCTGTCGCATTGGCCACTTCTTCGGTGGGTATTAAACCGGTAGTGCAGCATGGGCCACTCCCCCCCGCCGTCAGGAGAAGGTACCGAAGCAAAAGCACCCATTAAACCATAGGTGTTATGTGCAAGAGTAGTATCCCGTCTCCCAAAAAAGGTATACCTGAGCCATTCACCCGTTTGTTCCTGCTGGTATGCCATACTCCCCGAATAGAGTGGTATGGCCTGAACCAGTCCCGTTCCGGTTCCCCCGAAGTTCTTTTGAAGCCTGTATCGGATCAATGCAGTCATCCGGTCGTTCTCAATCTGAGAATCACCAAAATGCAGGATCCTGCTTCCTCTGACTTCGCCAGTTCCCACTTCGTGCAATGTATGGAAGAAGGGATCCAGAAGATGGGTTCTCCCTTCAGCGAACTGGATCCTGTAAATCGCTTGTTGCAGGCTATCCACATTGGCCGGGGCAACCACCGGCCTTGCTCGCAATCTGATGCTATCGGAAGAGAGAAAAAGTTCGCGGGCCGGGTCTGCTTCCGGATCATCAGTAACCATGGAGAGGGAGAGCAACTGCTCCACATCTACCTCCCGGGAAACAGAATCCCTGTGAAAAAGATCGGAGAGTGTTACAAAAGAGATCCGGAGGTCACCGGCGATTCCAATGCCCTGTTCGGGTAACAGGAGGGCCAGCGTGAACAAAAACAGCAATACCGCTCCAAAGAATATGAAGATCCGCAACGGCTTCATACAGTAAATATAGTGCTCACCCCTGGATTTCCAAATGGAGGGTAATGAGTAATGGCTAACCTTTTCGCTTGATCCTGATGACTTGTCCGGGCTTTATCTGAGATGCATCAGAAATCTTATTCAGCTTCGCAATATCGGTCTCCGAGATACCGGGAAACTGTTTGGCTATTTCCCACAGCGTATCTCCCCTTCTCACAGTATAGGTAACAAACTCCTCATTGGAAGTGGAAGATGAGGAGGATATGGCGGAGGTGGGGGAAGGGGATTTTGCGGCCTGGGAGGTGGAAATCGCACGACCTGCAAACTGCTGCTTCTCGCTAAAACTCATGCTACTGATCCCCTTATACCGGGCCGATTTTCCTTTGGGTTTATAAATGACCAGCTTCTGCCCGGAGCGGATCAGGTTCCTTCGGATGTTGTTCCAGTAGCGAAGATCCGAAGCCCGCACATCATACCAGTCGGCTATATACCCCACATTATCACCAGACCGGACTGTATAATAGAGTTTGTCATATTTATCCGATGGTAAATCTACCCTGTAGGACGCAGAGTATCTTTGAGGTGTGGCCACCAGCTTACCCTTGTCGAAATAGAGAGAATCTTTGTATGTGAAAATGGAGTCCTGCATATCAATAAATGCGGATGCCTGCTCCAGGGGAATCTTTACCGAGTAACTCTGTTTTGCTGTTGCTGGGATCACATCCTGCCTGTACTGGGGATTCATATCACGCAACTGCTGAATGGGAACATGCAATACTTCTGCCACTTGCTTCAAGTGTAATGATTCATGAATCACGATTGTATCCGTATATCGGGGCAACTCCAGGGGTGCCCGGCTGATCAGGTGCTCCGGATAAAAATTCATGGCATAAGTGGCCGCAATAAAGGCCGGTACATAGCCGCGTGTCTCCCTGGGTAAATAGTAGTAAATATCCCAGAAGTTTCGCTTTCCCCCCGATCTCCTTATGGCCTTATTCACATTGCCGGGGCCACAATTATAAGCTGCAAGAGCCAGGGTCCAGTCCTTGTACATCCTGTGAAGGTCAACCAGGTACCTGGCAGCAGCATGTGTGGCAGCTACCGGATCACGACGTTCATCCACAAGGGAATTTATGATCAAACCGTAATGCTTACCGGTCCAGTACATAAATTGCCAGGTCCCCACAGCACTGGCTCTGGAAACCGCGCGGGGATTGAGGGCAGATTCAATGATGGCAAGGTATTTTAACTCATAGGGCACCCCGTATTTGTCGAATACCTCCTCGAAGATGGGGAAGTAGTAATCAGAGAGACCCAGCATGATCCTCATCTGCTCCCTCCGCTTCCGGGTGTAAACGTTAATGTAGTTCTTGACGATGCGGTTATAGGTAAGATCTACCACCGAAGGGATCTCTGATAAACGTTGCATGTATACCGAATCGGAAAAATCGGGGATTAACGTATCCCCTTCCGGGTCATAATCATCCACTGCGTTCTCCAGCGACTGGTTCACATACCACAGATTGAGCAGACTGTCCAGGTTGGATTCAGTTTGTAACTCCAGCTCCCCTTCCATAGTAAAGAGATCCCTCTCCGTATAGTGCATATCGGACGAGTCGGCAACCTGACCTGTTAGCTGAACCTGATGGCACCACATGCACCATAACCACACTCCGGCAATAATGATCCGGGATCTATTCATTATCATCTTCCTTTTATATTAAAACTGCAGGTAAGCCCGTAGGAGGGCCGACCGTTAAGAAAAGCTCCGGTGGAGCTTTTTAGGATGGAGCCAGCTTGTCTCGGGGGTTGCGTGATGTCGGAGAACAAAAGGGGCTGAATGGAGGGGACCACCCTCATCGTCAGATTCTCATTCACATCCCAGCTGTAGAGCTGGGCATCCACATAAGCATCCACTACCTGCAATGCGTATACCACGATCAGACTAATATAGCTGAGTTCCAGGTTCCTTCTCCAGTACTCAAGGTATCTCTGGCTGGTTTCGTCGGGAGTGAGGGCGTAATTCCTGCTCCATTCATGGTACATCTGAGTATTGAAGTTAATGGCATACCCTGCGGCTCCCAATGCTGCCCAAACAATGGGGATTTTAAAGTATTTCTTATTGTAACCCTGACCCAGTCCCGGAAGGACTAACGCATACATGATAGCTTTGGAAGGGGAATGACTAAAATCGGGTTCTTCAACCTCCAGGGTATCCTCTATTTCCACCTCGGTCACTCCAACACGATGGATGGAATCCAGCCAAACCGGAATATCCTCCCCTGCCTGGTAGACCGAGTCCACCTGCCGGATCGCCGGAATGGTATCAGGTCTCTGGCCGAAAGCAAGAAAACTAAAAAGTGTAAGAAATAGAGCCGTTAGGTGAATCCTGCTCATTTACCCGGTTTATCGAAAATACTCACAATCCGTTGTAAGTCCTCGTCCGATTTAAAAGGAATAACGATGTGCCCGGTCCCTTTATTGCTTCTTTTAAACTCTACCGTGGCTCCAAAATAGTGCGAGAGGTGTTCTCTGAGATCTTCATAATCTGATCGGTGCTCCTGCTCAACGGGCTCATTGATCTTCTCATTCTTCCTGACCCGCTGTGCCATTCCCTCTACTTTTCTGACGGAGAGATCGTTCGACAGAATCTTGTTGAACACTTCCATCTGAAATTCCTTTTCCTCAATGCTTACCAGCGCTCTGGCGTGTCCCATGGAGATCTTCTTTTCGCGGATAGCTGTCTGAATCTCAACTGGTAAATTTAAGAGTCTAAGGTAGTTGGCAATGGTGGCCCGCTTCTTTCCCACACGGTCACCCAATCTCTCCTGAGTCAGGCTAAATTCCTCGATCAATCTCTGATACGAAATGGCTACTTCGATGGCATCCAGGTCTTCTCTTTGAATATTCTCCACCAGAGCCAGCTCAAGCATATTTTCGTCACCTGCTTCCCGCACATAAGCAGGAATACGTTTAAGGCCTGCTTTTTCGGCAGCGCGCAAACGCCGCTCTCCAGTAATCAGCTGGTAGGATTTGTCGGCAGCCCTTCGTACTGTAATAGGCTGGATAATACCATACTCCTCCACTGACATCACCAGCTCGTTGAGAGCCTCTTCATCAAAGGAGGTACGGGGCTGAAAAGGGTTGACAGAAATATTCTTCAGCGGTATTTCACTTATCGCAGACGGAGAGTGGACCAGTTGCCGGTCCTGTTGCTCTTCGGAAACATCGATCAGTGCTCCCAATCCTCGACCCAATGCGTTCTTTTTCGCCATCAAGATATAAATTAATCCATTACTTTTTCTTCCTGCTTGAGCAGGGTTTCTTCATTTTTCTGCAGGATCTCCCTGGCCAGGTTCAGATAGCTTACCGCACCCCTTGATTCTGCGTCGTAGAGTACTGCAGGTTTCCCAAAACTGGGTGCTTCACTGAGCTTGATATTACGCTGTATAATCGTCTCAAACACCATTTGCTGAAAATGCTTCCGAACCTCATCCACTACCTGGTTGGAAAGTCTTAACCGGGCATCATACATGGTGAGCAGGAATCCTTCGATTTCCAGGTCAGGATTGAGTCCCCGCTGTATAATATTAATGGTATTCAGCAATTTTCCCAGTCCTTCCAGAGCAAAATACTCGCACTGTACCGGCAGGATGACCGAATCGGCTGCTGTCAACGCATTGACCGTGATCAGCCCCAGGGAAGGGGAGCAATCGATAAGAATATAATCGTATTTTTCCCTCACCTGCTCGATCACATTTTTCAGCATGTACTCCCGCTCATTCATATTGAGCATTTCAATCTCTGCCCCCACCAGGTCAATGTGGGAAGGAATAAGATCCAGGTGACTGATCTCGCTGTTCAGGATGATCTTCCTGGGATCTGCATCTTCAATCAGGCATTCATATATGCTGGTCTTTACTTTCTTTATATCAAATCCGGTTCCGGAAGTGGCATTGGCCTGAGGATCTGCATCGATGATCAATACACTCTTTTCAAGCACTGCCAGGCTTGCACCCAGGTTAATTGCAGTAGTGGTTTTCCCTACGCCTCCCTTCTGATTCGATATCGCAATAACTTTACCCATTGGCCTTTTGGTTTATAGTGGTTGGATGTTTGAAACGGGCTTCAAATTTACTATTTTCAAAAAGCGCGCTATTTTTACCCATTTTGTTATTGTAAACAATGATTTTTCATTTATAAACACCTTTTCAACATTTTTCATTAATAACTTCCTAAGCCATTTGCTTACAACGCATCAAAGATAGAACAAAGAATGACTGCTGTCAGAAAATTGTATCTTTGACTAGACAGAGATTAGAAAACATGAAGCATTCCAGTTGGATAACCATAGTAAATAAAGCTGCAGGAGGTGGTAAGACAGAGAAGGACTGGCCCTTGATCGGTCAGCTGCTGGAGCGCCATGGAATTCCTTTTGAACCCTATTTCACCAACCGTAGGTTACACGCATCCATCATCGCCCGAAACAAGATCAAAGAGGGGTATACAAAGATCATCGTGGTGGGGGGAGACGGCACTATGAACGAAGTGATTAACGGGGTATTTTCCCAGAGGAAGATCCAAACCACCGAGGTGATGCTGGGTATGATCTCAGTAGGCACGGGTAACGACTGGGCCCGGATGTTTCATATCCCAACCGATTATGAGGGTGCGGTGCAAGCCATCAAAATGCAAAAAACCTTCATTCAGGATGCGGGCCTGGTAACGTACCGAAAAAACGGAACACAGTGGAAACGCTATTTCATCAATATTGCCGGAATGGGATTTGATGCCCGTGTGGCAGAACGAACCAACCGGATGAAAGATAAGGGGAAGAGTGGTCCGTTGCTCTATTTTTACAACATCTTTTACAGTTTGATCAAGTACAAATCACTCAATGCAGAGATAGAAATTGACGGCAAGACCTACGACCGAAAGATTTTTTCCATGAATGTGGGTATCGGTAAGTACAGTGGAGGGGGAATGATACAGGTTCCACATGCTGTTGTTGACGACGGCCTCTACAGCATCACCCTGATTAAAAAAATGGGGAAGCTGAATGTATTGGCCAATATTAAACGCCTTTATAACGGCACGATTGACAAACACTCCAGAGTTGAAACCTACATGGCAAAGAATGTGCAAATCGACGGCTCCTCACGGCTGCAGATCGAAACTGACGGAGAGACCCTGGGTCATGGACCTCTCAGTTTTCAGATCATCCCACGCAGTATCACGATAATATCGGGAGAGATGAGCGCCTGAGGGCTAGCGTGCCACAATCCGAATCTCAAATAGTTTTGGCCAGTATTTCCCGGTGACAAAAATCCTGTCCCCATCCTGGTCCCATGCAATCCCATTCAACACATCGGTATTTGGCTTCCTGTCAGCGGTCTTCAGTATCCCCTTCAGGTTGATGCGTCCTTCCACCTTTCCGGTGGCCGGATCAATGATCACAATTTCATCGGTGAAGTAGCGATTGGCCCAGATCTTCCCTTTTATGAACTCTAGTTCGTTCAAACTCTGAGCAGGGCCTTCATGGTGATAGACTTCGATTTGGCGATTAATGGTAAACATGTGAGGGTCAAGAAAATAGATCACGTTTGTCCCATCGCTCATAATCAGCTCTTCGTCATTGTGGGTAAGTCCCCAACCCTCTCTGTTCTGATAATAGACCTTCTGAATCTCCTCAAAACTCGATTTATCGTAAATGAAACCTACCTGTGACTTATAGGTGAGCTGATATATCCGTTCTCCAAAAACAGTGATGCCTTCCCCGAAAAGGGATGCATCCAGGTTTCGGATCTTGTTCACCTCCCCGGTTTCAAGCTTCACACGCCTGAGGGAAGAGGTGCCGTAATTACCGGTCCCTTCATAGAGCCATCCCTGATCGAACTGAAGTCCCTGGGTGTAAGCCTTCGGATCATGGGTATACTCATTCACTACCCTGTAAGTATAGTCCACAGGTGGCTGGTCCGCCAGGAAAGTGAGTTGTTGACTCTGGTTTTCACTCTTTCCACCAGGAAAGAACACTTTCATGCGAAGGGATGATTTTCCGGTGGGAACTCCCGAAGTAGGCAGGGCAGCCTCAATCGACTGAGTAAGAGACGACCCGGTCTCTCCCCGCAAAGTTTGATACAGGCTACCTCCCAGGAAAACCTGGACAGAGTCAATGGTAACTGAATCAGGAGCTGTGAGTTTTACTTCTATGACCTCTCCAACATGAATGGTGAGTGGATTTCCAGGCGCTACCAGTTCAGTTAGTCTGACCGACTTGAGAGGTTGAGTTGCATTTCGTTCTACAATTCCGTTTTTCGGGCCACATCCAAAAAGGTTGAGTAACAGAAGGGAAACCAGGAATGGGTAAGAGATTTTCCACATAGGAGCAGGTTAAGCGCCATTCTTTCTTTTGAACAGCGAACGTTTCTTTCCTGAAATGCTTTTGAGTTCAGCTTCCAGGCTGGGTGATTCATGGGGATTGATCATCTGGTAGATCTCCCCCCAGGGTGGCAGGCCCCCAATATTTCTGTCATCAATAAAGATATCAGCCTCAATCTTCCTGCTGGAATAGTCCTCATCAAACTCCTCCTCCGGATAGCTTGCATTGACGGCGTAGAACTCAATCCCATTTTGCCGGCAATATTCCACTGCTTCATCCAGCTCTTTACCCGAACGATAGGTCCACAAAATAAGCTGATGCTTTTGCTTCTGAAGTGCCCTGAGAGTTTCAAAAGCGAACAGGATCTCCTTGCCTATATCAGGATACTTATGCTCTACAATAGTACCGTCAAAATCGACAGCAATCTTCAAAGGGGTTTGCATTTTACTCGTACCTTGAAAGTTTTTACTAAAAATAATAAAACCTGTTAAAAGAGATCATTCACCGAAAGATATCTTTCTCCGGAGTCATAATTAAAGGTAAGTATAGTCGATTGCTTATCTGCCTTTTCCAGTAAGCTGCCCACTGCTGCAAGCGAAGCACCTGAAGATATCCCCACAAACACCCCCTCTTCCCTGGCTGCTCGTCTGGCGAATTCATACGCTGCTGCTTTTTCAATGGTCAGCACTCCGTCTAATATGCTCCGATCCAGATTAGCAGGAATGAATCCAGCTCCTATTCCCATTATGCCATGCGGACCCGGATCTCCCCCGCTGATTACAGGCGACTCGGCAGGTTCCACCGCGTATACCTGAATAGGTGGCATCTTCTCCTTCAGGATCCTTGCCACACCTGAAATATGTCCACCTGTCCCCACCCCGGTAACCAGGTAATCGATCCCTTCCGGAAAGTCCTTCACGATCTCCTGAGCTGTAGTAGTCTCATGGATGGAGGGATTGGAAGGATTGTCAAACTGGGAAGGGATCCAGGCATTTCCAATTTCGTCAGCCAGCTGTTCCGCCTTCTCCAAAGAACCTTTCATGCCCAGCTCCCTGGGTGTGAGAATGATCTCCGCCCCAAAGGCTCTCAGTATATTGCGGCGTTCCACCGACATTGACTCAGGCATTACCAGAATGATTTTGTACCCTTTAACGGCGGAAACCATGGCCAATCCGATACCCGTATTCCCCGAAGTGGGTTCCACAATGGTGTAACCCGGTTTCAGGTCTCCCCGCACCTCTGCATCACCAACCATGGCAAATGCGATACGATCTTTGATACTCCCTCCCGGATTGCTTCTTTCCAGCTTCATCCACACATTCTCAGCCCCCGGGAAAAGCTTGTTTATCTTCAGGGTTGGAGTGTTTCCAATGGCCTGTAATATATTCTCTAGTTTCATAATCTGTACGCTGGCACAAAACTACTCATTTTCAGATAAGAATCCACCAGTGTGAGGTTCATATTAACGATGACTTAAAAACCTTTGCCCATGATATGACCATATCAGGATAAATTTATCTTAACTTGCTTGTACAAATGATTAACTTGATGTCATGAACAATAACAGAAGGACGGTATTAACCTACTTGCTGGTCTGCTTTAGTTCAGCTGTGGCGGTGATCATATTTGCTTATATCCAATATGCAGTTCTTCTGAAAGATCCCTTTAGGGTTAGTAACTACATCATCCCGACTCTGGTGGGACTCATATTTGGATTTCTCCTTTCAAAGATTTTCATCTTAGGCAAGAAGCTTAAGAATGAGAGGGACATCATACTGGAAAAGAATAAACGGATCAGATCCTTTACCGGAACGATTGTCCATGACCTGAAAAATCCGGTTTCAGCCATTCACGGCATGGTTGGGTTACTTCTGGAAAAACAAGAGAGCCTCGATGCCATCTCCGCAGAATTCCTTACTCTTATCCAGCAAAGTGCATCTGACATTCTTGAAAACATTACACTGATACTTGATAAAACCAAGCTGGAAGCAGGGATACAGCCTGATCACCTGGAGATTGGAAATCCCTATTTTACCATTCAGTCGGTCATCGATAAACACATACTCTCAGCCCTTGAAAAGAGTATAACCATCGATCGATCCATAGATAAAGATTTGCCCCCTGTTCAATATGATAAGAATGCGCTGGATCATATCATTTCCAACCTCATCAGTAACGCCATCAAATTCTCACCACCCAGTACACAAGTGAATATTTATAATGAGTTGCTTTCTGACAGGCTCAAAATTGTGGTTCAGGATCAGGGACTGGGAATGACTCCTGAAGACATTGATAATGCCTTCAAGGAGTTTAAGACGCTTAGCGCACGGCCCACCGGCCATGAGACTTCCACGGGTCTCGGTCTTTCTATAGTTAAACAATTGGTTGACCAGATCGGAGGGGATATTACCGTTAGATCGGAAGGTAAAAATAAGGGATCTTCATTCGAGGTGACTTTGGTCATACCCTCTTCACTGAGCTGACCATTTACTCATATCACAAAATCTAAGGGTGCTTTGAAATCTTTATTATCCTTCACGACCACCCGATGGTTCCTGTATACCACAGAATAGGGTAAAATGCTCTCGGTGATCCAGGTGTTTCCTCCGATCACGGTGTGGTGACCAATTTTTGTATTACCTCCCAGAATAGTACTTCCCGCATAGATCACCACATGGTCTTCTATGGTAGGATGTCTTTTGGTTCGTGCCATGGACTTCTCTACGGTAAGGGCACCCAGAGTGACTCCCTGGTAGAGTTTCACGTTCTTGCCAATGATGGCCGTTTCACCAATCACGATCCCCGTTCCATGGTCGATAAAGAAAGGGGAATCGATCTGAGCCCCAGGATGTATGTCTATCCCGGTCTTCTCATGTGCATATTCAGCCATTACCCTGGGAAGTATGGGAATACCCAGCTTATACAGGATGTGTGCCAGCCGGTAGACTGACATGGCGTAAAATCCAGGATAGCATAGTATGATCTCCTCCACACAGGTGGAGGCAGGATCAAAACGGGTGATAGATTCCGCATCATTGATCAGCATCTCAAAAACTTCCGGAACTTCAGCAAAAAATTTCCCGACCACTTCTTCAGGTGCGGAATTCAACGATTTCCTTATAGAGTAGAGCAGTTCCCTGAGCTTAATGGCACAACGGTCCAGCTCCAGTTCAACCTCATCTGCATCCACCACACGATGGCGTTTGATGGGAAAAAGGGTATGGATCAGATTGTCAACAAAATCCTGGGTTTGCACCATTGACGGTACATCCATGCTATAACCCGCATTGAATTCACTCAGTCTGTCAGCAAATTTTTTGTTGTTTGGAGTCATTTTTTCATTTGAAGCAATAGGTTCAAAAGAGAAAGCAGAATATAGGTTAAGATCACCAGGGAGAGTCCGGCGAGACCAGTGATCAGCAAAATGGCTGCTGCCAGCACAATGATGAGATACCTGATCAGGTTCCCCCGGATACGAAAATGTTCAAACTTGAGGGTATACATGGGAACCGGCAAGATCATGTGGAATGCCATAATCAGCATAATGGCCCACATAAAGAATACATTCAGTGTCGTACCGAATAGAAGGCCGTCTTGCATAAACTGCCAGAAAAGCCCTGTCCAGAAAAGCGCATGGGCAGGTGTTGGCAGCCCAAGGAAGAAATCCTCCTCAGGATCCTTCACATTGAATCTGGCCAGTCGTATGGCTGAAAAGAGAGGTACGAGGGCCACCGAACCCAGCAAGAACCATTGGAGAATGGGTGCCAGTGCCAAATGGTCTGTCTCCTGGTTCATGAAAAGGGTTTTCAATATGGTATAGATGTAGACAGCCGGCACCACTCCGAAAGTCACCATGTCGGCCAGAGCATCAAGTTGCTTTCCGATGTCACTGTACGCTTTTAACAGGCGGGCCATAAATCCATCCAGGAAATCGAACAGAGATCCTGCAAGCAAGAGGTATACCCCCCACTGCCATTGCCCTTCTAGAGTGAGGACTATTGCAGCAGTACCGCATGCCAGGTTGAGCAGAGTGAACAGGTTTGGGAGATGGCGCTTCACAGGCAAAATGTTATCTGAAACATGAAAAATAGGTTCGAAAGGTCAAATTAATAAAACAACCCCTATTAGAGTTCAAAGATATTTATTTTTATCATTTCTAAATAAGTCATATTTTTACGCTCTGATATGAGATTAATTATCAAATTCTATGAATATTTGCTATTATTCTTTCGCATGAAATACACCCTATTCACGTTGATTTTTTTTATGGCTTTTTCCTCTGCCTTGGGACAAGCTGAATCTGATGTAGAGATAGGTATCATTGAGAAACTAGACCACCACATTCCCATGGATGCGATGCTGGTGGATGAGCAGGGTGACACGGTGATCATTGGAGATCTAATCGATAAACCCACCATCTTGAACTTTGTTTATTATCGTTGCCCAGGTATCTGTTCTCCGTTGATGGACGGACTGGCCGATGTGATGGATGGAACAGAACTGGAACTGGGTAAGGATTACCAGGCATTGACCATTAGTTTCGATGCCCGTGAAAAAACCTTTCTGGCCGTGAGGAAGAAGAACAACTACCTCAACCTGATGGAGAAAAGTGAAGAGGCCCGGGATGGATGGCGTTTTTTCACCGGTGACAGTGCCAATATAAAAGCTCTCACTGAAGCCACAGGGTTTCGGTTCAAATCCACAGGGAACGATTTCATTCACTCCGCCACACTGATCATTCTCGATCCGAACGGGAAGATAACCAGATATATGAACGGGATCTACTTCCTGCCCTTTGAAATGAAAATGTCAATTCTGGATGCAGCCGAAGGAAAGTCAGGTCCCACTATCAACCGGGTCCTCCAATATTGTTATTCCTATGATCCGGCTGGTCAGCAATATGTATTTAATATCACCAAAGTAACAGCCACACTGATCCTGTTCTTTGGAGTCATTCTGTTCTTAACCCTATTACTAATCCGAAAAAGAAAAACTAATTAGCATATGTCATCAAACGATTCTGAAAACAAGGGATACAAATCCTACCTGGAGGAAGACGGAGGAAGAAAAGGCATATTCCGATGGATCCTTTCTACCGACCATAAACGCATCGCACTGCTCTATCTCTATTCGATGATGGGGTGGTTTGTCATCGGGATGGTCCTTGGACTACTGATGAAACTGGAATTGATCGCCCCGGGAAAAACACTTATGGGACCTCAGGAGTATAATGCCACTTTCACGGTTCATGGCGTTATCATGATTTTCCTGATTGTAATCCCCGGTCTGCCTGCCGTATTCGGGAATTTCATGTTACCTATCCAGATCGGGGCTAAAGATGTGGCCTTCCCCAAACTAAACCTTTTCTCCTGGTATATCTACGCGTTGGGCGGGATCCTGGTGATCCTCTCCCTTTTCGGCAACGGAGCTCCCGATACCGGATGGACCTTTTATGCGCCGTACAGTTTTAAAACAGGCACCAATATGTTGCCTGCCGCGCTGGGTGCTTTTGTCCTGGGATTCTCTTCCATATTGACAGGATTGAATTTCATTGTGACCATACACCGCATGAGAGCTCCGGGAATGACCTGGTTTAAGATGCCACTCTTCCCCTGGAGTCTCTATGGCACCGGATGGATCCAGTTACTTGCCACTCCGGTGGTAGGAATTACTTTACTGATGGTAGCGGGAGACCGGATCATGGGTATCGGATTCTTTGATCCGGCAAAAGGCGGAGATCCATTGCTCTATCAACACCTGTTCTGGATCTATTCACATCCTGCAGTGTATATCATGATCCTTCCCGCTATGGGTGTCATATCTGAGATCATTCCCACCTTTGCTAAAAAGACCATCTTTGGTTACAGGGCTGTGGTGCTCTCCACTCTGGCCATCGCTTTCGTGGGCTACTTTGTCTGGGGACACCACATGTATACAGCAGGAATGAGTGGAACAGCGCTCTGGGTTTTTTCACTGCTCACATTTCTTGTGGCCATACCCAGTGCCATCAAAGTGTTCAACTGGATCTCTACTATGCACCAGGGATCCATTAGTACCGAGGTGCCGTTTTTATGGGCCGCCTCTTTCCTTTTCGTATTCATGATAGGAGGGCTCACCGGACTTGTTCTGGGATCACTGGCCACCGATGTGCATGTCCATGATACCGCTTTTGTGGTAGCGCACTTCCATTTCATCGTATTCGGAGGAGTGGGTTTTGCCTTCTTTGGGGCCATGCATTACTGGTTTCCCAAGATTTTCGGACGAATGTATAATAAAAGCAGGGCAAGAACCGGATGGATGACATTCTTTATTGGATTTGTAACCCTGTACGGACCCATGTTTTACCTGGGTATGAAAGGGATGCCTCGCAGGTATTTTGACTATCTGGAAGAGTTTCATGGTCCCAATCTAATCTCCACCTTTGGTGCCATTGTAACAGTTATAGGATTGGTGATCATCTTGGGCAACCTGATCATATCCGCACGTAAGGGAGAAAAAACAAGTGAAATGAATCCCTGGGGTGGGACCAATCTGGAATGGCGTATACCTACTCCTCCTCCGTTGGAAAACTATGATGAGATACCTTTCATTGAAAAAGCTACCTACAAATACGACTAAACTATAAAGCATATGTCAATCACTACTGTACTTCACGACGAACACAGGGATGATGTAGGCTCCAAGCTGGGTATGTGGCTCTTCATCTTCACTGAGCTGCTCCTGTTCGGAGGTCTGTTTATTACCTATTCGGTGTATCGTTACAACCATTCGCTGGCATTCCACCTGGCAGCAGATGAACTGGATGTGGTCATTGGTACCATCAACACGGTGATACTGCTGGTGAGCAGTATGTCCATTGCCATGGCCACTACTGCAATCCAGCAAAAGGACAAAAAAAGGACCCTGATCTTAATTGGTATTACCATGTTGCTGGGCATGATTTTCCTGGTGAACAAATATTTTGAATGGAGCGGTAAAATCGGCCATGGTATATGGCCCGGAGCACCACTTCTTGATGACCTGGGAAGAGGGGATACCCTCTTTTACGGACTCTATTTTTTCATGACAGGCCTCCATGCCCTCCATATTATAGTAGGATTGGTGATTCTTGGATTTGTTTTTGTTTTTGTCAGGAAGGATAAACTCACATTTGATAATTTCCAACTGCTTGAAAACGGTGGGCTTTACTGGCACCTCGTTGATCTCATCTGGATCTTCCTGTTCCCTCTGTTTTACCTGATCACCTAAAACTCAACTCATGTCAGACACAACACATCATATCGTACCCTATCGCACTTTTGGTCTTGTCCTGGTGCTGTTATTGATATTAACTGGTACATCGGTACTAGTTACGCAGATCGAACTCTCCAGATGGGCCTCAGTAGTTGCCTTGCTGCTGGCCTCCACAAAATCGGCTTTCGTACTGGCCATATTTATGCATTTGAAATTCGACCAGAAGATCTTCAAGATTATGGCTATCCTGATCATATTGTTGGTCGGTGTTGTCATTTTCATCACCTTCCTGGATTACGCATTCAGATAAACCGCAAAACCCATGTATACTGCAGATCCACAACAAGCCTCCAATTTTGTCGCCGGTGTCGACCTGGCGTTCATGATCATTCTGGGGATTTCCATATTCTTTCTGATCAGCTTAACTGTTGTGATGCTGGTATTTATCCATAAATACCGGAATAAGAGGCATCCAAAGGCCATTCAGAATGAAGGGAGTAACAAACTGGAAATCATCTGGACCGTCATTCCCCTCATATTGGTTATGGTCATGTTCTATTTCGGCTGGATGGGATGGAAACCCATGAAAAATCCCCCGGATGAGGCGATGCATGTGAAGGCCACTGCCAGGATGTGGAAGTTCAATTTCGAATATGAAAATGGAAGATCTTCCGATACCCTTTATGTCCCGGTAAACGAACCGGTCATTCTTGACCTGGTGGCTCTGGATGTTTTACATAGTCTGTACATTCCTGCCTTCCGGGTAAAGGAGGACATGGTGCCTGCACAGGAGAAGCAGATGTGGTTTATCCCCGGAACGGAAGGAGAGTTTGATCTTTTCTGTACCGAGTACTGCGGACTGGAGCACTCTTATATGTTCACTGCTGTGAAAGTGATGGCCAAAGAGCAATTTGAGACCTGGTTGGGAGATACTACCAAATTGGCGCCTGTAATCGATGAGGATGCTTCACCGGCTGATCTTGGATTTGCTGTCTTGCAGCGTAACGGATGTAATGCCTGCCACTCTGTGGATGGTTCCAAGCTGATAGGTCCTTCCTATCTGGGAGGCTGGGGAAATACCCGAGTTGTGGTTACCGATAGAGATAAACGAGAGATTACCATTGATGAAGCCTATGTGACCAGATCCATATACGAACCCAATGCCGATGTGGTAGATGGATTTAGTAAAGGCTTGATGCTCTCTTATGAGGGATTAGTGAGTGAAGAAGAGGTGAAACTGATCATAGAGTATCTGAAGGAACTCAATGAGTAAATACTTAAAGCTTGGGAAGGCCTCGATCTCAGTCCCCGTGGCCCTCACCGGATTTCTGGGATATTTTCTGTACTCTCCCCTGCTGGACCTGAATGCCCTGTTGACCGTCTTCGGTATTTTTTTCCTTTCCATGGGTTCCAGCGCTATTAATCAGATCCAGGAGCGGCACACCGATGCCCTTATGAAAAGAACTGCCAGCAGGCCCATTCCTGCAGGTACTATTACCCTTGCGAACGCCATTCTCTTTGCTGCTGTCTCCGCATTAGCAGGTACCGGACTACTTTTATTTACCGGCTCCCTTCTTTCAGCTTCCATCGGTGTATTTACATTGCTATGGTACAACCTGGTCTACACTCCCTTGAAGCGGGTAACCGCATTTGCAGTACTACCCGGTGCTGTGATCGGTGCCCTCCCTCCGCTTATTGGGTGGACCGCTGCAGGTGGAACACCGTGGGATATGCAGATCCTGGCTGTGGCATTTCTGCTCTTTGTGGGACAAATGCCTCACTACTGGCTATTGCTGGTGAAAATCGGAGACCAGTTTCGGGATGCAGGATTACCAGTGATCACCACTCTTTTCGAACCCCGGCAGATCAGAAACCTCAGTTTTGTTTGGATAGCCGCCACCGGGGTGATTGTCCTGATGCTTCCGGCCACTCCCATTATTCAGAACCGGCTAATCTCCCTGATCCTGATTATTGCTGCTGTACTATTTTTGATCCGGATGTTCCGTCTCACATACAGAGGTGAATTGATCAATCAATGGAAAAAGGCCTTTATTACTGTAAATTTGTTCTACCTTGCGATCATCCTGGTATTGATTGCAGATCGTATTGTGTAATCATCAGAAGTTGAGTACCTAACATAAATGTATGACTATGAAGAAATTATGGATCCTACTGGCTGCAGGAGCACTGCTAATGGCATGTAACAGCCAGACAAAAAGCAACGAAGAATCTGCCACTGAAACGCCTGCTGTGGCAGCCGAGTGGGTTGAAGTTGTTCTCGAAGTGGATGGCATGACCTGTGGCGGATGTGAAAACGCTGTAAAAGAAGGAGTGGAAACTCTTGCCGGGATCGAGTCGGTGGAATCGTCACACGAAGAGGGTTGGACCAGGGTAAAGTATGATGCAACCCTAACCTCCCAGGAAGATATCCAGGACAAAATCACAGAAACCGGTTATGTGGTCCACGGGGAAAAAACGGATGCGGATCTATAAGCCATCGTGAAAAAAAATCGCTTTTACTTTTCTTCGGATCTATACTATACTTTGGGCCCGCTCTGAATGCCCAGGTGGGATCCATAGAAAAATGGAAACAGGAAATCCTTGAAACGGAGAGCAACTTTGCTGACATGGCAAAGGAAAAAGGCATAAACAAGGCTTTCCTGACCTATGCGGCAGAAGATGCGGTACTACTGCGTGGCAACAAGCTGATCATAGGGAAAGATACCATTCGTGCATACATGGAAAATCAGGCCTCAGGACATATGACCCTCACCTGGAGACCTGATTTTGTGGACGTGTCGAAATCAGGTGATCTGGGATACACCTACGGATATTTTACACTGACCTATAAGGATCAGGAGGGCGACACGGTGGAAAACAAAGGAGTATTTCATACGGTCTGGAAGAGGCAAACCGATGGAACCTGGCGATTTGTGTGGGATTAATCCAACAGTTATTGAGTAATCAACAAAGAGAGGAATCCCATATACAACACTGCATCGGCTGTCCACCTGTAGTAATCATGATGTCTGAAATAGGAGGGTAGGAACAGCACCAGCAACAGTATGGTAGCCATACCCGACAGGATCAGGGCAAACTGGACATGCCGGTCCACACCGAAAACAAGAAATTGAAGTACCAATAACAGATAGATGGCTACCCCTGTGGTCAGCAGAAGACTTTTTGTTGAGCTCCTTCCCAGGGTATGTGCCAGGGATGAGATCCCGAGTCTGGAATCGAGTTTGATATCATAGAGCGATATGATTCCCAGATTCATTATAAGGACTCCGGCAAACATCATTACGATCAGGGCATCCGGGGCTTGTAGAACTCCGACACGGGTAACAAACGGGCCCAACCAGGTTCCGGCCATATAGAGAAGCATTACAAAAAACTCACCAGGAATAAAAAAGACCCTGTTTCTTTTAAAGATGTGCCTCATGGCATAAAAAAGTAGCACAAACCCGGCCAGGATCAGAGCATACTGGAGCAGAGCTTGTTCCAGGAAATTGAAGATCAGCATCAAATCCGCGATGGTGATGATACCCATGGCGTAAAGCAGAATTCGCCGGTGTTGGAAGATGAATTGGTGTAGTTCCCGCTTGCTGGTCTTTCTGTGTTTCCATGCATCCAGCACATGATCTCCCATATAGAGAAGCCATACTGTAAAGGCCAGTGAGACCCACCAGGCCCATCCCGGATGAGAATGGAACAGTCGCATGGCCAGAGCCGAGGAGCCGAGGGCGCCCAGCACAATGTCGAAACTTAAAAAATGAAACGTGCGATATATCTTCATGCGAGAATTATGATCCTGCAGATTCCTGTGATCAGGGATGACGCTCCTTGCACTCGTCCAAATAGGGATGATTTACAGGATAGAGATTGGCTTTGGTGAGCATATACCCGGTAACCAGCATGAAAAGCCCGGCAAAGCCCACAAAGATTCCAATCTCCTGGAATCCCAGTACCTGCTCGCCCACAGTGCCCGGGAATATCTGTATATAGAGATCGATAAACTGGCCAACGATCAGGAATAGAATAACAATCTGTAACACCACTTTACTTCTTGCCGTTGCTTTTGGTAATAAAATCGCAAACGGGATAAACCAGTTGATGAAGATGTTGGCGAAGAAAAAGAACCTCCAACCCTCGCCCTGTACCCTGGGAAGGAAATAGGCTGTCTCTTCCGGGATGTTCCCATACCAGATCAGCATGAATTCAGCAAACCAGAAATAGCCCCAGATGATACAAAGCATGAAAATATACCTGGAGAAATCGTGTAAGTGGCCCTTATTCAGGAATGGGAAATGCCCCTTCTGGTTCATGAGAATGACAATAAAAGTGATCACAATGGATGCATGATGGAATGCTGCCACGAAATTCTTGAGTGCAAAAAGTGTACTGTACCAATGAGCATCAATGGACATGATCCAATCGATCATGGCCAGGGAGAAAGTAATGATCACAATGAAAATGAAAATCTTCGCATAATGCTCCCCTTTCCTGAAGAAATCGAGACCCCCGACCGAATCCTCTGTGCGGGATAGTCGTTTGATGAGGAAAGTCATCAAGATCCAGAGTGCAAAATAGATCACCATGCGAATGATCCAAAATGGAACGTTCAGGAAGGGAGACTTGTAATCCAGAAGGGCATCGTGTGCCAGCTCTTCCGTATGGGACCAATGATATAATGACTTCACACCCAATGCCATGATCAGGAATAGCGCAGCCGCCACAGGGAGAAATCCGCCCATGGCCTCCGGTACCCTGATAAAGCCGGCTGACCAACCTGAATGGGTAACCCGCTGAATCGACAGGAAAAGCATGGCTCCTGCCGCCAGAGATACAAAATAGACGTTATTCAGCAGATAGTTGGCCCAGGCCCGTTGCGGATCACCAATAAATGCTACTATGAGAGCAGCAATGCCAATCCCAACCATGATCAGGGTGGCCAAAATATATTTGCGGGATAATTTGATTCTCTCTTCCATTATTGATTGTTTAGGCCTTCTACTTTTGCAGGTTTTCGCGGATATGAAGAATGATCTTCCATCGGTCCTCGGGGCGGATCATGCTGCTGTGTGCACCCATGATCCCATATCCCACGGATATGGAGTGATAGATCTCCCCATCGTTCAGGTTTTTTACTTTATCATTCACCAGACTGGCCGGTGGATAGATATAACGCTTGCTGGTAAACAGGAAGCCTTGTCCGTCACCCTGTTCCCCGTGGCATGAATTGCAATAAATCTCATACACTTTCTTACCTCTCTCCACATTGTCGTCGGTCACTTCCAGGGGATTTACCAGAGCATTTCCGGCATCAATCCGGTCCTGGGGTGTATTCTGCCATGGAAATGGTTCCATATCCCTCGGAACGGTTCCCTTCACCGGTGTACGCATGGTAAGGTTATCTTCAAAATTGGGATTGGGAGTATAGGACTCATAGGCATTGGAATAATACATATCCGGTGCGTAATCCCAACCTGTACTGGAGCGAGTACGGTCACATGATCCGATAACGATCCAGGAAAATAGAGCAAATATGATGAATCTGTTCATGTTATACACTTTACTTTTCTATGATTTCAGAAGCTCCGGTCTCTTTCATTACAGAGGTAGCTCTTCCAGTATCCACTTTCTCCCTTTTTAAAAGGATCACAAACTTATCATCTGTGGCCCTCTCATGGTAAATGGGCTTCACATTACTGGGCCAGAGATCGGCTCTCACCGAGAAGGTAAAGAGACTCAGGATGGTAATGGTGAATATGGTGAGAACGATGGTTACCACAATAAAGGAGGGAAAAGCATTGCTCGGTTTGCCTCCGTAGTTCAGAGGCCAGCTTATGCCGGCCGTATAGGTCAGGAAAGCCAGGACAGCAATGACGGCAAAGAATCCATAAAACCACGCCACGGTGATAAAGTTGGATTTCCGACCGTGCTTCTGGAGCACCTCGTGGACCGGATAAGGAGTAAAAACATCCTCTATCTCAATCCCCTCCTCCTTCATTTTCCGAAAAGCGGTAAGCAGGGTTTCCTCCTCATCGTAAACGCCTATTAGATATTGTGATTCCATATGCAGGCTATTTATCGTTTTGCTTTAACTGGTGTCTGTTTACATCTTTCACTTCACTGATGGCAATTACAGGTATATACTTGAAGAATAGTAATACACCAAAAATAAATATTCCCAATGTACCCAGGTAGATAGATACTTCCACAAAAGTAGGTGAATAACTGGCCCATGCTGAAGGCAGATAATCCTTGGCCAGTGAAGTGATCACAATGTTGAAACGTTCAAACCACATACCCACATTGATCAGTATGGATATGATAAATACTATCAGTAAGTTACTCCGGATCTTCTTGAACCACATGAGCTGCGGCACCAGGGCATTACAAACAAACATGATCCAGAATTGTACTGTAAACTCCCCGGTTACCCGGTTATGGAAGAAGGTGAACAGTTCATACTCATTGCCCGAATACCAGGCTACAAAGATCTCGGTAAGATAGGCAGTACCCATGATCAGGGAGACAAAGATCAGGATTTTGGCCACTTTATCAAGGTGACGATCGGTTATGAAATCTTCCAGTTTATAGATCTTGCGCATAAGGTACATCAGGGTCATCACCATGGCAAATCCAGAGAAGATCGCTCCCACCACAAAGTAGGGTGGGAATAAAGTGGTATGCCATCCTGGCTCCACTGAAACCGCGAAGTCGGTCGATACAATGGAGTGGACGGAAACCACCAGTACAGCTGCAATTCCCCCAAGTACAAAGCTAAGTCCTTCAAATCTCTTCCACTCGCCTACTGAACCTCTCCAGCCCATGGCAAAGAATCCGTATGCTGCTTTTTTGATCTTGGATTTGGCATTGTCCCTAATGGTGGCAAAATCGGGTACCATTCCCAGATACCAGAATGAGGCTGAAATCAACAGATAGGCAGAGATCGCAATGAAATCCCAGAAAAGGGGTGAATTGTAATTCACCCAGAGAGGACCCCTGGTGTTGGGATAGGGTATGATATAGAAGGCATCCCATATGCGGCCCATATGGAGGGCGGGAAATATGGAGGCACATAGCACAGCTACCACCGTCATGGCCTCAGCGGCCCTGTTGATGGAAGATCTCCACTCCTGACGAAGTATCAGGAGGAATATGGAGAATGCTGTTCCAGCGTGACCGATACCGATCCACCATACAAAATTGATAATGGCCCAACCCCAACCTACGGTATTATTCACCCCCCAGGTGCCAAGACCTTCGGTTACAGTGATGTAAATGCCCAGGAATCCAAGCATCATCATCATCGCACTGATCCAGATTCCCATGGTCCACCAGAATTTGGGCCGGGCATAGAGTGGTGCAGCAATGTCCGCAGTGATCTGTCCCAGGGATTTATTCCCCAGAATGAGCGGACCCCTGATTTTGGTATTGTACATATTCCTTTATTTAATATTATCCATGATGTTCAGGTTCGGAGTGTTCATCCACATCCGCTCCCGGTTCTATATTTCTTACTTTGGTCAGATAGCCCACAGAAGGAAGTGTATGAAGCTGCTCCAACAGGTGGTAATTACGCTCCTCTTTCTTCAATTTACTCACTTTCGATTCCGGATCATTCATATCACCAAATACAAGTGCACCTGCTGGACAGGACTGTACACAGGCGGGCTGAATCTCTCCATCATTCAGTGGCCTTCCTTCCAATTTTGCTTCCAATTTTTTCTCCTGGATGCGCTGCACACAAAGTGTACATTTCTCAACAACTCCCCTCTCCCTTACAGTCACATCGGGATTCAGTACTAATCTGGAGAGGTCGCTGTTTTGATTGAAATCAAATTTGTCATTCTTGATGTACCTGAACCAGTTAAAACGCCTCACCCGGTAGGGACAGTTGTTGATACAGTACTTGGTCCCTATGCATCTCACATAGGCTACCTGATTTACTCCTTCATTGCTGTGCATGGTAGCAGACACAGGACACACATTCTCACAGGGTGCATTGTCGCAATGCTGACACATGACCGGCTGGTGAAAGACCTTGGGATTCTCAGGCTCTTCACTGAAATAACGGTCAATGCGCATCCAGTGCATGATCCTGCGCTTCTTTACCTCCTCCTTACCTACTGTGGCCACATTATTTTCGGAAGTACAGGATACTACACAGTTGTTGCATCCGGTGCATTTGTTCTGATCAATCACCATACCCCAGTGATATCCGTCAAATTTGGTCTCCGGGTAGAGTGTCATATGGTGCGATTCGGCCTCCTTGTGGAAATGGTTGCCTGCTGAAGGATCCTTCTCGAACTCCTTCAGGGTGGTCTCCCTTACAATGGGTCTTCCCTCCATGGTGTGGTGGGTCTGTGTCCTTGCAATGGGATACTCCTTCCTTGTCACTTCCATGGTAATTCCGTCCACAACATACGAACGATGGCCCTCCTTGGATCCCACAAGATTAAAACCGTTGACCCCCACGTTGTCCCCCACCTTACCGGCTTTTGTCCTACCGTACCCAAGGGCTAAAGAGACTGTCCCTTTTGCCTGTCCGGGCTGCACAATGACCGGCATCTCCATATTGTTCAGGGAGACTACCATCTCATCTTTTAATCCCATTTCTTCCGCATCTGCTGGTGAAACTGCCAGGTAATTGTCCCAGCAAACCTTCGAAACAGGATCGGGTAACTCCTGCAACCAGGGATTATTGGCATAGCGTCCGTCATTGAGTCCGACTGAAGAATAGAGGATCAGTGACAGGCCTGATTCTGCTGGATTTACCTTCACGTCAGGTGGTATGAAATCCAGAGTAACAGCGGGAATCTCCGATTCGTAATAACCGGCCTGCAAGGTCTTCACCCACCATTCCCTGTCTCCCTGAGCCTCTGGCGGAGCAATCTTATCCTCCCACCAGTAGTTCACTAGCTCATCATAGGTCCTTTCCCAGCCAGCCCACTTAATAAGTGAATCCTGAAATGCCCTGGTATTGAACAGGGGATGGATACAGGGTTGCTGTAAGCTGTAGGAGCCTTTCACAGGTTCGGCATCACCCCACGCCTCCAGGTAGTGATGATCGGGACAGATCACCTGGCACGCTTCGGCTGTTTCATTGAGAGCAGGACCCATATACGCAGTGAATCCTGCCTTCTTAAACGCCTCAGATTCACCCAGGCTATAAAGCGGGTTCACATTTGCCATCAAGAGATTATCCACCTCTCCCTGTCCCAGGCTGGCTAAAAAGGCTGAGAATTGAGTATCGTCACCCTGCTTTAGCTGTATGGTTCTCTGTAAATCCAGGGTACTCCCGTAGTTCCCCAGCATATGGTTGATCCCTGCTACCAGTTTTTGAATCTCAGGATCATTGCTTCCACTGATTACCACCGATCTTTCACGGTGTGCCAGCAGGTCAGTTACGATTCCATCAACCGGAATTACACTGGGAGGGCATGAGACCACAGGAGATCCTGTAGCTCCTGCAATGCTATTATATATATTACCCAGCATTACTTGTAATTCACCGGGCGTAACCGGGATACGTTCATCGGCGTTGGTCCCTGTCATGGAAAGTGCCGATTCCACCTGTATATGTTTTGACATATGGGGATGAGCAGTGCTCACCTCACGGGTGGTGGCATAGTCTTTGGTGAATTCCACCGGGGTAAGCCAGGTCCCCAGGAAATCAGCATCCATACCCAGGATATATTCCGCTTTATTAAAATGATAGCCCGGAATTACCGCTTCACCAAAAACCTCTTTATGGGCCTCTCTGATTCCAGAGGCCGAGACTTCGTCGTACTGTATCCACTCAGCATCGGGATATGCATTCAGGAATACCCGAATAGCCTCCCTGGTTGAGGGGCTAATAACAGTGGGAGTGAGCAGAACTGTCTTTCCTCCCTCATTCAGCCTGTCGATGATTTTTTTATCCACCTCTGTCCAGGTACTTGCCTTTCCTTTAACCATGGGCTCTTTATACCTGGCATCATCATAGAGGTTCAACACCGATGCCTGAATACGAGCACTGGTACCTCCACGGGATAGGGGCGAATCATGGTTCCCCTCGATTTTGATGGGTCTGCCGTCTCTTACCTTGACCAGTACACTGCAATATTCGGTTCCGTCAAAAAATGTAGAAGCATAATACTTGGCCATACCCGGGGTTACCTCCTCGGGCTTGATCAGGTATGGGATAGCTTTCTGAACCGGTTTCTCACAACTGCTTACCACTGCAGCAGTGGCAAAACTGAATCCAAACAATTTGAGGAAATCCCGGCGGGATGCAGGTGCATCAGCTATGTGACTGTCAAGCACATCCAGCACTTCATTTTTGTGCTTCTTCTCTTTGGTTCTCTCCTCTTTAAGGTCCCTGCCGTGCTTATATTCTTCTATACTTCTCCACTGTTTTTCCATGGGTAATAATAAGGTTTAATAGTGACACTTGGAGCAATCTGTCCCACCGGTTTGTTCAGCAGTTACCCGGTCAATCTCGCCCGATTTCACCTTCTTATGAAGCTCCTCGTATTGTGCATAAAATGCATTGTCGTCGAATTTTACTTCCGTATCGCGGTGACAATTGATACACCAGCCCATACTCATGTCAGTGACTTGCCTCACCCGGTCCATCTCTTCAATCGGCCCATGGCATTCGGCACAATCCAGTCCAGCCACGTTTACATGTTGAGCATGACTGAAAAAGGCATGGTCCTGCAGATTATGAATCCTTATCCACTCAATGGGAATGTCATTTTCATAAGCCTCCACCACTTTATTTATCTGATGCTTTCCCGAGTTAGTTCCATCCCGAACAATGGAGTGACAATTCCAACACACATTCACATCGGGGATCCCTGCCGACTTGGAATACTCCACCGTTGTGTGACAATACTGGCAGTCAATCTTATTCTCTGTTGAGTGAACCACATGTGAAAATTTTATGGGCTGATCGGGCTCATAAAGTTCCTGCCTGCCCAAAGCGGTTCCCGCTTCATACAGCAGACTGATCTGCCATCCCAATGCACCGATAAAAACAATCCCGAGGATGTATCTTTTTTTCACTCGCTTCAGGAAAAATATATCCAACAAGATCCACGTGAGCAATATTCCCAATAAAAAGAAAAGGAATATCTTATTGATCACAGGCTTTTTCTTCTCCAGGCCACGCTCCTCAAAATCATCCAGGAATAGCTTGATCATCTTCACATCCGTTTCAGTCAGATTGAAAGTCTGATGCATAACCGACATGGTTTTACTGGTTGGGTGGAGCACCGCCTGTGTAAATTCCTCTACAGTGGCATCTTTGTATTTATGAGCAATCTCCCATGCGTTCGGGTTCCAGTTAAACGTATCGACTTCCATGGTGTTGTGACACTCAGCACACGCTTTCAACTCAAATTTGCCGTCGATCAATCCGTTGAAAAGACGCTCACCAATCATCGCTCCTTGAGCCGAATGGCTACCATCATGCTCTTCACCTTCTCCAAAAACCGGAATGCTGTAGAGCAACGAAAATGCCAGTAAAACGAAGGGGAATTTTAGACTTGAGACTCTTAACATGTATGTAATAGGTTAGTTGACGAAAAATAGCAACTCATCTTTGAAATAATGTGCAATATACAATAGATAAATGTTATTTTTAAACGGTATAAATAATTTGTTCTAACTTCGGCAAATGCAATCCCTCTTCTCTAATTATTTTCTCCCTGTGACACTGGCTATTATCACTTTGGGGATGGGATTGTCACTCACAGAGAATGATTTCAAGAACATATTTGTGCAGCCCAAAGCGGTCATCACAGGTCTCTTGAGCCAGATGATTTTACTCCCGCTGATTGCATTTATCATTGCAAGTTTGATCCCAATAGATCCCTTGTTTAAGGTGGGATTGATGATTATTGCGGCTTGTCCCGGCGGGGCCACGTCGAACCTGATCACTTACCTTCTCAGGGGTAATGTAGCTCTATCAATCTCCATGACCGCTATCAACAGTCTGATCACCCTGATTACCATACCACTTGTGGTTACTCTTTCCCTGGAAATATTCCTGAATCAGGATGACACTATCAGGCTGAAGGTAGTTGACACCATTCTGAAGATCTTTCTGATCACCATCCTTCCTGCTTTTGCCGGAACGCGCATCCGAAAATGGAGATCAGAGTTTGCAGATCGCCTGGAGCGGCCGCTCAGGATCATCATGCCTCTGCTTCTTCTATTCATATTTGCCGGGGTGATATTTTTAGATGAGGGCTCCACATCGGCCAACAGAAGGGATTTTATCTCTATATTTCCTTATGCCCTGTTACTCAATGTTGTGGCTATGCTTGCCGGATTGATCGTAGCCAGGATGTTGAGACTGGAGGTAAAAACCCAGTTTACTATTTCCATTGAAGTGGGTCTGCAGAATTCGGGATTGGCCATTCTGGTGGCGATCACCTTGCTGGAAAGTCATGAAATGGGCCTGGTACCTGTAGTGTACGGATCGTTCACTTTCTTCAGCACACTCCTCTTTGGCTGGTTGATAAAGAAACTGGCATGGCATCCCAGGATCACCGAAAGAGGTGCATGAATCCCGCCTTTTCAACAGGACTGGATCCTCCGACCTCCTCGATCACAAAATAGTATATTCCT
>CAZURA010000011.1:0-65287 GCA_964622985.1 uncultured Bacteroides sp. | reverse complement strand
CCAGATAAAGGATGACCTGTTTGATTATCAACCTCGCGGTTTAATTGGAAAACCCACGGGAAATGACATTAAAGAGAAGAAATTTACTCTTCCGTTAATCTATGCGCTTAACCAGGCAGATGCCTCCAAAAGAAAGGCGATGATCAGGAAGATTAAGAATAGAAATCGAAGTCAGCGCGTGGTTAACGAAGTAGTCACGTTTGTCAATGATATGGGTGGAATTGCATTCGCCGAGAACAAAATGCAGGATTATAAATCCAAAGCAATGAATATTTTAGAGACCTTCCCCGAATCACCTGCCAGGAATTCATTAAGAGATCTGGTAGAATTTACAGTATCCCGAAACAAATAGTAGATCTTTCTCCTTTACCTTATTCTTTTCCTTGGATGAGTAGATCCTTCACTCTCCTTGCTCTTGAGTTACCAATTTCCTCTGCCAGGGATTCAACCGAAGCAGTCCTGATGCCTTCGATGGACTTAAAGCGTACAAAAAGCTTCTCAATAGACCTGGGCCCTATTCCGGGGATCTCTGTAAGAGCTGAGTGGGTCATGGTGCTGGATCGCTTCTCTCTGTGGAAGTTAATTCCAAACCTATGTGCTTCATTTCTAAGGTTTTGAATGAGTTTTAAGGACTCGGAATTCTTATCAATGTAGAGCGGAACCGGATCATCGGGGAAATAGATCTCCTCCAATCTTTTGGCAATGCCGATGATGGCGATTTTTCCACGTATTCCCAGTCGATCCAGACTTTTTAGCGATGCATTCAGTTGTCCTTTACCCCCATCAATCACAATCAACTGGGGCAACTTTTTCTTTTCTTCCATCACCCTCTGGTATCTTCTGAATACTACTTCCTCCATGGATGCAAAATCATCAATACCGGATACTCCCTTGATGTTGTAATGCCTGTATTCTTTCTTTACTGGTTTACCCTGCTTAAAAACTACACAGGCAGCTACAGGATTGCTGCCTTGAATATTGCTATTGTCGAAGCACTCGATGTGACTGGGAAGCTCCCTTAACCTTAAGTCTGTCTGAATGGTCCTCAATATCCTTTCTGCTGAACTCTGCTGCTTCCGCTCTTGGGTTCTTTTCATTTTTTCAAGTCGATAGCTTTTGGAATTTCTTTCGGACAGTTCCAACAGCTTCTTTTTGTCCCCTCTCTGAGGTACAGTAATATGGTGTTGGGGAAAATAGGAATGAAGTGGCAGGGGAAGAATCATCTCCCGAGATTTACTTTCTATTCTGTTCCTTATATCTGTTATGGCAAAAGCCAGTAACTCCTCGTCGGGTTCATTAAGTTTCTTTTTAATCTCCACCGTATGAGCCTGGATAACGGCTCCTTTTACCACTTTCAGGAAATTAACATATGCTTCCTTTTCATCACTGATAATACTAAAAACATCCACATCGTGAATAGAAGGATTTACAATGGTAGACTTGCTTTGATAACGCGAAAGTATCTCTATCCTTTCCTTGAAATGATTGGCCTCTTCAAATTGGAACGCTTTGGCGTGTCCGCTCATCTCCTTTTTCAGGAAAGTAATTATCTCACTCAGGTTTCCTTTTATAATGTCACGAATCTGCTGAATACTTTCGTCATATGACTCCCGGCTCTGTAGTCCCTGGCATGGTCCCAGGCAATTTCCTATATGATACTCCAAACAGAGCTTGAATTTTCTTTGAGCAATATTCTCGTCATTCAGCAAGAATTTACAATTTCTTAATTGATAGAGTTGTTTAATCAGGTTAAGCAGAACTTTTACAGCATAAGCTGAGGTGTAGGGTCCGTAATATTGTGAGCCGTCATTCACTACATTTCTTGTGGAGAATACCCTTGGGAAAGGTTCGTTCTTTATGCAGATCCAAGGAAAGGTTTTGTCATCCTTCAGCATGATGTTATAATGAGGTTGATGCTTTTTGATTAGATTATTCTCCAGCAATAAGGCATCGGACTCATTGTTCACCACCACATATTTGATATCTGAAATTTTATTTACTAAGACCTTGATCTTATAGGATTCGAATTTTCGCTTATTGAAATATGAGGAGACACGCTTCCTTAAGTTCTTAGCCTTCCCAATATAGATGATAGTTCCATTCTGATCATAGAACTGGTAGACTCCTGGTTGGTTCGGCAGGGTTTTTAAAAAAGAGTTGATATGGGAATTGTCACGATTCAAAAGAATACAATATAATCGACGTTTCACCTTGCTATTTTGAGCGGATTGGGCTTGTTATTCCCGGTCAAGGGCTAAGGTTTGCCCAAATATGCAATTCTCAGAGGGTTTAGATTAGTATCATTTCTCGATGATGCCCGCATAACCAGCTCATTTTTACCTGGTTTATTTTCACGTGCGCTCTTAGATCATCGTCCTGTTTAACATTCCTTCTATACGAAATAACTCCCCTTCTGACAAAGATTACTTGCCTTCAAACGAAATCATGGCATCCACATCGTGTGGGGTCAATTTATCTCTTCCTTCCAGATCGGGCAACTCAACCAGGAACAAAACTTTCGCCACTTCACCTCCAAGCTCTTCAACTAATTTGCAACCGGCTTCTGCAGTACCCCCTGTTGCCAATAAATCATCTACAACGATAATTCGTTCTCCTGGATGTATGGCATCCTTATGAACCTCCAGGGCATCTTCCCCATATTCCAATTTATAATCCAACCTTATCTTTTTGTAAGGAAGTTTACCGGGTTTACGCATCATGACGACTCCTCCTCCAAGTTTGCCGGCAAGTGCGCCTGCCAGCAAAAAGCCTCTCGCTTCGATTCCAACAAACTTGTCGAAGGATATTTTTTCGCCTTTTTCATCATTCAGACAATCTGCTAATAAATCAAGGGCCAGGGCCAGGGCCTTCCGATTTTGAAAAATGGTAGTGAGGTCTCTGAAAATTATTCCCTTTTTTGGATAATCTTTAATGGATCTGGTAGTCTGCTTTAAATACTCTATTGCTTCTTTTTTGTCCATTTTTCAAGAATGAGTTTTTGGTTCAATTTTGCAGAATTTTGTTCCACGTGGAACTATCTGCCCATATATATTAACAAGACACTAATATCGCTAGGTGAAACACCAGAAATTCTTGACGCTTGTCCTATGGTTTTAGGTCGAATATGTGATAGCTTCTGTCTTGCTTCCGTGGAAATGCTTTTCAAACGATCATAATCGAATTTCTCGTCCAGTTTAATATTCTCTAACCTTTTTATCTTATCTGCCATTAATCGTTCTCTCTCGATATAGCCTTCGTATTTAATGGCGATCTCTGTAGATTCAACAATTTCATCTCCCCTACGTCCACATTCTTCATATAGGCTATACAGACCCTGATCCTGATGAATAAGTTCGGCCAACTTCACCTGAGGTCTCTTTGCCACTTCAAAAAGTTTCACCTTCTGCTTCAGAGCCGAGGTGCCCACCGAGTGCAAAAAACCATTGAGTTCATCTGGTGTGGTACTACGCTTTCTCATATAGGAAATGATTTTCTCTGTAAGCTCCTTCTTCTCGTTAAGAAGGGTTATCCTTCCCTCATCTGCCAGACCTAACGAATTACTTATTTCCGTTAATCTTTCGTCTGCATTATCCTGTCTGAGCAAGATCCTGTATTCTGCCCTTGAGGTGAACATACGGTAAGGTTCATCCACCCCCTTCGTAACGAGGTCATCGATCAGCACTCCGATATATGCCTGATCTCTACCCAGCACAAATTCCTGATCACCCTTAATACGTAAACTCGCGTTTATACCCGCCATCAAACCCTGTGCCCCCGCCTCCTCATATCCGGTAGTACCATTAATCTGACCTGCAAAATATAGATTCTTCAGCTTCTTGGTCTCCAGGGTATGATGCAGCTGAGTAGGAGGGTAATAATCATATTCAATAGCATAACCCGGTCTGAAGATTTTCACTTTCTCCAGCCCCTCTATCTGCAACATGGCATTGTATTGAACCTCCCAGGGTAATGAGGAAGAGAAGCCATTAATATAATATTCTATGGTATCTAATCCTTCTGGTTCCAGAAAAAGCTGATGTTTCTCTTTATCCGAAAAAGTAACGATCTTATCTTCAATACTTGGACAGTATCTGGGACCGATGCTTTGAATGGTTCCATCGAACATAGGGCTTTTTTCAAAACCCTTCTCCAGTTCAGTATGCACCGTAAGGTTAGTATAGGCAATAAAGCAGCTTCGGTGATTTGTGTAATCGACTTCGAAATCTAGGTAGCTGAATTTTCTCTGTTCATCATCCCCCGGTTGTTCCAGCAACTTCTCAAAATCAATACTTCTTCCATCTAGCCTGGCTGGTGTACCTGTCTTCATCCGGCCCACTTCAAAACCATGTTCTGCCAATTGTTCACTGATCCCGAAAGCCGGAGGTTCTCCCATTCTTCCTCCTTTCATCATCACTTTGCCCACATGCATGAGACCATTTATGAAAGTACCTGCTGTGATTATCACTTTTTTCGACTCGAATTGGATACCCATCAAGGTTTCTACCCCCGTTACCTTCCCATCTTCAATAAGTAACTTGGTCACCTTATCCTGCCAGAATTCAAGCCTATCCACACCTTCAAGCACTTTTCTCCACTCCAGTGTGAACAGTGCTCTGTCACATTGTGCCCTAGGGCTCCACATGGCTGGCCCTTTGCTCCGGTTTAACATACGGAACTGAATCATGGATCGGTCTGTGATGATACCAGAATAACCCCCAATAGCGTCTATCTCTCTAATTATCTGGCCTTTAGCTATGCCTCCCATTGCAGGATTACACGACATTTGGGCAAATTTTGTCATGTCCATAGTAATTAGCAGGGTTCTGCTACCCATATTAGCCGCTGCTGCGGCAGCTTCACAGCCCGCATGGCCTCCCCCCACCACAATCACATCATATCCGCTATTCATTTCACACCTGTTTCAACCACAAATGTAGTGCATCATTTTCCTTTTCCCGCATTGCCAACCTCTCTTCTTCAGTACCATCCTTATAACCCATCAGGTGTAACACCCCGTGAATCATAACCCTTCTAAGTTCTTCTGCAGGCTCTACTTGGTATAACGCAGCATTCTCTCTCACCTGATCAATACTGATGAAAACATCACCAGATGTGATCTTTCCTTCTGTATAATCGAAGGTTATAACATCTGTAAAGTAATTGTGGTTTAAATATTCCAGGTTCATGAGCTTGAGCTGCTCATTGGAAGTAAAAACAAAAACTAGATCTCCGGTAACCCTGTTATTCGATTCGATGAAGTGACGAATCCATTTTTTGTGCTTGATTTTCTCCTTTAAATCGAAACGAATGGATTCATTATGAAAAGTGATAGCCACTACAACATGAACTTAAGCAGTACAATTCTCCCCTCCTCTATATATTGAATTTCATCGGAAAGTCGTTCCATGAGAAAAATACCTCGGCCATTAATTTTTTCCAGGTTTTCTGGAGAAGTTGGGTCTGGAATGCTACTATGATCAAATCCTATTCCCTGGTCTTCTATATGAACTCTCAGCTCCCGATCATAAAGCTGAATTCTAATCTTTACCTCTTTTTCCGGATCAGAGTTATTTCCGTGGATGATGGCATTATTTGTAGCTTCCATAGTAGCTACGAGTACATTTCCATAAATCTCGTCGCTCAGGTCAAGCTCCAAAGAGAGTTCATCAATGGCCTTCTCCACCATTCTCAGGTTTCCAATTTCAGAAGGAATGTTCAGGTCTTTTCTCATAATAATTCCAATGGACGCTTCTTATACGGTGGTTGCCTTCCAAAGGTTCCAAAAAAACCGCTATTTACTTAACCACTCCTCGGGGTTCAGAATACTCCTCTCCTGCCATACTTCAAAATGCATCAAGGAAATATTGTTCTCATCATCAGTGAAAGCCTCTCCCAATTCTTCCTTGGTCAACACCTTATCTCCGGTTTTCACTCTCACATTAACCAGGTGCTGGTACACCGAAAGAAACTCCCCATGCCTGATAAGGACCGTGTAATTAGCTCCAATAATTGCAAACACCTTGGTTACCTCCCCTTCAAAAACAGATCTTACTTTTATACCTGGAGCACTACTTATGTCCACTCCATTGTTATTGACGCTGGAGCCTCTCAGTCCTGTGAATTCATGATCACCATAACCCGTAGTGATTATCCCTCTCTCTACTGGCCATGGCAATTTTCCTTTGTTCCTTCTGAAATCGTTACCCACCAACTCCTGTTCTGGAGTCAGCGCTGCATAAATATTCCTTGAATTAAGCCTTCTTGCCTCCTCTTCAATGATAGCCCTTATTCTGCTTTCCAGCTCCCTTGCAATTCTTTCTTTCTCTTCGATCTCCCGCTTTAGTTTAGATTCTTCTCTTTTCAGGTTATTTACCATGCGTGAACGTTGTCCCCTTTCACTGACCAGTTTCTTCTGTTCAACTTCCTTATCTTCAAGAAGCTCCAATTTATCTTCTTTCAGCGCATTTAATTCCTTTGTTTTGAGATCCAATTCTCCTATTAACAGCTCTATTTCCGTTGCTTTCCTCACCCTATACTCACTGATATATTTCAGGTATTTATACCTCTGATAAGATTGGGATATGGAGGCCCCTGCCAGTATATACATCAGTTTCTCATATTGCGTATGATTCCTGTACGCATAATAAATCAACCGGGCATACTCTTCCCTGTTTTTCTTATTCTCAGCCTGCAGCTTTGTAATCTGATGTTGTACTTCTGAAATTTCTGTATTCAGGAGGGTAACTTCCTTCTCCAGGGTGTTGATCAATCTGGCCCTGGAATTTATGCCTCTCTGCAAGATTCGAATGCGCTGGACCGAAGTGGACCTCCTTTCGGCGGTTCTCTCCATCAACTCCCTGGCCAGCTTTATTTCATCAAAAGCTTTTTGCTTTTGGCGCTGAAGGTCTGCCTTGTCCTGCCCAGATAGCGAGACGATACTCAGGAAGCTAAAAAGGATGATGTAAAAACCTACTCTCATTGTAATTCAGTAAAGGTATATCTCCTGGGATTTACATCCATTTTTATTTCTACCTGCCTGTTATAAGTGACCGTTCCGCCCCTAGCAATAATTTCAAAATCTGAGATGATAAAATTAGAGTATATACGAAATCCATCCTCCATCCTCTCTCCCATTAAATAGTTATTTGTCCTCTGATGATAGAACTCAAATGTATCCATTAATAACCGGTTCCGGTCCAGTGAAATTCTCTTTTTTATCAAAGGTTCATCAAAATCAAACTGCAGATGATTATCCATATCGTCTCTGGCCTTATCCAGGTCATAGCAAAGAAAATATCCACATACAATATGCTGCAAATCCTTGAAATTTACAGGATGCTGATATCCAAAGCGCCTCGTTAAAGGCGTTGCATAAACGATCTTATTCAATCGGTCAATCACTTTAATGGAATCCTGTTTTACACTGGCTCTGATCATTTCAAACCCACTGTTCACTGCTGAAAGATAGAGTATAGAATCCTTCACTGCGTAAAGGGATACCGTTACCTCATACCTCTCTTCATTGAATAATAGTATTGCTTCGGATTTGCTGATCAGTAGGCTATGTAAGGTATCCTTAGCCATGCATTTCTGCATCATACCTTCCATCCCGGCCATAACAGGAGCTTCTGGCCTTGATATCTCTCTGATCACTCCGCACTGATGTAGCATCAAGGCAACACATACACTTAAAAGAATATGTCTTCTATTCATTTTTAAGGCTTTCCAGAGAGTCAATTTTCTGCTCCAGCAATAAGGTGTTACCCCCTAAAATAATAGCTTTCAAATAATAGGACCTGGCAATTTCGTAGCTCTTAAGGGCAGCTTCAATATCTCCAGCATGCTCATTGATTTCAGGATCATTTTCTCCCCCCTTCTTCAAGGCAATTAAGATATATTTTTCAGCTTGCTCATACTTTTGAAGCTTAAACAGCACCCAGGCATAGGTATCCAGGAAAGTAGCATTATCCGGGTTATTCTCTATGGTCATAAAACTCCATTGGAGCGCCTTGTCAAGCTTTTCTCCCCTCTCGGCAAGGTAATAGCTGTAATTATTCAAAACCAGATAATTATCAGGCTCCTCCTCTATCAGCTTTTCGAAAAGGGAATCGGACTTCACATAGTTCTTAAGCCTGTAATGTGCCTCAGCAAACATTAATCTGGACTGAGAAGCATATTCTTTCTCTGAATATTTATCGAATGAGATCTGATTGAGATTCTCAATCAACAATTCGAATTTCTCGGTTTCGTATAAACCTATGGCCTTGAAGAAACGGATATCTGCACTATCAGGATATGCCTCGATGGCCTTGTCCGACATCCCTATCAACTCCTCATCCAGTGAGGCTGCATTGGCAAGCAGAATTGCCTGCATATAGAGAGGATAATTACCCGGATTACTTTCCAAATAGAGTTTTAACTGGCTGTATGCATGTTTATAGTCCTGTGCATCTATATAGAAATCCGCAGCCAATAACCTGGCCTCGGACTGATCCGGATGCTCTTCCAAAAAAATAACCAGTAACTGATTAAGCTCCTCTCGGTATTTCTCCTGAAACTCCTTTTCAGACAGATAGTAAGACATGATGGCCAGCTTTCGTTTCACATCGATCTTATTGCTTCTGAAAGATTTCGCCAGGTAGTTGAAACTACTAGAGTAATCCTCTTTCTTTCGATAATAATCTGTCAGATTAGTTAGAGCAAATATGTTTGTGCTGTCTATTTCCAAGATCTCTCTGTAGTACTCAGCAGCTTCTTCCTCTTCACCTATCTTCATGGAGAACTCGGCTGCCACAATCCTAAATTGCAGCGCTTCAGGGAACAGCACCATAACCTTCTCTATTTCCTGTCTGGCCAGTTCATACCTTTCCTCGGCTTCATAAATAGAAGCTTTTAGTAAAGTGATCTTTTCACTGAATCCTTTCTCTTTCTCAATCTTCTCAAGGATCCTCAAAGCTTTCCTCGATTTATCGCGTGTGAAATAGGCGGAGGCCAGTTGGTACTCCCACTCTACCTCATCAGGCTCACTTTTCACTTTCTCTTTCAGTATTTCGGTGAGTGCTTCATATTCCTCTTTCGCTCCCAGCGCATTCAGGTAGGCCATGGTATACCACTTGTTCTCCGGGGCAAGCTTATACGCATGTTCCAGGCTCTGCTTCGCTGGGCCAAACTGGCTCATCATCAAGTAGATAGTTCCCAATTCATAATGAGCGACATCACATTCGGGTTTCTCTTTGATCACCAGTTTGTAGAGCTTTATGGCTTCGGAGATATTACCCAGGTTTTTCTGTTTAACTGCTTCAATCAGGGCATACTGATAATCATTATTCGCCTCTTTCTCTTGCCCCAGTACAATCCCTTCCGAAAGGATCAACCACAAAATCGCTATTCCTAATCCCGTTATTCTCATTATTTATGTCCCGTATGACCAAATCCACCTGCTCCTCTTTCCGAAACTTCCAGGGAGACCACTTCAGTCCAGGAGATCTTTTCCACTTTGTTGATCACCATTTGACAAATCCTTTCTCCATCCTGGACCACAAAATCCTCATTAGACATATTGATAAGTATGATCCCTACTTCACCTCTGTAATCTGCATCAATAGTACCCGGTGTATTGACTATCGAAATGCCCTTCTTTAAGGCCAGGCCGCTTCTGGGCCTGATTTGTGCCTCATAACCATCGGGTAACTCCATGTACAGTCCGGTGGGTATAAGTCGCCGTTCCAGGGGTTTCAGTGTGACAGGAGCATCCAGATTAGCCCTCAGATCCATACCTGCCGAATAGGGTGTGCTGTAGTCAGGAAGGGGGTGCCTGGAGTTATTCACAATTTTCACTTGCATGCTTCTAACCGCTTTTATATGAATTAAACGTATTTCGTTCTCTAATTAATACAACCGTCCCAAACAGCGCCAGTAACAGCAGACCTGTAAGGTCCCGAATCACCAAGAGATCCTGCAAAAATAACTCATTGATCACATATAATACCAAAGCCAAAGCGATATAACCAATGATTCTGGATAATTTATAAGGAATGGCGTAGTGCTTTCTGGACCAGATATAGGAGAAGAAAACCATCACGCTATAGCAAATGAGATGTGCCCAGGCCGATGCCACATAACTGTAACGGGGAATGAAAATTACATTTATTACCACTGTGATCACCGCACCCAGGAGTACCAGCGCAGCACCAATTAACGTTTTATTGGTGAGTTTATACCAAATAGATAGATTGAAGAATATACCCATGATCAGGTTGGCCATAAGAATGACCGGCACAATATGCACTCCTTCCCGGAAGTTTTTTCCAATAAAAAGCACGAAATAATCGAGGTATAGGTTTACCATTAAGAAAATGAACAATCCCGCAATCACAAAAAATGTCATCACATCCGCATAGAGGGTTTTCGCTTCTTTTTCCTCCGATTTTGAAAAGAAGAAGGGCTCAGCCGCATATTTAAACATCTGTACAAAGAGGGTCATCAAAACTGCCAGTTTATAGTTTGCACCATAGATTCCCAATTGTTCCATGGGATTTTGATCTGGCGGAATCAGGTACTTTAGTAATATCCGGTCCAGGGCCTCATTGATGGTTCCTGCTAAACCGGCTACCAGTAAAGGATATGAATAGATAAGCAATTGCCCTAACAGCTTTCTGTCTATGGAGGCCCTGAAAGCAGTAATCATCTCCCCGGAGAGAAGCAGAAACTTTGCTATTGATGCAATCATGTTGGAAATCAACACATAACCAACTCCGACTTCTGGTCTGTATACCAGGGAAACCAGCTCCGAATCGGTGTGCCGGGGACAATAGTAGAGGAAGAAGAGGTTAAGCCCTATGTTGATGGAAACCTCGACCAGTCGAATCATGGCATACTTACCCGCCTTGTTATATAATCTGATCCTGGCAAATGGGATAGCTGTAAAGGTGTCAACACCCACAATAAGAGCTAACCATTTGATGTACTCAGGGTGTGAGGAATAGCCCACCCAGCTGCTCACGGGAGCAGCCCATATAAATAGTGCTACAATAAACAGGGAAGAGGTCACAAACAAGGAGCCAAAAACCGTGGTAAAAACCCTCTCCTTTTTTTCAGACTGACTGGCATACCTGAAGTATCCGGTTTCCATGCCATAGGTAAGTATGACCAGCAGGAACACCACATAGGCGTATAATTCGGTGATAACGCCATACGCTTCCCGCTCAAATACTCGGGTATAGAAAGGTGTAAGTAACAGGTAATTCAGCAAACGAGGCAACACAATGCCTAAACCGTAAACGGCTGTTTGTCCAAACAGTTGTTTAATGGGATTTTTCAATGCTCAGGCAAAAATAGCATTATCTCCGGATATGGTGATCGAACCAAGCAGAGCCTATCATTCATCGGTTGATCTTTTATTGAACAGCAAGTACCCGAAACTGAGTTGAAATACCCATGGATTCTCCTCCTCGGTGAGGTATCCCACATGAAAAGAGACGGGACCCGCAACGGACACAAAATTGAGGGATGCATTGAACATGCTTTTCATCTTGTGAAAATAGGTGCCTTTATACGGCCTGTTGCTTTCATCCCGGAGGATCTCCTGGACCGGGAAAAAAGCATAAGCTTCCATTTTTGCATGTATCTGCTTGTTGAATGTATAGAGAGGCATAAGTCCGGCTGCAATGAACTGATACGCCCTGTACTGCTCCAAAAACATCCCTTTAGTAATAACATTGGGTTTGAATGCCGGAGCATCAATAAGCGAAGAGAAATAATTACTTAACAAAGGTTTAAAGGTGGCCTGCATGATGTAATGATACCCCAGGCTAAATCTCCCTTTGAGTGGAATGAAACCAGAATCTTCATATTTTGCACTTAGCCAGAAATAGTTAAGTTTTTCGTTGATATCATACTGAGAAGTGGAACCGGGAACATAGGACTCCAAGCCATAACCGACACGTACACCCAGTTTCCTTAAAGTCCCTTCAGTGGCAAATTGCTTATTATTAAATGAGTTTCTCTCCCCGGCCAGGTATAACGAGACCAGGTTCACATTGGAAATCTCCGAAGTGTCATTGGAGGTGAAATCTTTAGTCATATAGTAGACTTCACGGTTTCTGCCTATCCCTATTCCTCCCTTGATTACCCCATTCATGGAATAGGGAATTCCCACATCAAACCTGAAGTTGATCTCGTCTTCTACGATGTAGGAGGGCTTCAAATCTGCAAAAAAGATATTGGAGTGATAGCTGTTGAAATCGAAACCGTTGTAGTTAAAGCTACCTTGGAAAAAGAGAGGGATCCTTGAGGGATAATCGAACCGGAAACCCAGATTCACTCCATTATATAATCTTCCAAACTGGATACTTCCACTCAGGTGGGTGCTAACTTCAGATATGGCCCTGTAACTGAATCCAAGATGGGTTTGAGCTATACCTGTTGTAGAAAAAAAGAGACCAAACCTGGCCTCTAACGGAGCCTTTGGAATAATCCTAAGTCTAAGCTTGAATAGACTATCTCTCTGGTTATATATCGCCTGAGGGTAGAGGTAAAACAGACTCTGATCGTTAGCAAGTTTCAGATATTCTTGTTTTAGCTCCTTCACATCAATGACCGAATCGGTTTTCCGTATACTTCTTTCCACATAAGTGGTTTGCTTTTCATTCAACCCATTAATATCAAGCTCTCCGAAACGCAGTTCAGGCCAGCTTCCTATAAATGCTTCTCTTTTTTTCTCCAGTTCGGCGGGAAGGGGTGCCTTTCTGTGTACCAGCATTTTAATACTATCTATCAGTAGTAAGGTCGATTGATAACCCAACTCAACAAACTCTTCCAGCTTATCGAAGGCTAACAGCGAAGTCCTCTCAAAATCCATATCGATCAGTATACCCTCTCCGGGAGTAAGGGTATAGTCGGAGGGCTTCATGACCATGTTTTCAATCTGTCGCATGATATCAAACTCATCGGGAGGAGAGTTCCCTTCCGCGGTCTTGCTGCCAATGATCACATCTGGCTTAAAATGCTCTTTTACATGGTTACTGGGAAAGTTGTTGTAGATACCCCCGTCATACATAATATTACCCCCAATGAGAATCGGTCTGAAATAGAGCGGAAATGTCATAGAAGCTCTTACAGCCTGCGAAAGATCACCTTTTCTAAATACCTCCTCCTTGCTGTTACTGATATCCGCACTGACACACAGAAACGGAACAAAGAGGCTGTCAAAATCGTAATGGGCTGCAGCACTGGCTCTGGCATAGATCTCCATGAACGCGAAATCCATCAAATGATTAGGTATCAAGCTTAAAGGGATCATGGTTTTCGGGATGGTATCCTTCACATCCAGTCCCACACTAAACAGATCCGGACCCGGGAATTCGGTTTTGAAGTAGTATTTGAATTCATTTTCCAGCATCCCGTGCATCCAATAACTGAATTCTTCAGATCTGACAATCCGCATCATATCATCGGCATTCAATCCCATGGCATAGAGACTCCCTACAATGGCCCCTGCCGATGTGCCGCCGACATAGTCAATGGGAATCTGATGCTCCTCAAGCGCCTTAATCACACCAATGTGAGCAAGGCCTTTTGCGCCCCCGCCACTCATCACCAGCCCAACAGTCTGTCCGCCAACCCCCAGGGGTGTTAATGCAAACCATATGGGTAAGAAGTACTTTTTAAACATTCATTCTATCTTTGTCAATCATTCTAATATTAAAATTACGTCATTTATCATGAAAAAGTATCTATTAGGTCTGTTAGTTTCTGTTCTCTTGTCATTACCATCCACGCATTTGGTGGCTCAGATGCAGAACGGAGCCGCGGAGCGTCTGATACATATCGAGACCTCCATGGGAAACATGGTGATCAAGCTCTACAATGAAACCCCGGGACACCGTGATAATATGCTAAAACTTATTGAAGAGGGTTTCTATAAAGAGCATTTGTTTCACCGGGTAATCAAGGATTTCATGATCCAGGGAGGTGATCCCCATTCTGTGGGGGCCAAAAAAGGACAACGTCTGGGCACAGGCGGACCGGGTTATGACATACCTGCAGAGTTCCATGGAGAACTGTTTCATAAAAAAGGAGCGCTGGCAGCTGCCAGAGAGGGTGACCAGATGAATCCTGAACAAAAATCTTCTGGCTCTCAGTTTTACATTGTACAGGGAAGGGTGTTCACTATCGAAGAGTTGAATATCATGGCTAAACGGGGCATGATCACTTTAAGTGAGAAGCAAATAGAAGCATATACCACTATCGGGGGTACTCCTCACCTGGATGGGGCATACACTGTATTTGGTGAGGTGGTGGAAGGGATGGAAATTTTGGATGCTATCGGCTCCACGAAAACCGATAGCTATGATCGCCCCGTGAAGGATGTGGTATATTCAATTTCCCTGATCAAATAGTTATTCTTTTTTTTACTTTTACAGCTCAAAACCAATTACATATGCTTCAGCAAATTGACAAGATCCTTGAGGAGGTCCATCAGTTCGGAACTGATAACAGGGAGGATATTGAACAATTTCGTATCAAGTACCTGGGTAAAAAAGGAGTGCTTGCCGATCTGTTTATAAAATTTAAAGAAGTGCCCGCAGAACAGAAGAAGGAGGTGGGGCAGAGGATCAATCAGCTGAAGCAGTTCATTACCGAAAAAGTGGAAGAGTTGTTGTCATCTTCTGCTGAAGAGATTTCCACGCAGGATTCTGCCGATCTTACCCTGCCTGGCCCCCCTATGCTGCCAGGAGCCAGACATCCCATATCTATTGTGAGAAATCAGATCATCGATATTTTCAACAGATTGGGTTATGTCATATCAGAAGGACCTGAGATTGAGGATGACTGGCATGTTTTTTCGGCTCTCAATTTTCCACCAGAGCATCCCGCCAGGGATATGCAGGATACCTTTTTTATTCAGAATGATCCTGATGTCCTACTGAGAACTCATACCTCTTCGGTTCAGGTGCGAGTGATGGAAAATGAACAACCACCCATTCGTACCATATCGCCTGGAAGGGTATTTCGTAATGAAGCCATTTCAGCCAGGGCGCATTGTATATTCCATCAGGTAGAGGGTTTATACATCGATGAAAATGTTTCATTTGCTGACCTGAAACAGACGCTGCTCTATTTTGCCCGTGAAATGTTTGGTCAGCAGGTAGAGATTAGGCTTCGTCCATCCTATTTTCCCTTCACCGAACCATCAGCTGAAATGGACATCAGTTGCCAGATCTGTGGAGGTAAAGGGTGCAATGTATGTAAATATACAGGATGGTTGGAGATATTGGGCTGCGGAATGGTTGATCCTAATGTCCTTGAATTCAATAATATTGATTCGGTGAAGTATACAGGTTTTGCCTTTGGTATGGGCATCGAACGTGTAGCCATGCTTAAATACCAGGTCAGGGACCTGCGCCTGTACTTTGAAAATGATATCCGGTTCCTGGATCAATTCCAGTCAGCTTTCTGATAGCAATGCCTTCAGTAAGTGAGCAAGCTTACTCCTCAATAATGATTTCGTGGGTAATGTCAAATGCTTTCCTGTAGTTGGCTGAAACTCCGCAATATTTTGCAGAAGACAATTCTACTGCTTTTTCCACTTTTTTCCTGGAAACTCCTTTCCCTTTAACCCGGTAGATCAATTTCATTCTTTCAAATTTCTTTGGATGCTCCTCAGTTACATCTCCCTCCACTTCCACGGTTAGTTCCTCTATCTCTTCCCTCATTTTTTGCAGTATGGCGGTCACATCCATTCCTGTACATCCCGCCAGAGCCACCATCATCAGTGGTTTGGGCCTGGGGCCTGTATTTTTTCCCCCATGCTCCAGAGAACTATCCATATATACCTTATGTCCGTCCACTTCAGCTTCAAAAGCCAGATCATTTAGCCACCGGGCTTTGATTGTTTCCTTCATTTTGTAATTTTTTTCTAGTTTTATCTACCTTTAATATCTATCCTTAACGTATGATGAATCATCCTGATCCTTTGAATTGTGATTCCTGTTCCCTCAGGACTCATCCCCTCTTCCGCTACTTGTCCGAAGAGGAGCTCCAGGATATTTCACACAACAAGATAACAGAAACCTATAAAAGAGGTTCAATCATTTATCGGGAAAATAACCGAATGAAAGGTTTCTATTGTGTACAATCAGGGATCGTAAAGATATACAAAACTGGCTTCGATGGAAAAGATCAGATTATCCGTTTTGCACAACCGGGCGATCTTATGGGCTACCGCTCCGTAGTGAGCAATGAACCAGCTTGTACTACCGCAGAAGTGCTTGAGGATAGTGTTTTGTGCCATATTCCCACAGACATTCTTCTGAGTCTGGTGAAAACCAATGGTAACTTTGCTGTGGAGCTAATGAAGCTTACCTGTAAGGAATTGGGTGAGGCTAATTCTTACCTGACCGATATAGCACAGAAGACCGTGAAGGAACGTCTTGCTGAAATTCTTTTACAGCTTCACACTGAATTTGGAGAGGACAGTGAGGGTATACTCAGGATCTCTCTTACCCGTGAGGAGCTGTCCAATATTGTAGGCACAGCCACCGAGTCAATCATCAGGTTGCTTTCCGAGTTTAAAAGTGAAGGATTGATCAATTTGAACGGCAGGAAAATAAAAATCCTGGACAAGCCAGGATTGAAGTACATAGCCAATATATAGCAGTTCCTAATCCACTATTTTATTGATGACGATGTGTGCTAATAGTCCTCCCACAATCAGTGCGAGGCTTATTGACAAATGAGCATTGGTCTGTACTTTTGTAAAAACAGATATTCCCAGAACAATGACTCCGGCCAGTATGACTAATAGACCTGCATTCTTTAATAAATCTTTTAACATATCAGCTAGTGTATATCAGTTCCACACAAATATATATAAAATATCAGAATAAAAAGTTTTGGCCATCCCTATATTTACCTAGGTGTTCATAGGCAATCTTTGTAACCTCTCTTCCCCTTGGGGTCCTTTTTATGTATCCCTCCTTAATCAGAAATGGTTCATACACCTCTTCAATAGTACCCGCCTCTTCTCCTACTGCAGTAGCTATGGTATTAAGGCCTACTGGACCACCCTGAAATTTGTCAATAATGGTAAGCAGAATCTTGTTATCCATCTCATCCAGACCCGATTTATCGATGTTTAGCGCATCCAATCCATATTTGGTAATCTTCATATCAATAATCCCTCTACCCTTAACCTGTGCAAAATCCCTGATTCTTCGCAGTAGTGCATTTGCTATCCTGGGGGTACCTCGGCTCCTTGAGGCAATTTCCACGGCAGCATCTTCATCAATCTCCACCTTCAGGATTCCGGAAGAGCGTTTAACAATTCCTGTAAGCACTTCAAAGTCATAATATTCCAGCAATGAATTGATTCCGAATCTTGCTCTTAGTGGACCAGTCAGTAATCCGGATCTGGTGGTGGCTCCAATGAGAGTAAAAGGTTGTAGGGTGAGTTGTACTGAGCGTGCAGCCGGACCTTTATCGATCATGATGTCGATGCAGTAGTCTTCCATTGCCTAATAGAGATATTCCTCTACGATAGGCTATAACCGGTTAATCTCATCAATAAAAAGTACATCTCCCTCTTCCAGTCCGGTTAACAGACCCGCCAGGTCGCCCGGCTTATCCAGCACAGGACCTGAGGTGATCTTAATTCCCACCTCCATTTCGTTAGCTATGATATGTGCCAGTGTGGTTTTTCCCAATCCAGGAGGCCCATGCAGCAATACATGATCGAGGGCTTCGTCTCGGAGTCGGGCCGCCTCTACAAACACCTTTAGATTCTCCACGATCTTTCGTTGTCCTTCAAAGTCGGAGAATATCTGAGGCCTTAATCTGGCTTCAATTTCCAGATCATTTTCCGATAATTGCTTATCTCTGAATTCAAATTCTTCAACCATGAATGATCATTGAATTAAAGTGATATCACTCTCTGGTAATCTGATACGGATCCCATTTATCCTCTGTTCCACATTGTTCCTGTAAGTGATGGTCATCACCAGATTACCCTCCTCGTCATATTTCTTCCAGTTCTTTTCCCTAATACCCAGCTGGTAGTACTGCTCTTCCTTTAACGCTCCTGAAGGGTAGTAATACTTATGTCTGCGATCAGGATTGCCCTGGGAGTAATTCCCTTCATATTTCAGTTTGCCATTGTTATAGTAATATTTCCAAATCCCTTCCCGTAATCCGATCTGGTATGTACCCCGTTCTTCATGATCACCCACCTGGTAGATCCATTCCCCCTCCCTTTCTCCATTGATGAAATCCCCCTTGGTAAGAATGCTCCCATTTTTTTCATATTCGGTAAACATACCATCTTCTCTGCCATTAAAATAACTCTCCTCCCTCCAAACATTTCCATTGGGATAATACCAGGTCCATAATCCCTGATACCTGTCCCTTTGAAACCTCCCCTTTTGTTCAACACCCCCTGAACGAAAATAGAAGGTCCACGATCCCGATCGCTGATTGTTCATGTAGGTGCCTTTCGCCCTGATTTCTCCAGCGGGATAGAAATCGATCCACGATCCTCTTTTTATTCCCTGATCATCAATAATACCTTCCGATATTTTTTGTCCCAGCTCGTTATATAAATGTGCATTTTCCACATTCCCGACCGTATCGTAAAACCGGTGAATACCTACCGGGATGTTTTCCTTATATCCACCGGTAAAAATCAATCTACCCTGCTCATCAAAGGTGCTTTTCATATCGAGTAGCTCCTTCATATCTTCGTCTATCTCCTCCATGATCTTACCCCGTTCATACCGCATTCCCATAACCAGGTTTCCCACACCATCAAATTCTCTGTAATAACCATGCAACTGGTTATCCAGGTAGTGCTCCTCCTTTTTCATTTTTCCATTTGCGTAGTACTCCCTAAAAGTACCCTGTTTCCTTCCTTCTGAATCGGTGCGGTTTACCCTCTCTCTGTTAACCATATAATTATCACTATAATCTACTACTGTAATAAGCGTACTGTCCCTGGTGAATTCTCTCGATAAACCCTGCTTTCTTCCCTGCTTATAAAATACCATCAGCTTCACCTCACCGGTGGGGTGATAATAGTAGGAGTTCCCCTCCTTTCTTCCATTGACATAGAGCTCCTTAGCAACGATAGTGTGCTGTCCGGGCATTAATGGATTATCATAACTGTATTTGATAGAGTATCCGCTTTTTTCTCCAATGCTATAGCTTATTCTCTGCGTAATTTCACCAGCCTGATTATAGAAATTCCAGGTACTATCCAGTAGATAATTAGTCCTTTTTCCTTCCGACTTAACCACTCCCGTCACATAATAAGTCCGCCAGTATCCATCGGGTTTATCATCGCGCATTACACCTTCACTGGAGACCTGGCCATTGGGATAAAAGAACTGAACAAACACACTATCTTTTTCTTGCCCGGTTAGTGGAATCATTGTCCACATCCCAAACAAACAAACAAGTGCGTATCCTATCCACCTGGTTAACATGGAAATAGATTTATAACTTTAAACGCTTTGAAATCTCGAGCATCCTCACAATGGATCCCCTGGCTTTGTCCATCAAATCCTGTTCCAAAGTTATCTCCGGAAGCTCATACTTCAAAGTGTTATAGATCTTTTTCAAAGATATCAATTTCATATACTTGCAATCATTACAGGCACATGTTGAATCTTTAGGGGGGGCAGGAATGAAGGTTTTATGAGGACTCGCCTTCCTCATTTGGTGCAAGATACCCGATTCTGTGGCCACAATATATTTCATCCCGTTATCTCTGATTGTATAGTTCAACAACGAGGTGGTAGAACCGATATGATCAGCCACTATCAATACGGGTTTTTCGCACTCAGGATGTGCAATAATCTGAGCATCAGTATTCTCCTTTTTCAGTTCCAGTATCCTCTCCAGGCTGAATTCCTCATGTACATGGCAAGCTCCATCCCACACCACCATCTCTCTACCGATAATACTCTGTATGTAATTACCCAGGTTCCGGTCCGGAGCAAAGATAATTTTCTCATCCTTTGGGAGACTATGCACGATCTCTAATGCATTGGTTGAGGTACAAATAATATCGGTCAGTGCTTTAATTTCTGCAGTTGTATTCACATAGGAGATCACAGTATGATCGGGATACTTAGCTTTAAATTGTGCGAATTCTGCCGGGGGACAGGACTCGGCCAGTGAACAACCTGCCTGCAAATCGGGTATAAGGACCTTCTTATCCGGAGCAAGGATCTTGGCCGTCTCAGCCATAAAATGAACACCGGCGAAAAGAATGATGTCTGCTTTTGTTTCAGCTGCATTCTGAGATAAGCCCAGACTATCGCCTACAAAATCGGCAATATCCTGAATCTCTCCCTCTTGGTAAAAGTGTGCCAGGATAACTGCATTCTTCTCCTTCCTCATCCTGTTGATCTCATCAATAAGATCTACGGATTTATCAACATCCAGGTCAATAAAACCCTTAAGTTCTATATCCTTTTTATTCACAGCATCCATAAAATATATATATCATTATTAATTATTAAAAACTCTCTTATGATGATGATAGGCGGTTCATTTTGTTTTAAAAAAATAACAAAGATCTTTGCTAATACAGGTTTTTACATATTTAACACACTCTATTAACAGTTATGTGGTTTGTTAAGTTCTGAAATAGGGTAGATTACAAGATCATTTAACACTTGTTAATAGGGTTATGTTTTGAAAAAAAATAAGTCAGCTCAAAGATAATGACTGTTGACAATCTGTTTATCATTTACTCTCTTTTTTGGATCTTTTATATGAAAAGCAAGTTTTAACCCTCTGTATTCGTGTTTTGAAAATGAATGAACAACAAATCAACTTCTCATTTGTTAAAAAAAGAGGAATAAAGAACGCAGATACCGATGTTATCAAATACCAGTAAATACGCAATCAGGGCTGTGATATACCTTGCCCTGTTTGCTTCTCCGGAAAAGAAAGCAGGAATAAAGGAGATATCAGAGGGTTTACATATTCCCACCCCTTTCCTGGGAAAGATATTACAGGTGTTAGCGAAACAGGGGGTATTACACTCCACTAAGGGGCCAAATGGAGGATTTCACCTGAGAAAACCAGCCATGGACATTTCCGTAATAGAGATCATTGAGATCATAGACGGAACAGATAGCTTTACCAATTGCGTCGTTAGAACCAGCCCGTGCAGCGATGAATTCCCATGTAGTTTGCACGACAAAATTGCCCCCCTTCGAGAGGAGATGAAAGGAGTCTTCCAGACCGAAACCATCGCTGATCTGGCTTCAGAGTTCAGGCAGGGGAAAGAGAGGATCAGGATCTGACTGTTTTGAATTCTGCTCGCGGATTAGCGAGCACCATTAAAATCATTTCTGGATCGAAGGTTCCTTGGAGCTTGCTCCGAGGAGCTTCAAAATCCCAAGGCTGATTACAATTCGATAGGCCAGATACCCCCCCAAAAGCCCCAGAAAATTTGCAAGCAAGTCAAGCCACTCAGCAGATCGGGTGGCTACTACGGTTGCCTGAAGCACCTCAATGAGTGTGCTCATAATAAATATCACGGTAATAAGTAAAAAGTGAAAGGCGACACACTTCTGTTGGCAACGACTTTCCCATAGGGCCACTAAGCCAAAAAATGCGTACATGCCAAAATGGACGATCTTATCCAGGAAACGAAGATCAAAAAGGGGAGAATCGGGCATGGAGCCACTGGGAACAAGACTGAGCATTGCAATTAGTATGGCCACCACTATGGAAAATTTGTATCGGATCACGTAACTTAGCATAACCGTATGATGATGATCAGTCAGCACAAAGATGATAATAATTTTGAAATGAACCTGGATGAACTGCTTGCATTACTGAGAAAGGAGAAGATCGATACCTGGTTTGACCTGGGCCTTTTTATCGACAGGTTTAGGGAGCATCAGGAATATCCTTCCATCAGGTTTCACAAATCCTATGAAGAGTTTAAGGAGATGTTGCGAAGGGGGGGTATAGGTTTTCTCACCTTTCATTATATGGTGGATGGCGTTACAGTGGAAGTGGACAAATATGCGTCGCTGATCAGACGAAATATACCTGGTATACCTGTCCACTATATCGCCGGGGAAATACACTCCAAAACCACCCCGATTATCAAAGAGGAGTACAAAAAATGTATAATCCCCGAATTGACCGGATTCAATGATTGGGAACTTTACAGGGACTTTTATTTTACTAAGCTGGAACGAGGCAGTGAGACCTATAACACCCTTATTAAAAAGTTGTGGGCTCAGACCCTCCTGATTATTGAAAAGCTGGGCAGTTACATTGAGAGAGAGAAGATTAACCTTCTCTATTTGATCAATGTATGTTCTAATCCCGGAAACGTGGCTCTGGCCCTGGCCACAGTATTGCTTTCCGAGTTCCTTAAAATTCCTGTTATTAACAACAACCACGATTTTTACTGGGAAGGGGGAATGAGTAAATCAGACCGGGAAAAAGAGGGGACCAAACCAGGCCCCAGGGATTTCTTCTACACCAACTGTCACCTGGGTGAGGTCTTTTCCCTGATTGAGCTCCTGTTTCCCTGGCAATCCAGAACATGGATCAATATAAACATCAACCGGGGACAGTCGGAACGCCTCATCCGGATCAATGGACATAATCCCTCTAATGTGATGGAGATCGGTACGGCGGTAGACACCACCCTCTATACCAAAAGCGATAAGCGAAAAAACATCAATACCTATGTTCAGGTAGAGAAGATTCTCTCCCGGTATAGCCACAGGCTGATCAGTTATTCTGTGGAGGATGTGCTTTCAGGGGGGCTGGTAGCAGAGCATAATCCGCGTCCCATTTTGATAGGGGCAAAGACAGGGGCGGTAGATCGGTTTATAGGGGAGAACATCATTCTGCTCCAACCCACGCGAATCATCTCCAGAAAACGCATAGAGACCTCCTTTAACCTGTTATTGAAGATGTTTGAGGAGGAGGAGATGATGCTGAGGTTTAAGAAGACCGGCCACTTAAAAATGACCCTGCTGATTACCGGTCCCATAGCCGCAGGTCATTACAATTACTACAAAAAACTGGTCGAACGGTTCAAGGAGATGTTTAACCACGTGGAGAATTCATTGAAAAGGCGGGTTTACCTGGCATTACTGTTTGGCGAACTTGACAAGGATTCTTTCAAAAGCCGGTTTGAACACCCGGTTGGGATCACAGAGCTCTATAATATTGCCTCCCTGGTTTTACTTCCCAGCAAAACGGAAGGAAGAGGATTACCTATCATAGAAGCCACAGCATGCGGCACCCCTATTTTTTGCAGAAGGTATGAACCGGAGACGGTCTATTCGGAAGTGATTGGAGAACACCTCAGTGAACGGGACAGACTGAAAGTATTGGAATTCAGCGGGAAGAAGATTACCAGTCAGGTCGTTCACCAGATCATAGAGAGGGTCTTTTTCCCACACCGGTATACCCAGGAGTTCAGGCACAACCGCAAGGTAGTGCATAAGCGCTATAGCCTCGATTCGCTCAATGATAATATCCACCAGATCCTGTTTCGGCTCTACCGTCAACTTAGGAGCAATGAGCGCATCGAACGCATTGTCCAGGAGAGCATGGACGATTACAGGGAGATGGTCAACTTTACCAATGGGGACCTGGAGGCGCTGTTGGATACCGAGAACAGGCACTACCTGCCGGGCTTCGGGCGCCTCTCTTTTATGCTCATGTTGAAATCGTTGATTGATCCCAGCTATTTCAGAGTAGAGCAGCAGCTGGTCAGGGGTATGGCTTTTCACTTTGCACGGGCCATCATTGAAAATGATCCGGATGCGGAGTTTATCCCCGAGAAGATCATCAACCGATTTTACAACGGGGTGGAAACCCTTTTTGAACACCGCAACGGAGAGGTAGTCATACAGCACGACCACTCCATGTCGTACCGGCACAGGAATAGATACCAATATCCCTACCAGGACTATACTTTTCAGGAGTTAACGGGTCTGATTAATATGCTCTATATCCGTATTGTTCAGCCCACTCCGTTAAATAAGGTGGACATAAGCCCCCAGTTCTTTACCGATTGGAACCTGGCCCTGTTACAACTCACAGGAAGCTCCTACCTGGCCATAGACGACCGAAAAAGATTGATAGAAAGGCTCAGGACCAATCTGCCCATTGCCTATTTCCCTGGTGCCTATATCATGTATGAACTGGAATTCTTTGCTTTACAATCCATTCGGTCCAGGCTTCAATTACCCCTGGAAGAGATCATCACCCGGGAGATGCTCGAAAAAGAATACTCCTCACTGAAGCCGGTCTACATTTTTGCTCAGGAGAAGAACCTGGGAAAACAGCTGAACAAAGAAGAGATTACAGACTATATCCTTAACGGAACTTCAGACGAGTTGAGATTACTTTATGAGTTTAAGGTAATACAGATCATCCGTACAAAACAGGTGTGTGTGGGAATACATTTTCCCCAGTTGGGAACCAGAGCGCTCAGAATGCTTAAAAAGATCAAAGAACAGGGGGGATATATTCTTACCAACAGGAGCAATGCGGCAATGATGACCGATATGGTGGATATGGATCGCTTTCACATTGGTAAAGTTCCAAACCCTTATACGGCACATATGATGGGGATTCCCATCCACAGCGGCTATATCCAATTTGTACCCGCAGGAGTTAGAGCCACACTGGCTTATCCCACACCGGTACAAACAGCAAAAGATTTTGAAAGGGCACTGAAGAGCGATCTGTTCAAATCGCTGAGCGAAGAACTGGGGGAAAAAGAGGTATTGTCAGCCATCCGGGAGGACGCGGCAAAAAGGGGAAGCCCTGTCATGCATGTGCTTCACTCACTGGTTAGAACCGAAGAGGAAGAGCAGGTGATTCATTATACATATGTGAGTGGTACTTTTAGGGACGGAATGCCCTATAACGGGGCCCTGGCCCGGCTCAACTTCAGGCACCGGCAGTGGGATTTTGCTGCGGTCTCCGCCAAAGGGAAACCCAAAACAGTATTGCAGTTTATCAAAGCATTTAATAAAAAGAGCGGCAATGTGGCAAAAATAGCCTGGAACGGAGGGTATATACTGAATCCGGAACTGGTAGGAAAACTGGGCCTCCCGGAGACCTATATCGGATCCCCCCTGGGCATGCTTATATCGGAAGGGAGCATGATTTCTGCGCCTCTTTTCAATAAACCCGCGTTGCTGATCTATGAAGACGGGAGCATGGATATCAAAAGAGTAAATTGTGCACAGGGATTACATCTTTCCTGGAATGGCTGGAAGTTGGAGCTGACAGGAGAGGCCTACAATCCGGAGACACCAGGTGATCAGACGGCTTATTATGACCTGCTCTTTTCCGAAAACCATATCACAGGAGGAGGCAAAACCCTGGTCAGACTGGCCGGAAATGTGGTCAAAGAGATCAGAGAAACAGAAAAGAATGAAAAAGTTAAGTTCATACCGGTGGGAATCACACTGGCCTTTAATCGTGAGGATATGCCGGCCGGATTAAAAGCCGGAGACCAAATATCGCTCTCTGTTCCTGGATACGAAAAGATAAAACATGCGGTGGAAGCAGGACCCTTGCTGCTTGAGAATGGAGAAGTGGCTATCGACATGGAAAAAGAGGGTTGGAAAAGTTTTAATTCTATCCGTACACAGGCAGCCAGACTGGATTATACCCAGATGAGGGGACCAAAGATTGCGGTGGGAATCAACAAAAAGGGTGAATTGGCCGTGTTGACCATAAACGGAAGGATCAGGGAATCGGTAGGGGCTACTCATGAAGATATGGCCCAGATACTAAAGGAACATCGCATGGACAGGGCCATGGGATTCGATCCGGGAGGAAGCAGCACACTGGTGGTGGAAGATCAAATCCTCAATATTTCTCCTTATAATAAACGGTATGAGGAAAACGTATATGCATTATCCCCGGAACCCAGGGCTGTTTCCAACGCGATCCTTGGTTTTTTGAAGGAGTGAGAGGAGTGAGCCATACATGGAGGGTATCTATATTCATATTCCGTTTTGCAAACAGGCTTGCAGGTATTGCGATTTCTTCTTTACCGTCTCGGTTCAATACATGGATGATTTTACAGACCGGCTGCTGGAAGAGATCCGGTGGCATGGAAAAAGAGTATCAGGCCGGGACTTACGGACACTCTACCTGGGTGGAGGAACCCCCTCTCAGTTGTCCATTTCTCAGCTGGAGAGGATCCTGGAGTCTCTGCACCGCCATTTCACCTTTCGCTCCGATCCCGAATGGACCCTCGAGTGCAACCCAGATGACCTGAATCCCACCTATCTGTCAGGGCTGAAGAAACTGGGATTTAACCGGCTGAGTATTGGTGTGCAATCTTTTATCCAGAGAGATCTGGAGTTAATGAGGCGATCACATGATGCGGAACAAGCCATCCGGACAGTTAAAGATGCTGCCTCAGCCGGGTTTACCAATCTCACCATCGACCTGATCTACGGGATCCCCGGACAGTCACAACAGGAGTGGGAAGAAAATCTCACCCGGGCCATTTCATTGCCCATTATGCACCTTTCAACCTATCATCTTACCTTCGAATCCGGGACCGTATTTGAACACTGGCGAAAAAAAGGACGACTGAATCCGGCGCCGGAAAAAGAGAGTGAATCCTGTTACAAATCGCTCCGTAGCAAAATGAATGAGGGAGGATTTGAACATTATGAGATCTCCAATTTTGCCAGGAAGAGCCGTACCGGTAGCGATCATTGCCGTTCGGAACACAACATGCTCTACTGGAGTGGTTCTCCCTATCTGGGTATGGGGCCTTCTGCCCACTCATTTGACGGGAAACGCAGGAGTTGGAACCTCTCCTCTCTAAAAGGATATATGAAAGCTGTTTCGAAAGGGGAGGGGTTTAGTGAATTCGAACAACTCACCCTGGAGGAACTATATCACGATTACCTGATCACTTCACTGCGAACCAAATGGGGAGCTGATCCGGGATATATTAGAGAGACGTTTGGTCAGAAGGTCGGAGACCATTTTACCAATAGATCTGCCCCGTTTCTGGAAGGGGGATCCCTCTGGTGGCAGGATGGTAATATAGCCATTCATCCCGACCGGTGGCTCATCACCGATCATATCCTGAGAGAACTGTTTCTGGAATAAGCTTTTCTAACTTAGCTGTTACCTACTAAAAGTACAAAAAGAGACTACCAGGTTATTCTTGTTTGCAATCTGGTATGAATTTTGTTAAATTCCTTAAGTGAAGTTATTTACATTGAAGTGTCCATGAATTCCGCCCACCCCATTTGGATCGTTATCCTATCACTTCTTCTGCCTGTTCAGGGCCTCTATTCGCAAGAGAGAAATGCTCAGGTCACAGGCAGAGTAACCGATGCTTACCAACAACCCCTTCCCAAGGTTCATGTTGTCATAAAAGATACAGATAGGGGTACACAAACAGATGCACAGGGTAAATATACACTCAGTGCGAATCCTGGGGACATACTGATATTCTCCCATATTGGGATGCAGCTTATGAAGGTCCGTGTGGAAAGAGAATCCTCAGTGATCAATGTAGAGATGAAAGCTGCGAGCATCGAACTGGCTGAAGTAGAAATAGAAGCCATAAAAAGGCGCAAGACTCAAAAGGAGCTGTTAGAAGAATATCCTGAAAACAAGAACCTGATCAAAACTTCATGGGGTATCATCGACAAAGATTACTCTTCTTCAGCTGTGCGTATCATCGATGGAAAAGACCTGGTTCCTGTGGGTACAGATTTCCTCAACTCTTTGCAGGACCATAGCCCACAAATGAAAATTGAAAGAGGTGATGAGGTCAAGGTTTATTTACGACAATTAACCTTGGCCTTAACAGACGACCCCCCCGCAGCTCTTTTTGATGTGGACGGTTTTATTCAAGGAACTCCTACCTATTTATCCGCTAGTGATATTGAACGGGTTGCCATATTGGATCGCAACGCAGCTATTTCAAAATATGGCCCACAAGGAGTGGGAGGGGTTATTGTGATAAACACTAAGGCACAGACCTGGATGGAGGATATGATGGTGGATCGAATGTACGATAATCGCGATTTGGTGGATAGTTTGATAAAGGAAGTTAACCATCTTGATCAATACCGTCCGTATGAGCCTTCTTATATGAGGAAATTACAAAAGGCAAAAACGGAAAAGCAGGCTTTGGTCATCTTTTCACGCCAACAAAAAAGACACCTCAACGACCCCTATTATTTTCTCGAGGTGTACGATTACTACTTGTCCCGTTGGGGAAATAACGAAAGATCAAAAGAGTTACTTCAATATGTAATCGATAGCTTTTCAAACGATATTCTTGTGCTAAAGGCTCTGGCCTATCTACAACAACAATATGGCAACCATGAAAGTGCTTTGTCTCTATATCAGGAGATTTTAAAGTTACACTATGAGAAAGCCCAATCACATAGGGATGTGGCAATTGCCTATGACGAGGTCGGGGAGTATAGAAAAGCCTTTATGTCCTATTCCCATTATATAAAAATCCTGGACCAAGTGCCCAATACCCCTTTTGATGCTAACGGGGAAGATCGACTTATTACGACGGAAATCTTAAACCTTCTTGAGCGGAACAAAGAGGTGTTTTCGATATACAATGACATAGTGAGTACCATGGATCATTCAGACACGCTCACCAGGTTGGTTTTTGAGTGGAACAATCAAGAAGCTGAATTTGAATTAGAGTTTGTGAATCCGGATGGATATTACGATACCTGGCGCAACATACCGGGTCATGATATGTCACAGAATTCGGAAGCAGTTCAAAGATATAGCAGCAAACAGTTTTTCATAGAGAAGGAAATTCAAGGAAAATGGCAGATAAACCTGGACTATTTAGGAAATCGGTCTAAAATGCCTACCTATTTAAAGGTATCGGTATATCACGATTATGGATTAGCAAGTCAGCATATTGCAATCGAAGTGTATAAGCTGTCGGATACTTATGAGAAGGTGCAACTTTTCGTGTTGTAACAAAGCTAAACTATGAGTTCCCGGTAGCCAGACGAATCAGTTCATCCAGTTTCTCACGAAGGGTATCGTAGCTGAAATACTGCTTGCCCAGTTCGAAATTGTATTCTGCGATCTCACGGGCCAAATCGGGATTATAGATGATTTCCGACATATCCCGGACGGCCTCTTCAGTAAGTATACCGTTTTCGATCATTACCGTTTTGAATCCCCTATCTCCGATATCTGGCATGTAGACCGGCTCGTAATTGTTTACGAATACCGGACGCTTGGCCAGTACCGCTTCAACGAATGCATTACCAAACCCTTCATAGGTGCTGAAATAGGTACAGGCAGTAGCACGGGCATAAGCATCCGACAGAGAGAAGCGCACCTCCCCGTTGGAATTGGAAAGGCCTTTATTATGGAATAAGTGGTAGGCAAAACTCACCTGTTCCCCCAGCTTCAGTTCATGGATCTGATTGACCAGTTCGTTGTAATAGGCACTCCCGGCATCATCTGCATAGTTACCGGTGATGACCAGTTTGACCTTTTTATCATCTAAGTCATGTAACAGCTGGATGGCAGTTTCAATCCCTTTTCTTCTCACAATCCGGGTAATCTGGAAAAGCAACAGATCCTCTTCGGCAAAACCCAGATGCCGGGCCAGCTTCTCATTTTTCTGGTTATGGAGCCCGAAGGGTCTGTTAAAATCCATCACATTCGGCACATTCACAGAAACCCGTCCATACTTCTCTTTCAGCGTATTATAAGCGTGTGTATTGATCACAGCATGTACCGAATTGGGCGCCCTTAGAGGAAATACTTCTGAGACAAAATCATTGATCTCCTTGTGAGGTGAAATATAGCGGTCGTCACGCTCCCAGGCAAAATCATGGTCATGAGTGATGGTGGGGATCCCCGATTTTATCACCGCCTTGTTTACTGCCAGTCCCATTTCCAGATGTGAAGGCAGGGCAGAGGCATTTTCAGAGATGATCAGATCTATGCTCTTTTCACTGATCCAGTTGAGTATCTTCTTATAGATCACTTTGGAATAGAGGTTAAGATGCTCAATCAACTCCTGGGGATTGGTTTCGGGATAGAAGAAAGCCTTTTTCTGGCTCCAGAAACTTTCGGGAGAGAAAAAAGACATCTCAGGGACCAGGGTTTCAAAATCAGGATCCATCTGTCTCTCCTGAAACTGTCCGGAAAGGGTGTAGATCCTGTGCCCCATGGACCGGAGCACCTCCATCCATTTTTCGGTCTCCAGAGCCACTCCATCCACTCCGCCTATGCGCCCTATGATAATGCCAATGTTCATGTTCGGTTCATCCGGGATAAGGATTATTTAAGCACAAACGACGAGGAGCCAATGTTTTTTCCGTCTGTATAGAGCTCTACTTTATGTTCACCGGGTACGATCTCACCATCATTGGTCCAGAAGATGGAGACCGGCAGGTCCTCGTTTTCATAATTGATGACCCGCGACGCAGAAGCGGGAAGCTGCTCTTCATTAAATTGAAGCATCACCATTTCGGGCGAACCCAACACCACCTGATCCGGTCGCAATATTCGCAGGAAGATGGCTGTTTCCCCTGAACCCGCCACTTTGTTGGCCCGAAGAATAAAATCGACCCTCACCTTTACCATACTCCTGATACGGTTGATCTCTTTATCCCGCTTGTTGAGCAACACCAGATTGATTTCCGAAGCCTGCAGGGTAGTGGCCAGATTCTTAATCTCTTCCAGCTGAGTCTTATCTTTCTCAAGCTGCTCTTTTTCTGTGGTGAGGCGGCGTTCCTTGTTTCGCAATTGCTTATTTTGAGCCAATAGCTCCTGGTTCTGCATATTCAGCGAGTCGATCTGCACAATATAGCTTCTCAATACAGTCCTCAGGGTTTCCATCTCACGCCTGTACATTTTTATCTTATAGGCATCATCGGCCTGTATGGCAATCAACTTATCTATTTTTTTCTGTTGTTCCTGCATCTTCACCTGGATATCCTGGTTGTCTGTTTCCAGAGAATCATACTGGAAATAGATCTTTCTCAACTCTCCCTCCAGGGAGTCGCGTTCCACGCGGAAATATTCAATTTTCTGAGCCAGATCTTCTGACACAAGATTCAGATTATTTCGGGTATCAAGCAACAGGTAAACGGCAACAGCCAGTACTACCACCAGCAATCCGAGTACACCATATAATACACCTACGTTTGATTTTTTTTCGCCCATAACAATTGGATTAAGATTGTACAAATATACATATTACTAACAAGGATTCCAGATCATTACGTGAACGCTCATTCAGGAGGAATATTGTGATTGATCTCCGATTCGGTGATGCCATATTTCTCATCTTCCTCCAGATTACCCAGAGGTTCCACATGAACCATCACATCATATATATTCTCCAGATTTGATTTGATACTCTTCTCCACCTGGCGAGCTATTTCGTGGGCTTCACGGACCGACAGGGAAGGATCCACCTCAATATCCAGGTTCACCATGTAGTGGTGACCGATCTTACGGGCCCTGACCCTGTGGGGATGGTGGGCTCCTTCCACACTCTTCACGGCTTCAAATAGTTTACTGTACACTTTGGTGTTGTCGATGCCATCCATCAGGTCGATGTTAGACTTCATAAAGATCCTGAATGCTTCGAACATGATAAAAACACTAATTGCCAAAGCAATGAGACGGTCGATCAAAGGCTCCTGGAGCCACTCGGTAAAAAGCAGACTGGCCAGGACACTGAATGAGATCAGGATGTCGTTTCGCATGTTCGTGGCATTGGCAATGAGCATGGGGCTCTCCACCTTTCGACCGGTCCGGAAAAGGACCAGGGTCAGGGCCAACTTTCCGCAAATAGAGAGCAGAGTGACCCAGATGGCCAGACGGGTAGGCGTTTCCATCACTACACCCGATGACAGCAACTTAACTGTGGAATAGGCCAGCTGTGCTCCTGCAAAGAAAATGACAAAGGAGAGAATCTTAGTGGCTACCGTATCGGCCTTACTATATCCATATGGAAATTTAACATTGGGTGGACGGGCAATGATACGGGCGGCAATTAACACCACCAGGGAGGACGCTATATCGGTACTGGAGTCAATACCATCGGCAATCACCGCATAACTGCCTGATATGAATCCCACGATCAGCTTCAGAGCAGCCAGTATGCCATTACCGATGATGGCCCACCAGGAAGCTCGAATAATCCTTTTTTCTCTTACCATCTACAGTTACTCTTTGTGAATAAGATGTGGTGTATGGTTAGAATTGAATTCAAATTGCAGGGTCACATGAGTCACCTGAAAATCGTGCTGCAGCAATTGCTCTATCTCTTCCTGTGTGCTTTTTAACTCACTCAGTCTCAGGTTATTTTTCAATTCCACATGCGCTTCTAAATGAATCTCATGATCGGTCAGCATCCAGGCATGTATGTGATGAATGTTGTACACTTCAGGCACCCTTTCGACTCGTCTTTTCACCTTCGAGAGATCTAATTGTTCTGGGGTCGACTGCATCAGGATGTTGACAGATTCCTTAAGGATCACAAATCCTTCACGGACAATATAAAGAGAGATCAGCAGTGTGATAAGGGGATCGATCCAATAGACTTTAAAGATCTGTATGGCAATCCCTCCCAAAATGACCAAAACAGATGTGAGGCTGTCCCCGATGAGGTGGATGTATGCTGCGCGCACATTAATACTTTTGCCTGCATCTTTTTTCAGGATGATCACTCCAAAGAGGTTGGCGAGCAATCCGATCATAGCCACCACCATCATGATCATGGAGTTAATGGGCCTGGGATTGTTCCAATGTTCATAGGCCTTCATCACCAGGAAGATGCTCATGACGATAAGGATAACCGCATTGAGCAAAGCGGCCAGGATCTCCGTCCGTTTATATCCGAAAGTCTTTTTCTGATTGGCCTCACGTTTGCCGATAAGGATGGCCAGGTAGGCGATAAAGGTGGCAAAAGTATCACTCAGGTTATGCAGCGCGTCAGAAAGAAGTGCCAGGCTGCCCGAAAGGATCCCTCCCGCAATTTCCACCAACGTGATCACCAGATTGAGCAAAGTGACAGTCAGTAAATTCTTATGATTTACCGGACGACGGTGATGATTCCTGTGTTTATGTTTATGGTGGTTGTCAGGCATATTAAATAAAGAACAAAAGACTCAGAGCCATAATCCCCATACCAGCGATAAAACCATACACTGCATGGTGATGCAAACCGTATTCTCTGGCTGTGGGCAACAATTCATCGATGGAAATAAAGACCATGATACCGGCCACACCGGCAAATATCAATCCAAACAGCGTATCACTCAAAAAAGGCATCAGGACCAGGTATGCCGCCAGGGCACCCACCGGTTCCGATAATCCGGAGAGAAATGAGAGATAAAAACCCTTTCGCCGGCTGCCGGTCCCATAGGAGATAGGTACCGATACAGCTATTCCCTCGGGAATGTTATGAATGGCAATGGCCACTGCAATGGGAATAGCAATGGAGGTATCGGATAAGCCTGCCATAAAAGTGGCTATACCTTCAGGAAAATTGTGAATGGCAATTGCCAGAGCCGTGAATAATCCCATCCTCACCAGTTTTGGATCTTTCTTTCCATTGCGTGATACATCTTCCACCCTCCTGATCTCATGAGGATTTTCATAGGAGGGAATTAGCCGGTCGATCACTGCAATGATGAGAATCCCGGTAAAAAAGGCCAACACAGTGTACCATGTGGCTATCTTTTCGCCATAATCCGGAATAAGGGCATCTTTGGCCTTTTGAAGAATTTCCACAAAGGATACATACACCATGACACCTGCTGAGAAACCCAAACTCAGTGAGAGGAAACGGGTGTGTGTACTCCTTGTGAAAAAGGCCAGTGCACTTCCAATGCCGGTGGATAATCCGGCAAAAAGAGTGAGTCCAAATGCAAACCAGAAATTACCCGATTCCATATAGGTTAATCTGTACTGGCTTTTCTGCCTTTTTTCGGTTTCTTAGGAAGGGGCTGTTGCGAAAAATAGGCTGGCTTTCTTTTGGTTAACATGATCATGGCCACCCCTGCCAGAATAAATGGCAGGCTTAGCAATTGTCCCATGTTGAATTGCATACCGGCCTCGAAAGCCACCTGGTCATTTTTCACAAATTCAATAAAGAACCGGGCAGAGAAAAGCAGGATCATAAACACTCCGAAAATATACCCATCCCTCACTTTCAAATGCCGCTTTCGGTAAAATGAAAAGAGGAACACGAAAATAAGGATGTAGCTAATTGCCTCATAAAGCTGAGTGGGATGCCTGGCCACAGTGGGCAGCAGTTCTCCGGTATTGGAGTCATATAATCTATCCCTTACAAATTCAATACCCCATGGCAGGCTAGTGGGTAAACCGTAGATCTCTGAATTGAAAAGATTTCCCAGACGGATGAATGCTCCCCCCAGAGCCACCACGATCACTATCCGGTCGATGAGCCAGAGGAAAGAGAGTTTCTGTTTTCGAATATAGAGCCACAGAGCCAGTAATATACCAATGGCAGCACCGTGACTGGCCAGTCCCCCTTTCCAGATCTTCAGGATCTCCAGTGGATTCCTTAAAAAATAGTCGGGCTCATAAAACAGACAGTGACCAAGCCTGGCGCCAATCACTGTTCCCACAGCGATATATATTAACAATTCATCCTGCATGGCAGAAGTAAGCCTCTCTGTAGCAAGATAGCGGCTGAACACAATATACCCTGAAAGAAAAGCTGAGGCAAACAGCAATCCGTACCAGCGGATAGTCAGTTGTCCGATGCTGAAAATCTCAGGATCAACATTCCAGGTGATAGCATTGAATAGCATGACGAAATCTTAATTTTCAAATTAAGCTACAAACCTACGTAATGTTTCATTTGTTAACAAATGCAACCGGTTATTCACAGCTTTCAGCTGTAGTATATATCTTTGTATGTTTGCACTAAATTATTGAACGGTGTCTTTCAGATCACTTATCCTTCTTACATCGACTTTGCTTTGCTGGAGCTGTGCTCAACAGGGTTCTCCTTCGGGAGGACCCAGGGATGAAGATCCCCCTGTAGTAGTGGAGAGCCTGCCCCCCAACTATTCCGTCAGATTCGAGGCAAAAAAAATCCTGATCACTTTCGATGAATTCATTGTACTTGATAACGTGAACCAGGAACTGATCGTTTCGCCTCCCATGGAGGAGAAACCCGAGGTGAAACTGCGAAAAAAGACGATTGTGATTGAATTTGAAGAGGTGCTGAAACCAAATACCACATATACGTTTAATTTTGGCAGTGCCATTAAAGACCTCCACGAAGGAAACAAGCTGGTCAATTACGAATATGTATTCGCAACGGGCGATGAACTCGATTCGCTCTCAGTGAGAGGAACCTTGAAATATGCTTCAGACCTGACCGTTCCGGAAGAACCGGTCTCCATTATGCTCTATGAAGATCTGAGAGATTCTGTACCGCTTACCGACATTCCCATGTATGTGGGAAGGTCGAACGACAGCGGTATATTCAGCGTGAATAACCTGAGACCCGATGTGTATAAAGTATTTGCCCTGAAAGACGGGAACAACAACTTTCTGTTTGACATGCCCACAGAGGAGATAGCCTTCCTGGACTCCAGCCTGATTGTCAATGCGGATTTTGCACGCAGACTGCTGGGAGTCTCCGACACTCTGGATCTAGTCTCCGACACTCTGGATCTTGTTGCTGACACCCTGAATCTTATAGCAGTTACCCCTGACAGACCAGTGGATGCACAGGCACCCCCTCTCATGCCGGGAATAGAGAAAAAATCCTCTTCTCTTGTACCGGGAACAGGGACTGATTCTACCCTCATAGAAAAAGACTCTCTGCAGGAAACGGGACCCGATCTCAATTCCATCTACATCGACCTGCTTTTATTTTCCGAGGAGACCGAAATACAGTACATTACCGATTATACGCGTGACGACCGGAGAATGATCCAGATGGTATTTGCCAGGCCCCTGACCGATACCTTTAGCTATAAATCTCTCCCGCCAATAGGGGATCTTCAGGGAGGTGTGATAGAATATTATTCCTCCCAAAGAGACAGTCTCACGTTGTGGATCAAAGATTCTCTGGATTACAAACGAGACACAGTGGCACTGGAAATCAGGTTTACCGTATTGGACACTACCCGGCAATATATCACCCAGGTGGATACCTTACTGTTCACCTACAGGGAGAAGAGTACCAAAAAAAGAGGTAAGGAAGCAGAGGTGCCGGAACCAGAAAAGCTCAAAATTTCCACCATCCGGAAAAACGGCGAACATAACCTTAATAGAGATTTGGTCCTGGATATTGACCTTCCGCTAAAGGAGTTCAACGATTCCCTGATCCATTTTTATCACATTCCCGATTCGGTGGAGGTACCAGAGCCTTTCCGGCTTTTTGCCGATTCTTCATTGTTAACCAGAGGATGGATTTCAGCCGATTGGAAGTCAGCGGCCCAATACAAACTGGTTCTGCTACCTGGGGCGATCACCTCCATATATCCAGCGGATCATGACACCCTTGAGGTTTCCTTCAAGACCCGCGATATTGAATATTACGGACAGATCCTGCTCAATCTGGAACATGTACAGAACCGGGTCATCATACAACTGTTGAATAAGGATAAGGTGTTTCGTGAACAAACGGTAGAACAATCGGGACTGTATACCTTCCCCTACCTGGTTCCCCAGGAGTACCAGATTAAATTCATCCACGACCTGAACGGAAATGGAAAATGGGATACGGGGAAATACATGGAAAAACTGCAACCTGAACCGGTGGAATACCTGCCTTCGGAGGTTACCGTTAGAGGTAATTGGGATCACGATGTGACCATGACCCTGGAGAAGTAGAGTGACTACAGGGTTTTACTGTCGAGTTGTTTCCAGATCAAAGCAGCGGCTCCCAGCACAGCGATGTTCTTTTTCAACAGGGCCGACGGTACGATATCGATGTTGTTGCGATAGACAGGAAGCAGATGCTCTTCCATGCTTTTCTTAGTAGGATCAATGATCCATTTTCCCGCCTTCGCCAGTCCCCCGAACAGAAAAATCTTAGAAGGGCTGATATGTGCAACAGTATCAGCCAGGCTTCTACCAAGCAGGAATCCGGTTTTTTCGAAAGCTTTGATCGCAATGGGATCACCCGATTCGGCCATGGCAGTGATCAGCTTAGGCTTAAGTTTGGAAAAGGGAATTTTTCGAAAATCACTTTCCAGATTCTCTTCAGCCATCAATTCGAAAACAGTCCGTTTAATTCCTGTGGCTGAAACATAGGTTTCCAGACACCCGCGCTTGCCACAACCACATTGCCGGCCGTTGTCCACCGCCCTGATATGCCCTAATTCACCGGCAAATCCGTCATTTCCATACACAATTTCACCATTTACCACCAGACCACTTCCCAGCCCGGTACCCAGAGTGATCATGATGAAGTTTTTAAGTCCGGAGGCATTCCCGAACAACAGTTCGCCCAATGCGGCAGCATTGGCGTCATTGGTGACCACGGTGGGAAGCTGAAACTGATTCTCCATCAGTGTTACAAAATCGATGACCCCCTTCCAAGCCAGATTTGGAGCATGTTCAATAGATCCGGTATAGTAATTGCCATTGGGAGCACCCACTCCGATACCCGAAATCCGTAGGGCAGAATCCTGCTGGTGAAGGCTCTTCTGAATGTGCTGGTGAAGGGCCTTAATAAACTCTTCAATAGTACTATGTTCCCTGGAACTGATCTCATCTTCGAGGTAGATCACCCCCTTTCGGTCAACCAGTCCCACTTTGGTAAAAGTACCTCCTATATCGATTCCTAAAACAACTTCCATTGCTATCTGGTTTCTGTTAATTGTTTAAAGACCTAAAAGTAATAAATATCAGTTGATTTGGTTATTTTAGCTGGGACAACAAAAACTATCGCCATGACCAATTTCATTGTACCTGTCGATTTTTCAGTGGATTCACTGAAAGGACTGGAGTGGGCACTGCTCTTCTCCAGAAAGCAGACTATAAACATTCAAATGGTTTATGTCCTCTCAAATAGTTCTAACTTCCAACCCAGCGTGGAGGATCAAGAATATAAATATGCTCAGGAACAATTCAAGAAACTGATCCAGGAATATGAACCCAGGCTTGAAAACAATTCCAAGTTGAGATATATCATTAAGAGAGGGAAAATATACCGGGAGGTGGTGAATCAGGTGAATTCTTATAAAGAGTGTGTGGTTTCCGCCTCAACCCACGGAGCCTCAGGCTTCGAAGAGCTGTTTATTGGGAGCAACGCGCTTAAGATCATTGCAGCCACTGAACAACCCGTATTCACCATCAGACAATCCAATGTCCCTGATGATATCAGAAAGATTGTACTGCCCATAAAACGGCACAGAGAAACCAGGCAAAAAGCTCCTATTGCTGCTGAGCTGGCAGAACTCTTCGGTGCCGAGCTGCATGTGATCTCCGTCTCAACCTCGAGGAATAAGCGAGATCTGGCCCGGCTGGAGTCGTATGCAACTCAGGTAGTGGGATATTTCAAAGCCAGGAATCTGAATACGGTGACAAAGACCCTGGTTGGGGAGAGCATGCCCACGCTCACCTGTACTTATGCAGAGGCCGTAGATGCTGATCTGATCATCATCATGTCGAGCGCTCTTGATAGATTGAATTTACTCCTGGGTAGCTATGCCCAGCAAATGGTGAATAAGGCCAGTATACCTTTACTCAGTATCACCCCGAGAGATTAGCACACCGCATCTGTATTCAGCATAACTGGAGGATAGAGAGATAGCCGAGAAAAAGAACCATATTGAACAGTCGCTGGAGTCTCAACTAAGGGCTTTAATGGAGGCATTACCATTTGCTTCATGGTTTAAGGATTCCAACGGAAAGTTCATAAAGGCCAATTCCCTTTTTTTACAAAACCTGCAAAAGGAGTTGCCGGAAGTCATAGGAAAAGGCAACCGGGAGATTTTGGATGAGGAAACGGCCAGGCATAGTGATGAAATTGAGCGGGATGTACTGGATTCGGGGAAGGCGAATGAAACCTCCTTTTCCAGAGGGAAGAGAGTGTATAAGGCAGTCAACTTCCCGGTAACGGATAGCGACGGAGAAGTTAAAGGTGCGGGGGGATACCAGGAAGACATCACCTATCTGACCGGTTCTTTGCAGGAACTCCACCGTGAAAGAGAAACCCTCGAAACCCTTCTGGAGAATATGCCATTTTACATATTCTTTACAGACAGGCATCACAGGTATCTCAGAGTGAATCGAATGATGGCGAACCTATTGCGTATCGATTACCTGGATGAGGCGGTGGGAAAAACCAATGAAGAGTTCTTTTCAAAAAGGGTAGCCAGAAAAATGATGGAGGAGGATCGGGAGATTCTCAACACAGGAAATCCCATCATTAATAAAATCCTCTACTTTGAGGATAAGGGTGTGGATGGATTCTGGATGGAAAAGAATAAAATCCCTGTAAAAGATGAACGGGGTATCATCACGATGATCGTGGGTATATTCAAGGATGTGTCCGATTTAATGGAGATCGAGAACAAATTGAAAGATGCCAGGGACCGCGCACAGGAATCAGACCGTTTGAAGACCTCCTTTCTGGCCAACATGTCGCATGAGATCAGAACTCCCATGAATGGGATTCTGGGATTTGCTAACCTTTTGAGAGATCCGGATCTGACTGACGAACAGAGGGATCTTTACCTGAAGCATATCGACAATACCTCCAACCAGCTTCTGAACATCATAGATGATATCATAGATATTTCCAAAATCGAATCGGGGCAGCTGAAAATATCTAACAAACCGGTAAGAATTAATGCCATACTGGATGAGATTTACTCCTCCTTCTTTCACAGGATCAGAGGCGACGCTCCCGGACAGAAACGGGTAGCATTCAATCTGAATAAAGAGGTGGAGGCCAACGATTTCACAATTGTAACCGATGATTTCAGGCTCAGTCAGGTATTTAACAACCTCATTGGGAATGCCATCAAATTTACAAAGGAGGGGCATATCACCTTCGGATATACCATCAAAAAGAACCGGTACATCGAATTTTATGTGCAAGACAGCGGCATGGGAATACAACCCAGCAAAATCAACCTCATTTTTGACCGGTTTGCACAGGTAAGTGACAAAGTGAAACAACAGGCGTCGGGTACGGGATTGGGCTTACCTATTTCCAAAAGCCTGGTGCAGCTGATGGGGGGAGAGATGTGGGTGGAATCCAAAGAAAATGAAGGCACCATCTTCTACTTCACTCTTCCACTCGTGGTGGAAGAAGCGGTGGAGGAGACACAGGTCATGATCTCCAATAAAAGCTATAGCTGGAAAAACAAACGGATTTTGGTGGCAGAAGACGAAGAGCTTAATTGGTTTTTCATTAGAGAAATGCTCAGAAAGACGGGTGCTGAAGTGGTGAGAGCTAAAACAGGTATTGAGGTAATAGATCTGACCCAGGAATCTGCTCCCGATGTGATCCTGATGGACTTAAAAATGCCGGAGATGGATGGCATCGAGGCCACAAGGAAGATCAGAACTTTCAATCAGCAGATTCCGATCATAGCCCAAACTGCTTTTGTCATGGCGGAAGAGAAGGAGGAGAGCTTGTATGCAGGATGTAATCATTTTGTAACCAAACCGCTGGACAGAACCATTCTCATGGAGTTGATCGACAGATATATCAGGAATATATGAAGAGGGGAGTTGTAATCGTGGCAGGAGGATCGGGAAGCCGCATGGAGAGCTCGGTTCCAAAGCAATATTTGGAACTGAAGGGAAAGCCGGTGATCGTGCATACCCTGGATAGATTCTTACAATTTGATCCAAACATTAGCATAGTGGTCGTACTGGCCCCCGGTCACCTGGAACATTGGGAGAAGATTGCCCGGGCCTATGGTTTCAATACCGGGATAAAAGTCACCCAGGGAGGACAAAGCAGATTTGATTCTGTGGCTAATGGACTGAAACATATGGAAGATGGAGTTTTGGTGGGCATTCATGATGCAGTACGCCCCCTGGTTAACCGGGATACACTCCAAAGATGTTATGATACAGCTGCCAAAAGCGGCAGCGCGATACCCGTAATAGATATGGAAGAAACCATACGAATGGTCACCGACGATGGCAGATCGGTTCACATGGATCGTTCGAAGTTAAAACGCGTCCAAACTCCACAGGTTTTCAACTTAGAAATGATCAGGACAGCGTATCAACAGGCCAGTGAAAAAGAGTATACCGATGATGCCTCTGTATTTGAATCCCTGTATGGTGAAGTTACACTGGTTGAAGGAAACAGGGAGAATATTAAAATAACCACACCCACCGACCTGGAGCTTGCCTCCCTGCTTATTGGGTCACTTCAGTGACCTTATCCCCGCAAAGGCTTTACTGGAATTATTTATTACCTTGCAACCCTTATTTCACGCGATGGCAAAGGTGTTTAAGATCATATGGTTTGGCCTCCTGCTGATCCCTATGCTAATCATTTCTGCTCAGGAACCTCTGGTAATTTCCGATGACAGGCTTGTAGTTGAAGATGTGATCGTCGAGGGAAACAAAGTGACGAAAGCTTCCGTCATTCTAAGAGAGCTGGTATTTGAGATAGGCGACACTATTCTGAAAATGGAACTACTTACTGCCTTTCAGAGAAGTAAGGAGAATCTGCTGAATCTGGCCATCTTCAACTTTGTATACTTTGATGCCAGCCATTTGCCGGGTAACCGGATCAAGGTGATAATCAAGGTCACCGAAAGGTGGTATATCTGGCCCGTACCGATCCTGGAGTATGCCGACCGGAATTTCAGCACTTTCATAGCAAATCGGGATTGGGACAAGATCAACTACGGGGCCTTTTTAAAATGGAACAATTTCAGGGGGAGAAATGAACTGCTTTCCGGTAAGGTCCGCCTGGGGTATATCAATCAATATGCACTGTCATATACCATTCCCAATATTGGGAAGGAACAGCGACATGGTATATCCACCGGATTTCACATGAATACCCAAAACGAGGTCTATGTGGCCACGGTCAATAATCAGACCGTGGAGTATGAGCCTTTGGACAAGCCGGCACAGATCAGGCTCAATGCTTATGCCAGATATAATTTTCGCCGGAAATTGTATACCAAACATTCACTTCGGTTCGACTATTTCGATTACATGGTTTCCGATTCTGTGGCTATTGTTAATCCTCACTACCTTGGAGAGGGGAGAGACCGCTACCAGTTTTTTATGCTCTCCTATCATTTTTTCCACGATGTAAGAGATTCGAGGATCTATCCGCTGGAGGGTTTTGCAGTGATGGTCAGAGCCGAACAGCTGGGTCTGGGCATCATCCCTGAAAATCCATTTTCCAGTCTCCGGCTTACCGGTGTACTGATGTTTCATCAGAAACTGGGCCACCGCGTCTACTTTTACAGTGTGACCAAGGGTAAATACTCCTCTGAAAAAGTCATGCCCTATGCACTGAACAGGGGATTGGGGTATAATGAATTCATGAGCGGATATGAATCGTATGTGATTGACGGGTCCGATTATGCGATCATGAAGTATAGCATGAAGTTCCAGTTGATCAAGCCAAGTACTTATACTCTTCCGTTGATCGGCATGGAACAATTCAACAAGATACACTATGCGGTCTATGTCAATCTCTTCGCCGATGCGGGATATGTCAACAATGATTTTCCCGATCCCACCAATAGCATGGTGAATAACTGGCAGTTTTCTACAGGAATAGGGATCGATATAGTAACCTATTACGACCAGGTACTCAGGATTGATTATGCCATCAACAAGTATGGTGAGCACGGATTTTTCTTCCATGTCGAAACCCCCTTTTTAAGATGGTAATACTCACGTGAGAGCGAATGAAAACAGCAAAAACATACGCTGTGGTGATCACCCTGTTGGTGATATTGTTGGTTGTGGCAGCCCTGGCCATCCACGAACTGATAGGATTTAAAAGGCAACTCCCCGGATACCTGATCCCAGGTGTGCTGTTGGCCGGAGGCACTTTCCTGATCGTTCGGATGGTTTTCATACGGTACGTAGAACAAAAAGTCAACCCCATTTTTAAGACCATTCACAGCTATACCATGTCCCAGAAAAAGCTGAGAGATAAAATTGATAAGGATGATGTGATCAGGGATTTGAACCGGGAAGTGAAAATTTGGGCCGACAACCAGACGAAAGAGATCAAGAAATTACAGCAACTTGAAAAGTACCGGAAAGATTTCCTGGGAAATGTCTCCCACGAACTCAAAACACCCATCTTCAACATCCAGGGTTATATCCTCACTTTACTGGAAGGGGGAATGGAGGATGCTACTATCAATAAGCTCTATTTAAAAAGGGCCGAGAAGAGCACCAACAGGTTAATCAACATTGTGGACGATCTGGATTCCATTGCCAGGTTGGAGTCGGGCGATTTTAAGCTGAAGCTGGAATCCTTTAACCTGGTCAAAATGGTGGAGGAGGTGATCGAGTACCAGGAGATGCAGGCCAAAGAACGAAACATCAAAATCGGTTTTGACGGCAATTACAACAAACCCATCAGGGTGATGGCAGATAAGAAACGCATCATGGAAGCGATCAGTAACCTGATCAGTAACTCCATCAAATACGGCAAGGAGGGAGGAAAAACCACCATAGGATTTATTGATACGGGAGAGAATATCCTGATGGATATTACCGACAACGGCATTGGCATCGAGGAGAGCAATCTACCCCGGATCTTTGAACGCTTTTACCGGGTCGATAAAAGCCGCTCCAGGGAATCGGGAGGAACCGGACTGGGATTATCCATTGTAAAGCACACCATTCAAGCACACAACCAGACCATCACGGTCAGGAGTAAGGCGAATCAGGGGACTACCTTTATTTTCTCTCTGGACAAGGCTTAAAGATCGGGAGAGTTCAGGAGGGATCGATCCAGTCGCCCTCTCTTTTGATCAGATCAATGAGTGCTTCTACAGCTTCCTTTTCAGGAATACTGCGCTGGATGAGTTCTCTTCCCTTATAGAGGGATACCAGCCCTTTTCCCGCGCCCACATAACCGTAATGGGCATCGGCCATCTCCCCCGGACCGTTGACAATGCATCCCATCACCCCGATCTTCAGGGTGGTCAGATGTGAGGTGGCTCTCCGGATCTCCTTCAGCCTGGCTTGAATATCGAAATGGGTCCTGCCACAGGAGGGACATGCAATATATTCGGTTTTACTGATCCTGGCCCTGCCCGCCTGAAGAACCATGAGAAGCGTCTCATTAAGCAACGCCTGGTACATGGAATTGTTCTCCACCCACACTCCATCCAGTGTTCCGTCTACCAGCAGAAATCCTAACTCACCGGCCAACTGGAGGCTAAACCTTTCATGCTCCCGGGTGTGGTGGATCCATTTATAGAGTATGGGGGCAGTGGAATTCTCTGCGCAGAAATGATTAAGCTGCTGTTTCACCTCCTGGATGGAGCCGTCCCCCCTCTCCAACATAAACACTCTGTCGCCCCCTTCCAGCAATTCAGGATGTTGCAACCACTCTTCATAGGTAACAGTAAGATGCTCAATGGCAGCAGGTATAAGATCTGTTTCAGGTTCAGGGGGAACCTGGCTCACCAGCTTTACCATTGCACCCTTTCCAATACCAGCCACCGGGCGGGATGACCTTCGTTTAAAATCAAACGGATCCCATGCGAGTCCCTGGAATGGATGGTAGGGCAGCCGAGCAGGTTTGGGAAAGAGCTGTACCAGTTCAGCTGCCACAGGCAACTCTTCCTCGGGAGGTTCAGTAAGGGATACCCGGATGGTATCGCCCACTCCCTCCAGCAACAAGGGAGCTATACCCACCGCCGATTTGATCCTGCCCTCCATTCCGTCTCCCGCTTCAGTGACGCCCAGGTGAACTGGATAGCACATTCCCTCCTGAACCATGGTGTGTACCATAAGCCGCACTGACTGCACCATGACACGGGGATTGCTTGATTTTAACGAAACCACCACTTTATCAAATGAGTACTTGTTGCAAACCCTTAGGAATTGCATGGCCGATTCCACCATACCCAGCGGTGTATCACCATATTGGTTCAGCAGGCTCTCATCCAGGGATCCATGATTGACCCCAATACGAATGGCGGTACCAAAACGGTTACACGTTTCCAACAGAGCGGGTAAGAGTGTATCCACCGATTGACCTTTCAGATAGTTGCCGGGATTGATGCGGACCTTATCTGCTACTTTGGCCGCCGTAAGGGCAAGGGAGGGATTAAAATGAATGTCGGCTACTATAGGGGTATCATAATCCTCGTCTCGCAGTTGCTGAATGATCTTGCCCAGATTCTCCACTTCCCGATTGCCCTGAGTGGTAAGTCGAATCAATTGCGCTCCGGCACGGATCATTTTCCTGCACTGATCCACCGAAGCCTCCACATCATTGGTATCCGTATTGGTCATCGATTGGAGCCGAACGGGTATCCGGCCTCCCAGGGAAAGGTGACGTATGTTGATGGATTGTGACAGAAAGGGTTCAGACATGTCAGTTGATTTCCCAATCAGCCCCGTCTTTTTTGTCTTTGACGGTAATACCTAGTTTAGTAAGCTCGTCCCGTATCTGGTCGGCTTTCTCAAAATCCCGGTTACTTTTTGCTTCGCTCCTCAGCTGGAGTATCAATTCCACCAAATCACCGGTAATCTCTTTTCCAGGATCACCGGAATCAGGCCTCGTGAGCCCAAGAACCTTATAGAGATAATTGTGATAGATCAATTTCAAAAGAACCAGATCCTCTGCAGTAATGGTGTGCCGGCCTTCAGACAATCCGTTGATCCACTTCACACTGTCAAACAGGTGAGCAATAAGCACGGAAGTGTTCAAATCATCCTTCATGGCTTCATCACACCGGTCTGCCAACTCCTGTACATTCACCGACGATGAGGATCCGGCAGATAAGATGCCCAGCTGATCCCACGCATTCAATAACCTGGCCATCCCCTTTTCGGCTCCCTGGATCGCATCATTGGAAAAATCCAGTGTACTGCGATAGTGCGCCTGCAAAATAAAAAAGCGAATGGTCATGGGGCTGTAAGCGGCATCAAGCATCTCATGTTCACCCGAGAAGCATTGATCCAGGGTGATGAAATTGCCCAGAGAGCGCCCCATCTTCTTGCCATTGATGGTGATCATGTTATTATGCATCCAGTATCTTACAGAAGGCTTTCCATAACCCGCAATGTTTTGAGCAATTTCGCATTCATGGTGAGGAAAAAGCAGATCCATGCCTCCGCCATGAATATCAAATTGCACGCCCAGGTATTTGGCACTCATGGCCGAGCACTCCAGATGCCATCCCGGAAACCCATTGCTCCATTCAGATGGCCAGCGCATGATATGCGAAGGATCGGCTTTTTTCCAGAGGGAAAAATCGAGGGGATTCTTCTTCTCCGACTGTCCCTCCAGTTGCCTGGTATTGGATAGCATGTCTTCAATCTTCCTGCCAGAGAGCTGTCCGTAAGGATGGCTTTCATTATACCGGGAAATGTCGAAATAGACTGAGCCGTTCTTTTCATAGGCATATCCGGCGTCCATGATCTTGCGAATCAGCTCCTGTTGTTCAATGATGTGACCGCTTGCCCTCGGTTCAATACTGGGGGGCAATACATTCAGCTCGCGCATGTTATCATGATAGCTGTTCATGTATCGCTGAACGACCTCCATAGGTTCCAGCGATTCGAGCCTCGCTTTTTTCAACACCTTGTCTTCCCCCTCATCGGCATCATCCACCAGGTGTCCCACGTCTGTTATGTTTCGTACATACCTCACCTGATAATTGAGATGAAGGAGGTAGCGGTACAGCACATCGAAGGTGATGGCCTGCCGTGCATGACCCAGGTGAGCATCCCCGTAAACAGTGGGTCCGCAGGCATAGAGACCCACGAAGGGTGGTTTGAGTGGTTCGAACCTCTCTTTCTTCCTGGTCAGCGTGTTGTAAATATGGAGGGGGTTGATCATGGTCACAAAATTAGTAAATTTAGCTCTTAACTGAAATGTAACAAGTATGGGTAAGAATAAACGGAAGAGTAAAGATAAACTAACGCGGAATCAGGCCTCCACTCTGATCATGGGTGTATTCGGACGAAATCCCAGGCAGGTCTATAATTATAAGCAGATCTCCAAGCTGCTATTCTTCAATGACAAATACAGAAGGGCTGTAGTTTCCAGGACGCTGGATGAGCTGGTAGAAAAAAAACAACTGGAACAGGTAGAACCCGGCAGGTTTCGTTTGTTGAGCAGGGCCGGTTATAAGACAGGAACCGTGGATATGACCCACCACGGTTATGCTTACCTGGTTTCGGAGAATTCGGATGATGATGTCTTCATCGCAAGAAATAACCTGAAGACCGCGCTGGATGGGGATCTGGTGAAGGTGTTTGTATACCCCAGGCGTAAACAAAGCACACGTACTGAAGGGGAGGTAGTGGAGATCCTGGAGCGGGCCAGAGATACCTTCGTGGGAACTGTGGAGATCTCAAGGAACTATGCATTCCTCTTACCCGACAGCCGGAAGATGCCTTTTGATATCTTCATTCCGACGGAAAAACTGAAAGGAGTGGAACATGGGCAGAAAGCAATTGCCAGGATCACAGATTGGCCGGAAAAGGTGAAAAATCCTTTCGGAGAGATTATAGATATACTGGGGTATCCAGGGGATAACGATACGGAGATGCACTCCATCCTGGCCGAATTTGAACTTCCCATAAAATTCTCAGAAGAGGTGGAGGGTGCCGCAGAGAAGATACCAGACCGGATTACCCGTGAGGAGATAAAGAGCAGAAGAGACTTCAGAGAGGTGCCTACTTTCACCATAGATCCGGCAGATGCCAAAGACTTTGATGATGCTTTGTCGCTTCAAAAGCTGGAGGATGGAACATGGGAAGTGGGTGTCCATATTGCTGATGTGTCCCACTATGTACAATCCAAAACCCTGCTTGACCGGGAAGCTTATGACCGGGGAACTTCGATATATCTGGTCGACCGTGTGGTGCCTATGTTGCCGGAGAAGCTTTCAAACGGAGTTTGCTCATTACGACCGGAAGAGGACAAACTAACCTTTTCAGCAGTATTCCGGATGAATGAGAAGGCAGAGGTATTGGGCGAATGGTTCGGCAAGACCATCATACACTCCAACCGCCGGTTCAATTATGAAGAGGCTCAGCAGATCATTGAATCGGGTGAGGGCGACATGAAAGAAGAGGTATTACTGCTCTTCCGGCTCTCCCAAATATTAAAGAAGAATCGGTACACAGAAGGTTCTGTCAATTTCGAAAGGGATGAGGTGAAATTCAATTTGGATGCAGATGGAACACCCACCGGAGTCTACTTTAAGGTTCAGAAGGAGGCCAACTGGCTCATCGAGGAGTTCATGCTGCTGGCCAATAAGCACGTGGCGGCTTATGCCAGCCGGGGAGGACGATACGAGAAAGAGAGAAGTCCACAGGCTGGTACCAAAAAGAAGCCGGAAGGAAAAACCTTTGTGTACCGGATCCACGACCTTCCGGATCCTGAAAAAATGGAGTCCTTTACCCGTTTTATTGCCAAATTCGGACACTCCATGAATCCGCAGCAAACAGCCCGCAGGTTATCCTCCTCGCTGAACACACTGCTGGACCAGGTGCAGGGGAAGAAGGAGCAGCATGTGGTGGAGATGATGGCTTTGAGATCCATGGCCAAAGCCAGATACTCTACGAAAAACATAGGGCATTACGGACTCGCCTTCAAAGATTACGCCCATTTCACTTCGCCCATCAGAAGATATCCCGATTTAATGGTTCACCGCCTGCTCGCCCACTACCTGGAACAAGGGGCGTCGAAAAATGCCGAGACTTACGAAAAGAGGTGTCAGCACACCTCTGAAATGGAACGAAGGGCGGTAGAGGCAGAGAGGGCCTCCATCAAGTACAAACAGGTGGAATTCATGCAGGATAAAATAGGAATGGAGTTTGAAGGGGTGGTTTCGGGACTTACCGAATGGGGAATCTATGTGGAGATCGTGGAAAACAAATGCGAAGGGATGGTCTCCATCAAGAACATAGCTGACGACTTTTATGAATTTGATGAGGAGGAGTATATGATCGTTGGCAGGCATACAGGGCGTAAGTTTGAAATTGGAGATGAGGTGCAGATCGAAGTGATGAATGCCAACCTGTCGAGAAGACAATTAGATTACAGGCTTGTAGAATTGGAGCAGTAAGTTTATTTTTAGGAAATGGTTGTTATTAAACAGGAGATCAGGTCACAGATTGTTGAAGTGGCACGAAAGATCTTTACCCGGTATGGTTTCAGGAAAACTACCATGGAGGAAATTGCTGAAGCCACAGGCAAGGGTAAAAGTTCCATCTACTATTACTTTAAGAGTAAGGAGGAGATCTTCAGGGCTGTGGTGGAGAAGGAAGCTGAAGAGCTGCAGGAACAACTTGACCGCACCATACAGAAAGATAACAATCCCATTGATAAGCTAAAAACATACATGCTGTTCAGGCTGCACCACGTTCGCACCGTGAAGAACTTCTATGCAGCACTCAATGAAGAGTACCTCTCACAAATGGATTTCATCCTGGAGATCCGGCAAAGGATCGATCAGGAAGAGCGTCTGGTGGTCAAGAAGATTTTGGAAGAAGGAATGAATGACGGAACCTTCCAGCTTACCAGCTCTGAAATAGGAGCCATTGCCATTGCCACTATGATGAAGGGATTGGAGCTGCCCTTACTTCTCAGCAACGAGCATAAGACCGATCGGGAAGAGCTGCTCGATGACCTGATCAGGGTGCTGTTCTATGGTATGGTGAAGAGGTGATTAATCTGTGTCATCCACAGCCGCTGCCATTTTGTGATAAATCCCTGTATTCTGATAGATACCTTTGAAAGATTCTGCTCCTGGTCCATAAGCAAACACAGGGATCAGTGTGGCTGAATGAGTTCCCGTGGCAAATGAGGGTCCGATCTTCTTGTAATCGCCATAACCACTCTTTTCATTCTTTTCGGCCCCAAGGGTGAATCCTCCGGTTTCATGATCGGCGGTGACCACTACCAGGGTGTTCCCATCTTTCTCGGCAAAGTCCAATGCCATTTCCACTGCTTTCTCAAAATCGAGCATCTCTGAAATCAGGTATTCCGTGTTATTGGCATGACCGGCCCAGTCGATTTGTGATCCCTCTACCATCAGAAAGAAACCTTCTCTGTGTTGGGAGAGATAATCAATGGCCAGTGAGGTCGCGCCGGACAGGAAATCACCCCTGCCATGCAATACGGGGGGCATTCCGCCGTCTGCCAGCAGATACCCATATTTGTGATCGGGCGACAACGATCCTGGCAGGGCCAGTGCGGTGGTATCCATGATAAATCCTTTATCGCCTGCCAGAGCAAGGAGATCTGTGCTGTCGCTGCGTCGACTGAACACATCGGTGCCGCCTCCTGCAAAGAAGTCGATCTCCGATTCGATCAACTGAACAGCGATCTCTTCCTCTTTGCCTCTTTGATCAACATGCGCATAAAATGATGCCGGAGTGGCGTGGGTAATGGTAGAAGAGGCCACCACTCCCGTGCTCCATCCCAATTCTGCCACCAGCTCGGCGATGTTAGGAACAGAAGTTTTTATAGTATCTACACCCACCGCTCCGTTATAGGTCTGTTTTCCAGTGGCCATGGCTGTTCCACTGGCCGCTGAGTCGGTCACCTTGTGAGTAGCTGAAGAGGTATTGATCAATCCGATTTCCTTGAACCGACTGAATTCGGAGTGCTGATCACCATAATATAGGGTAGCAGAAACAGCCGAGAGACCCATTCCATCCCCAATCAGGAAAATGATGTTAGAGGGCTTTTCCTTACTATTATCTGAAGATGTACACGCAGCTACAGCTACCGCCATAGTTATTATTATAAGGGTTCTCATACAAACGATATATTTATAAATAGATATAGTGGTAACAAAGAAAATGGATTTCAGTTTAATGGGTGTTACATTTTTGTGGTTATTTATTCCAGGGCCAGCCTGCAGCTCAAAGGTTTTGTTTCAGCCAGGCAGGCCGGTCGGTGGTGACTGCCGATACTCCCAACTCTTTCATCTTGAGGGCGATCGAAGTATCGTTGACTGTCCAACACCAAACATCGAGCCCCGCCCCTTGACACTGTTCCATCACTTCCTGATCAATGATCCCGTGCCTAAGGTCCACTCCGTCCAGTCCGCATGCAACCACATCATCAAAACGTTTCTTCAGATCGGATTTTAGTGCCGAAAGGTAATAACAGGGAATATCCGGATAGAGAGCCTTAGTGGCTTTAATGGTTTCGAAATCAAAGGCGATGAAACTGATCTTCCCCGACTTCCAATGGCTGTCGATCACCTGTTTCAGGTGAGGCAGGATCTCGGGTCCGGTCTTTATCTCAATAACCAGCATGCGGCCGTCAGGGATGGTCCCCAGCACATCTTTCAGAAGGGGGATGGGTTCGTTTTTATATTCCGGACGATGGTTCTCTTTTCGCTGTATCGAGAGCTTCCCGAGTTCTTCCCAGGAAGTCTCCTTGATGACAAAACTTTTCCCTGTGAGCTTCTTGCTGTTCTTATCGTGAAACAGGATCACCTGGTGATCTGCTGTTAACATCACATCACATTCAGCCCCATCTGCACCCAGCTTCCAGGCCAGTTCAATGGAGGCCAAAGTATTCTCGGGTGCCAGGTAAGAGGCTCCGCGGTGAGCAACAAACTGGAAACCTGTTTCTTCCTGACCCTGTTGTGCGGCTATAGAAAGGGAGCAGAAAAAGAGCACGGTCATTACAGAGATAATCTTCATAATCAAATGGTATCAAAAATAGGGTTACAACCTGTAAATATAATTAATGAAGATCATTTGCTGTGTTGTAAGTGAATACCTCTTCGAGGGGTGTATTAAAAGCAAGGGCTATACGGAAGGCCAGTTCCAGGGAAGGGGAGTAGTTCCCCTTCTCGATAGCTACAATGGTCTGCCGTGACGCACCCGCTTTATCGGCCAGCTCCTGCTGGGTCATTTCACCTGAATGAAAACGCAGTTTCCGAATGTTATTTTGGATCAAGCTCTTACTCATATCAGCTACCTTTACGATAATAGTATAGTTGTGAACCGTTGTCAATGACTTCAGCGATCAGCCCAAAGGCCACAAAAGCAATGAATATCCCGTAAACCGGCATTCCCAGTGCCAGCGCCACGGTGGAAACTATAAATCCTCCACTGAATGCATAGTAGGAATTCCTGATGGCCATCAGCCTGATGATCTTATCCCTTTCGTCGGCGACCGGAACATCCTCCTCCCGGGTGGCAATGGCATTTATGATATGAAAAATGATCTGGATAACGACCCTGACCACAATGGAGATACCTATGAATATTAAAAATATTACACCCCATTTGGCAAAATCTTCAGTAAGATCAAAGCTTCCCTGGATGTGTTTTTGATACACGATCCAGCCGTAAATAGCGGCAACGAGTACTCCGCTGAAGATGTTTACGATGTTTTGTTTTTCCTGGTAAGACATGATTTCTCGTGTTATGTATAGTTTATAATACGTTATGTTAAATAATATATACACAAAGATAAATATAATTTACAAAATGTCAAATAAACCAGACATTATTTTTAACGATAATCATTAAAAAACCATTTCTTCAAGGCAGATGAGGGAGAAAGGTTTGAGGTGAAACAACGGTAAGAAATAGTTATATTCATGTGCTAAACTTGAGGGTTTCACCTATAATACGTATTGATTATGCAAATCAACTTTTTTAAACGCATTCGGAGATTCCTATGGACCACCCTCATTGGGGGTGTGGTGGCATTGGCACCTTTAACCCTGGTCATCCTGTTGTTCAGGTGGGTGATCAATCTGATTGGCAGAAACCTGACACCCGTTGTGGATAAACTGCTGCAGGATCCGGATCCGGATCCTTTTTTTAAGTTCTCTCTCTATGTCATCACCTTTGTTGCCATACTGCTCTTCTTCTTCATTATCGGGATCATTGTACGCACAAGGCTGGTGGTTTTTCTGAATAAGGCTGAAGACCGTTACCTGCTGAAGGTTCCGGGATATAAGCTGGTCAAGGAGACGGTGCAGCAATTCTTCGGGAAGAACCGCTCCTTCTTCAAAGAGGTGGTACTGGTAGATATCTTCAATACCGGGACACTGATGACCGGTTTTATCACAGATAACCAGGGAGAGATCATTACCGTGTTTGTTCCCACGGGTCCCAATCCCACCTCAGGAAACATCTACCACCTGAATAAAGAGCGAGTAACCAGAACAGGGGCTACTGTGGACAATGGAATGAAGTCGATCATCAGCTGCGGTGCCGGATCAGCGGAGGTGTTTGCCACTGTGAGGAAGGAGTAGGGCACTATTCTTCAGAGGACTCGGACCCCTTGATCACTTCCCCTGAAGGATCAGTTTCCCGGGGAGTTTCGGCTGAGGGGGTTATTTCCTGCTCGTTGGCGTGCCGGAAAAACCTCTTCTGGTTGATAAGGATAATGGCCACAGCCACCGAAATACTGGAGTCGGCTATGTTGAACACAGGCCTGAAAAATACAAAACTGGATCCGCCACGAATCCAATCGGGGTAGTTGCCTTTGATAATGGGGAAATAGAACATGTCCACTACCTTACCGTGCAGTAAAGGGGCATACCCTCCGCCTTCGGGAAAGAGCGTAGCTGCTGTTACAGGAGTACTGCTGTTGAAGATCATTCCATAAAAGACAGAATCGATGATATTCCCAAGGGCTCCGGCCATCACCATGGAGAGGGTGATGATCAGACCGGTATGGGCCTTTATGCGGATCAGGTGCCGCAGATAGAAACCTATGGCAATCACTGCTATAATGCGAAATGAGGTGAGTAAGATCTTTCCCAGGCTTCCGGGAAGGCTGAGTCCAAAAGCCATTCCATTATTCTCCACGAAATGTAAGATACCCCAGTCACCCAGCATAGGGATCTGTTGATAGAGGGTCATGTGGGTCTTGACCAGGATTTTCAGGGTCTGGTCGGCCAGTAGAATGAGCAGTATTACGAATATGGATTTCCTGGTAATGGACATAGTAAACGCTAGGCCGGTACGGCTATATAAAAATGACTAGAAAAACAGAAGGATCTATTGCCTGGTTTTGGCTTCAATGCAAAGGGTAGCATGAGGTACAGCCCTCAATCTCTCCTTTCGGATCAGTTTACCGGTCTCCCTGCATATCCCGTAGGTTTTATTTTCGATCCTGACAAGTGCAGCCTGGAGGTGTTGAATAAATTTAAGTTGCCTCTGGGCAAGCCTTCCGGCCTCTTCTTTGGAAAGGGTGGCAGCTCCTTCTTCAAGCACTTTGAAAGTGGGAGAGGTATCCTGTGTGTCGTTACTTTCACTTTGGGTAATGGCCGATTTTAGCAACTCATAGTCCTCTTTGGCCTTCTCAAGCTTCTGCAGGATGATCTCCTTAAATTCCTGCAGTTCAGCATCCGTATATCTGGTTTTCTCAGCCATGATGATTGTGATTTGAATTTGTTAAATATACAATAAATTAATGATTCGAGATCACATCTATAAGCGTGTCACCTGAATATTCAGGTACACATCTTCATCGATATCAATCCGTTTACAGTTGTTGTTTTCAATCCGATCCAGCAACGCCACTTTGTCAGCCAACGTCTGCGAACCAATGTATTTTCCATGGGTATCGATGGCATCATTGATCAGCTCATGCTTTTCAATAAACACCTGGATCCTGTCGGTCACATCAAATCCGCTCTCCTTCCTGATGTTCTGGATGCGGTTGATCAATTCCCTGGCCACACCCTCCTGCCTTAGCTCCTCTGTGATATTTATATCCAACGCCACAGTAATGGCACCTTCATTGGCAACCAGCCAACCCGGAATATCTTCAGAAATGATCTCCACATCCTCCAGTGTAAGGGAAATACTTTCTCCGCCTGCTTCAATGGTATAGGCAGCCTCCTTTTCAAACTGTGAAATCTGTTGCTGATCCAATCCGTTGATAGCCGCACTTACCTCTTTCATCAGTTTTCCGAAACGGGGACCCAGAGACTTGAAGTTGGGCTTGATCCTTTTTATTAAGATACCTGCAGTGTCGGTAATAAAATCGATATCCTTTACATTGACCTCGTTCAACACCAGCGATTTCACTCCTTCCACCTGCTTTTGGAATGAAGGATCGGAAACAGGTATCATCATCTTGTTCAGGGGCTGACGCACTTTGATGTTCACTTTCCTCCTCAGCCCCAGGATCATAGAGGAGAGTTTCTGGGCCACACCCATTCGAGCTTCCAGGGAGGTGTCAATCAACTCTTCCTGATAATGAGGGAATGAGGTAAGGTGGACCGATTCAGCCGGGTGACGCTTAGTCACCTTGTTCAAATCGTTATACAGTTGATCCATATAAAAGGGTGCAATGGGCGCAGCCAATATGGATACGGTCTCCAGGCAGGTATAAAGGGTCTGGTATGCAGCCCTTTTATCCTCGTCGAACTCGCCGCCCCAGTACCTTTTCCGGTTCAGGCGAACATACCAGTTACTCAGGTTCTCGGTGACGAAATCCTGGATCAGTCGTGCAGCACGTGTAGGCTCATAGTTCTCATACTGCTCTTTCACCTCCTTGACCAGTGAATTAAGCAGAGAGATGATCCACCGGTCTATTTCAGGACGGCGGTCTACCGGTACTTCATCGGCCTCATAGGTAAACCCATCCACATTGGCATAGAGGGCGAAGAATGAGTAAGTGTTATAAAGTGTACCAAAGAACTTTCGCTTCACCTCATCCACTCCCGAAATGTCAAATTTCAGATTATCCCATGGTTGGGCATTACTGATCAGGTACCAGCGTAGCGGATCTGATCCGTGGGTGGCGATGGTCTTAAAGGGATCCACCGCATTTCCCAGCCGCTTGGACATTTTATTCCCGTTCTTATCCAGCACCAATCCATTGGAGATGATATTCTTGAAAGAGACCGAATCAAACAACATGGTGGCAATGGCATGAAGAGTAAAAAACCATCCTCGGGTCTGGTCCACTCCTTCGGCAATGAAATCGGCCGGGAACAGGTGAGCAAAATCTTCTTTGTGCTCGAAGGGGTAGTGATACTGTGCATAGGGCATTGATCCCGAATCGAACCATACATCGATGAGTACCGGTTCGCGATACATCTTCTGACCTGATTCACTCACCAGGACGACATCATCTACAAAAGGCCGGTGCAGATCAAACAGGTTGTAGTTCTCTTCACTAAAGTTGCCCTCTTCGAAATCCTTCAAGGGATTGGACTCCATAAAACCTGCTGCAATGGATTTTTCAATCTCCTGTTTGAGTTCGGTCACGGATCCTATACAGAGCTGTTCCCTCTTATCTTCCGTCATCCAGATAGGAAGAGGAGTTCCCCAGAACCGTGCCCTGGAAAGGTTCCAGTCCACCAGGTTCTCCAGCCATTTCCCAAACCTCCCGGTTCCGGTGGAATCGGGTTTCCAGTTGATGGTGTTGTTGAGCTCGATCATCTTATCTTTCATGGCTGTAGTGCGCACAAACCATGAGTCCAGAGGATAATAAAGCACAGGCTTATCGGTGCGCCAGCAATGAGGATAGTTGTGCACATGCTTTTCGATGCGGAATGCTTTATTCTCCAGTTTCAGATACACTGCAATATCCACATCGATGGTGGGATCCTTTTCCGACTTGGAGGCATCGTATTCATTCTTCACATATTGTCCCTCAAAATTGGCATAGCTCTTCCGGTTCACCTTTTCCTTGATAAAATCTGCATCCAGATCTTTCAACCTGAAGAACCTGCCCTTTCGGTCGACCAGCGGCTGGCTATTCCCTTCTTTATCTATGACGGTCAGGGCAGCGATGTTATTGGCGAGCGCCACCCGGTAATCGTCCGCACCAAAGGTGGGGGCTGTATGCACGACACCGGTTCCTTCCTCTGTGGTCACAAAGTCACCCGTCAGCACCTTAAACGCATTCTCTCCCGGATCTACCCAATCCAGCAACTGCTCATATGCGAGCCCTTCCAGCTCAGAGCCTTTTATGGTTTTCAGGATCTTAAAGGGTACCACCTTGTTACCAGGTTCATACTCCTCCAGGGGCAAAGCAGCATTCTTCTCAGGAAAATACCTATTCATCAGCTCTTTGGCCAGGACCACTGTAATAGGAATACCCGTATAGGTATTAAATGTCCTCACCAAAGCATAATCGATGTGGGCTCCCACCGTGAGCGCCGTATTGGATGGCAGGGTCCAGGGTGTAGTGGTCCACGCCAGTATATGAAGGTCGGTATCGAGCGATTCAAGTAATCCGGCGGATCGGTCATTCTTCACCACCCTGAACTGGGCCACCACCGTAGTGTCCTTTACATCGCGGTAACAACCCGGTTGGTTGAGCTCATGGGTGCTTAATCCTGAACCTGCTGCAGGGGAGAAGGGTTGAATGGAATACCCTTTATAGAGCAGGTCTTTGTTATAAAGCTCCTTAAGCAGATACCAGACCGTTTCAATGTATTTGTTGTCATACGTGATATAGGGATCTTCCATATTGATCCAGTACCCCATGATCTCAGTAAGCTCTTCCCACATGTCGGTGTACTTCATCACATCCTTCCGGCAAGCGGCATTGAAATCTTCAATGGAGATGGTGGTTCCAATATCCTCTTTGGTGATATTCATGGCTCCCTCCACACCCAGCTCAACGGGGAGTCCGTGGGTATCCCAGCCCGCCTTACGTTTTACCTGGAATCCCTGCTGGGTTTTGTACCTGCAAAAAATGTCTTTAATGGTCCGCGCCATCACATGGTGAATCCCGGGGATACCATTAGCTGAAGGAGGTCCTTCGTTAAACACAAAAGCGGGTTTACCTTCACGGGTCTCAACAGATTTCTCAAAAATCCTGTTTTCCTTCCAGAATGCATTGACCTTCTTGTTGATCTTAGCGAGGTCAAACTTCTTATATTCAGGGAATTTATTCTTCATCCACTCCTCCTTTTGCAGGCGCAATTAAAATTGCACAAAGATAGAGGAGAGGGATCTAATTTGCAAGAGATCAAATAAAAACAGTGCCGGAACTATCCGGCACTGTTCCCCACAATCGAAATTATGGGACCTAACTACCAACTAACAAACAATCTAACTTACTATCAACACTACTTCGTCATTGAAGATATTTTCAGGATTTTTACATATGATGTAGTATAACCTTTTGACTTTCTTTGTATTATATATATCCCATCATGCAGGAAAGAGAGATCCACCTGACTCTGATGGCTTTGAAGGTCGCGTTCCAGAACCATCCTTCCGTTCATATCGAATAGAGTAATTACAGCATCTTCCGAAACGGATTCCATATACAGGATGTCGACAACCGGATTGGGGTAGACACGGAATCCGGCTTTATACCGGTCATATTCTCCAATACTGGCAGTAATTTCAGGTTTGTTCAGCCTCCTGGTGGTATATATGCGAAATTGACCGGGCTCCAGCGAGACCTGTCCGTTTACATCGGTTACCTCCAGACTGTCACCACTGAAAAAGTCATACCACCGGCCCTGCTGACTGAATGAGGGACTGACCGGTTGTGCCACCACATCGAAATTTCCGATAATCCTCACATCCATGTCGGCATGATTGATCTCAATTCGTTTTGTTGCACCGGACGCAATGAGGTTAAAATCGGCTGATTCAAATGCGGGTTCCTCTCTTTTCAGATGGATAAGTGAAGACCACACCTGGTATAACTTTTCCCGGCTTACCTCATCATAATAGTCCCATCGTATGGGTTTGTTACATACCCTGCAGTCATAATCGATACTAAAATCATATCCCAGCTCACCGAACTGCCAGATCATCTTTGGTCCCGGGATCGTGAAATAGAATGCCCCGGCAAGCTCCATTCTTTCAAGAGCTGTTTGAAGATTTCGTATGTTGTAGTTGCCCGATCCATTACCATACGTCAAGTTTTTATACATCAGGCGCTCTTCGTCGTGGCTCTCCATATAACCTACCACATGAGGATCGTTCCAACCGCGCTTCTTGTAAGATATCCAGCTGAAATCTGATTTTCCACCATCATGGTATCCCATGGTGGCCTCATTGTAATTGTAATTGGTGTTGCCCCAGAGCATCATGCCGTAATTGGAGAGTTCTTTTTCTTCATTATTGTCTGCGAAGTGTTCAAGAATGACATAAGCCTGGGGATTTACACTCCATATTTCATCGGCCATTCGTTTCAGAATGACAATCCGTGCTGCATCATAGGCTCCGCCATCGCCTGGTGTATTGGTTAAACCTTTGGTGAAATCAAAGCGAAAACCATCCACATGATACTCTTCCAGCCAGAAACTGTTCACCCTGTCAACAAAATCCTTTGTAGCCTGACTTTCATGGTTAAAATCATATCCCCAAGAAAATACCTGGTTTGGAGAATCCACATTATACCAGGGATTTTCGGGTGTGGTTTTACCGGTTGAAGGATCTAAATAGAGCTGAACAAGCGGAGAGGGTCCATAGGAATGATTCAGGACCATATCGGTGATCACGGCAATACCCCTGCCGTGGCAGGAGTCAATAAAGGCCTTGAGATCATTAGCCGGACCATAATATTTGTCAGCGGCAAAATAGAATGTCGGATTATAACCCCAACTCTCGTTTCCGTCAAATTCATTCACCGGCATCAGTTCAATAGCATTAATACCCAGCCTGGAGAAATAATCGAGGGAATCCACAAGGGTTTTCCAATCATGTGTCTGGATAAAGTCTCTTAAGAGGAGTTCATAAATGACCAGATTTCCGGGATCAGGTGGAACAAATCCACTATGATCCCATACATATTCAGTTTGTGCTGTCTGAATGATACCTACGGGCGATGAAGCTTTGTCAGCCGGAAATGGTTTAAGGTCCGGGTAGGTATCCGGCGAGATCCATTGGTCGCTCCAGGGATCCAGGATTTTCTCCGAATACGGATCAGCTATAGTGATTTCACCATCCACAAGGTATTGAAAAGCATATTCTTTTCCCGGTACAAGATCTTCCAGGGTAATCCAGAAACGCTCATTGTCCTTCGCCATCCGTGCACTGGTTTGAGGTGTCCAATCGTTAAAGTCACCCACCACAAAGACGTGTTCCTTTCCTGGTGCATGGAGAACCAGCTGAACACTCTGGTCGCTTATATAATTTATGCCATCCATGATACCGTCAGGAACAGGTTCTACCACCTGATCGTACATCACATGTACAAAAACGGAATCGGCAACTGTCATATCCGCAGTGGAAGCAGTAACCCTGATCCAGTTATCTCCCGGGGTATTAAAATTAAAGGTATGCAACAGGGATGTGCCGGTGTTGTTTGTAATTTCAGCGGAATTCAGAAAAAGTTGTAGGTTAGCCGGCACTGATGCGGCTGCCTCAAAGTCCACATCCGATAATAGATGGGTAATCACATGATCTTCAGGTCTGATAATGGTCACTTGCAAGCCTTCCTCAAACACCTCGACGAAAATGTCTTTGGCCCCTGTATCTTTTCCCTCTCTGCTGTTGTCAAAACTTCTGAATACAAAAGCCATATGGGTGATGGTCTCTGATTGGGGAACGCCGTAATAATCACGAATATTGGGAGAGATCTCCAGCGAATAGAGATTTGCTGAAACACGTGTCATTTTTGTTTCCGGCGTGTTCTCCCCCCAGTTGGTCTTCACATATTTCCAATCGGACCCACCTGTACTCTGATCAGTAATTACACCGGTATGAGCATACACATCCCCGGTGTAATCTTTCAACCCCCCTGTTCCTTCTGTGGCATCAAAATATATAGTAACCGGCTGGTCGGCAACCGGGATTTGAGGAGTAGTGGTTACCAACTGACTGAACAAGGTAACCGCAGTGCAAATCAATGCAGCAAGCAATACAGAAAATCGTCTCATGACACTCTTTTAACAAAAAACCGCATGACCGGGATTCCCGGTCACACGGTTAAACCAATTGTATTTAACTATTCACTCTTAATAATCTTGGTGATCGCCTTCTCTCCGTTGCTTCCGCTAACCGAAAGGATATAGATCCCGCTTTCGAGTTCCATAGTATTCATATAGTGTGAATATGTATTCACAGCATTTTGGGTCATCACCTTTTGTCCGGTAATGCTGAATACTTCAATGGAACGGATCTCAAATTCACTGACCACGTTCAGTTCAGAATGTACCGGATTGGGATAGATCTGAACAGTTTCAGCCTGCGAATCTTTCACATAGGTACCCGGTACATACTCACAGAAGTTACCCTCTCCAAGGATATCATCCTGATAGAGCTCTACTCCGGTTGAATTTTCTCCATCCACCACCGCATAGGTACGGTTATTGTCTGGCCCGGGATACTCTTCATAGTCTCCACCGAACTTGCAGTCCATCCTGTAGGTGTAAGCCAGCGTATCTTCCACTTCAAACCTTGTAATAGTGACAGAGAAGATACCCTGTCCATCATAGGTCATGGGAACCGGGGGATAACCATCCATGTTGACATCAATGCAGGAGTCGGGACCAAATACTTCAAGGTTAATATGGCAATTCATATCCACCATGAATGTAACACCTACGGTACCCCATGCAGGAATTACATAGGAGGTATCTCCAACAGCAACACCCTCCATAGTCACTTCCACCACGCGATTGGGTCCTGCGATCAGCCAGTTGTCATCTCCATCGACTGCACCCCACTCATAACTGTTCCCTGCAGTCACATTGTCCAGGGTTACGGTCCAGACATGGTCATCGGCCACTTCATCCCCATTGGTTCCGTCATCGTACATGGGTACATTGGCCCAACCGGTAATCTCTCCCTTGTATTGCAGACCAGTATAGTACTGAGTACTGTCGATTACATAATTCTTAATGCTTACGATAGGAGCCGGGGAGATGTTGCTGTACCAGACTGTATCCAGCTCAACAGGATCGGTATTCCCATCCAGGAAGACACCCCTGTTTGATGAACCTTCCCACTCGTCATTTTTACGGAATTTATAATCCAGGTAGTTCCCCCACTGGACCGTTCCGGAATAAACAGAGTCAGTAGCCCCTTTGGTAAGCTTGGTAAATGACCAGTCATTCACATTACCGGCAATTCCCACGGAGTCTGTGGTTACATCGAAACCTCCCTTGGAGAGTTCAAAACTCATATCTACGGCTACGACCACATCCACCGGACCAAGCACGGCAAATGCTATGACAGTATCCCCGGTCACCACACCACCGGTTACATTAAAGGAAGGATTGTTGGCAAATCCGGCCAGCGAGGGAAGCCAGATGCCCCATTCGGAACCATCATCCTGGATGGCACCCCATTCATAATCCCCATCAACGAGAACCGGGACAGTAAGAGAGAATACATTGGCTTCAGCTTCTACTGTTTTGGTCATCTCTACCGTTGTAGCCCAACCATCGAAAGCCCCTTTGGCTTTCACTACAGTGAGAGTTTTAGAAGTATCGACCACATGTACCGTTACATAGGTCTGGCCGAAAACCAGTCCTGAAAACGCCACAAATGCTGCAAGCAGCATAAATTTTTGTAAATAATTTCTCATAATAGTAGTTTAAAGATTAATAAATGATTTAGAGATTAATAAATAGAATATGGGTTCATAGATATATAATCAGTGATAGGGATCTTCTTGTAGTACTTTGATAGAGTATTGCTCGCTGGCCTTAAGTCCTCCCTTATTCCTGAAGATGAAATTGAGTTGTTTAAGCTCATAGTCAGGAGCGAGATCATAGAATTCTTCCGGAATAAATTGAATGGAATAGATGCTGTCTTCCAGAGGTGCCATTTTTGCCCGGTCCAGTTCATGGGGTTTATAGATGATCCAGCTTCCGGGAAGCGGATTATTCTCCTCTGCCACATTGGTAGAGGTTTCAAAATAGAGGTTGGTTACGCTCTTCAATGCTGTGTTTGTCTCCAGCTTCATGTCATAGTAGAGGGTGAATACATCCTTTTTGGTGAATTTCACAGGGAAGGGACGGATCACCTTAGGGACTTCAGTGACCGGAGGTGCCACCAAAGGAATGAAATGGTCCTCTGTCTGGGCATCTCCTGCCATGCTTCTGAACAGACATCCGAAGTCGGTCATCGGTTTTTCTGTATCCCAGTATTGCTGAGGTACAAAATCCTTTCTCCACAGGTCCTCACCGATCTTTTCACAAATGGCAGAAACATCTATACTGGCCCAGTTGCCCTGGAAGGCAGCATCCCCAATCCCGTCGGTACCATTCCACGCCCACATATAGATGGGATCGACACCGGTCAGGTTGTCGCGGTCAGACATGGTGGAATTGAAAATCACGCTCACGTTCTCCGAGTAAATGGCTGTGGCCGGATACCACTTCATCATCACACCGGCCATGACCGACGGATCAAAAACAGATAAGGAAAACGCATTGGTCTCTGTACCGTTGTTATCGGAAATCTTGCCCTCTATAGTCTCCACGGCCGCTCCATAGTAATCATCGGGAGTGATGGTCACAGACCACACGTTGTCTTCCACTTTGGTCGCCTCCAGGTTCATGTTCATTTCACCCCCGTTGGCACCTGACACCATATAAAGAGGTCCCTCAGCATCTTCCAGGTCGGTAGCCTGTACCCGGAGATAGATAATGATCTCCTCATTGCCCAGAAATGCAGCTGGAGCAGTGGTCGCTCGCGGATCTCCACCGGCAAATAGTACCACTGAGAAAAAGAAAAGGAGAATCCCGGTTGGAATCGTAATGTATCGCTTCATTGTAGTTCTTTTACTGATTTAGCTTTTCTAATGTATATTGATAACTGACAATCAGTTTTCCACCTGAAAACCGCTGGAATTTCATTCGTAGCGGAGATAGCTCTCTTGGAGGGGCGATCAGTCTCATTTTACTGGTAAACAGGAGACTGTCGGGATGGGTATACAGTACCTCTGCCGGAAGCTCATTATTATCAAATGTCCATGTACCGGTAGTATCGATAAAACTTGGGGCTCCCCCTGACGCTACCGTAAAAGTAGATGGAGCATTATTTGCATCCACATGGAATGTGATGGTGTAGTTGGAAAAATTGAAGAGGTTTGTCAGGTCCATTTCCGTGTAGAGTCCTCCCTGGGCCAGTGCGGTCTCATCTACCTGTATGATCTCGGTGGCGATCCAGGAACCTTCAATTCCCTCTATTTTTGAAAAGGGATCCCCCAACTCTCCATATTCAACAGGTTCGCATGCCACAAGGGCAATTACCAGGATTGTGAAAATTGTAATGATATGATATGGATGTTTCATCTGCAGGTTATTTTTATCCTTGTTAATCACCGCTGGGATTTTTTACTATATCCGGGTTCCCGGCCGATTCAATGTCTGGAATTTGCCAGACCAGCTTGTTGGAATTATAGGAAAGACCGCGAACGTCCGATTTAGTCCGCTTCAGATCATGCATCCGGATACCCTCCATGGCCATCTCCAATCTTCTTTCAAACTGACACATGTTACGTAATTCTTCAGCATTACTGTTTCCAGGCACCACTCTGTTTCCTTCTCCATATGCCCGGTCCCTGATCATCTGCAGATCACTGATGGCTTGAGGCAAATTAGAAGATGATTTATCAATGGCAGATTCTGCCCTGATAAGAATGATCTCGGATAGATGGCAGACAGGTACATTCATGTAATCGTAGTCATATTTAGCACAATAGGTACGTTCCAATCCCCCGCTGCTACTGATAGGCCGCGTATTGTAAAACAGCTGACCCCTGGTATCGTTGTCATCCCCAAGTGCCTGGTTCACTAAATCGGCTGAAGGATGGAATCCGGGATTTCCCGCCGCATCCTGGCGGTAATTGCCCACCAGGGCTCCGGCTGAATTATTTCCAGCTGAAGTACTCTGCAATTCAAAAATAGCCTCCATCGAATTGGGGGTGGCAAAGCGGTCCTGCACATTGCTGTTAAGCGAGAATCCTCCGTTCTCAATAATGTCATTGGCCAGCGCATAAGCATTGTCGAAATCATTCATCTGGAAATAGACCTTTGCCAGGTAGGCTTTTGCCGCCCACACATTCGCATACGCCCCATTCTCCTCGGGTAACAGATCAATGGCAATATTCAGCTCTGCTATGACCGAATCATACACAGCCTGAACGGTTGCCCGGGGTACAAGTAAAATAACCCCCAGAATTTAGTTCCTATGTTTAAAAAGCATAAGCCGGAGCAAT